>JBIKPC010000016.1:0-13032 GCA_044357675.1 Candidatus Planktophila sp. | reverse complement strand
AAGTTGTTCCAGGATCGTGGCGTTCACCTAGACCGTACCTACCAATTAAATGTTGGTGGAAACATGGACTTCAAGAACATGCTCGAGCGTGATCGTCTTGAATCAAAGAAAATTTCAAAGACAAACTCTGTGACTTCACAGTTAAACCATGACCTGGGGGAAAAGAATGTTCACATTGGACCTTCTGATTACATTCCATGGCTAGATGATCGCAAGTGGGCCTACGTTCGCCTCGAAGGCCGTGCATTTGGCGATGTTCCTCTCAACCTTGAATACAAGTTGGAGGTTTGGGATTCACCTAACTCAGCTGGTGTAATCATCGATGCGCTTCGTTGCGCAAAGATCGGTCTTGATCGCAAGATTGGTGGAGCGTTGCTCTCACCATCTAGTTACTTCATGAAGACACCGCCAACTCAGTACACAGATGAGGCAGCTCATCAGAAGACTGAAGACTTTATCGCAGGAAAGCTAGAGCGCTAAAGAGAAAAAGATTGCAAAGGAGAGCGCCCCTGGGATAAACCCAGGGGCGCTTTTTTAGCCCCTCACGGAGAGTTGGGGGTTAAATCGTCGCATCCTCAGGAGTACGACGAATATGCATCAACCCTGCAATTGCTAACAGAAGAAACACAAAACCACCAACAAGAGATGCAATAGCTGCATACCCTGCAATGACACCCATCATTCCGAATGCATATGCCTGAAGGAGCATGCCTCGAAGAGTGTTTCCCATGAACAACGAATCACGAAGATCAGATAATTTCTGTAACTGCGCAGCATCTGTTCCACTTGATCGCTGTGCGGTTAAGTAAGCTGAAGAAACTTCAGAGTAGGTTGCAGGCTTGCCCATTACAGCAGTAGCAGATGCGTTCATGTGTTCAAGGATGAATAGATCTGAGTAATCCCGAGCCATTTCGCCATTTACTACCTGCTTGCCAGCCCACTTAGTAAGTTGATCCTTGGTGTTTGCAGGTAGTCCGGCTTCAATAGGGAATGCAATATTTTGATTGGCTAATTGAGTTCGCACATTCTCGTTTGCAAAACCACCACCGAAATTAAGTAATCCAGCAAAGATAAAAAGCAGTACAGCTAATCCCAAGCCGACATATGAGACTAGCTTGTCAAAAGTTCTTCGTTTCATTTACTTCTCTCTCCCTTTTAGGCACTGATCAGAAAATCAATACAGTGCCATGTCTACTCCGAGAGGAGATGTGATTAGTTCGAAAGTGCGAGGGTCACCACTCGATGAAAACTACAGAGTGGTTGCCCTCAGTCGATGTGACGATTACACATCGACTTTCCATCTGGACCAACTTCCAAATGAGAACAAGGAATATTCAACTTATCAAAAGCGCTGTCACCGTAATGGGCACGATAAGCAAGTGCTAGAAGGACTCGAAGGTTGGTTTCACTATCTGATTTAATTCCAAATACTTGCGCACTACGGCTCACGGTGTTTTCAATCACTTTTTCACTGTGTGATGTCTGAAGAGCGATAGCTCCGTTTGATTTCCCTTCGCAGACCAACTCCAAAACCAATTGTTCAAATGGAGTTAACTCACGTGTTGAAATAGTTATGTCTCGTGCCATGTGTAGAACCGCCCCTCCGCGTGTCCTCATTGTGCTCTTTTTAATTGCGCGAGTCACCCCATAAGATGCCCAGATGAGCGAAATCTTGCACAAACTAGAGGGACGAGTGCTAGCCCTCAGCTTTAACCGACCTGAGAAGATGAATGCATTAACACGGTCTATGTATTCAGATTTGGCAACAGCCCTCAATGATGCTGCTGGGGATTTCGGAATCCGAGCTGTAGTGCTTACGGCTGAGGGTGAACATTTCACGGCTGGCAACGACATCATGGATTTCATGAATAATCCACCAACATCAGATGATTCAGAGGTTGCCAAATTTTTGGCAGCACTTCTTAACTTTCCAAAGCCTTTGCTTGCTGCTGTTAAAGGAAATGCTGTTGGAGTTGGCACAACAATGTTGCTTCACTGCGATGTTGTAATTGCTGGGCCAACCGCCAATTTTTCAATGCCATTTGCCTCGTTGGGGTTGGTACCTGAAGCGGGATCGAGCTACTTATTCCCACAGTTAGTTGGCTATCAGCGAGCAGCACGCATCTTCATGACAGGTGAGAGCTTTGATGCAGATTCAGCTATTGAGATGGGCTTAGCTGCTGCAAAAGCTGACGATCCTCTCGCACATGTCATGAAGATCGCACAACACATTGCCGACCAACCACCGCAGGCAATCATTAATACGAAAGCGCTTTTGAAAGCAAAAAATCACGACGCAGTTGCCGCGATCATGAAGGCTGAGTTCGAGATTTTCTCAATGGCGTTGCAATCAGATGAAGCTATGGAAGCGTTCATGAAGTTCATGTCTAAGAAGGGTAAATAAATGTCACTTGCAGGAAAACGCATTTTTATAACAGGCGGATCTCGTGGAATCGGACTTGCCATCGCATTGCGCGCTGCGCGAGACGGGGCATCAATTGCAATTGCTGCCAAGACTTCTGATCCCAACCCAAAGCTGCCGGGCACGATTCACACCGCTGCAGCAGAAATCGAAGCCGCTGGTGGCAAAGCGCTGGCTATTCAATGCGATTTGCGTGATGAGTTGCAGATAGAAGCGGCGGTCAGTCAAGCAGCAGAAGCCTTTGGTGGAATAGATATTCTTATCAATAATGCAAGCGCGATTAATTTAACCCGTACCGATCAAACCCCTGCAAAGCGTTTTGATTTAATGTTTGATGTAAATGTGCGCGGAACCTTCTTAACGTCACAAGCCGCGTTGCCGCATCTTCGTAAATCAGCAGCCGAGGGACGAAACCCGCACATCTTGAACCTTTCACCACCTTTGTCTATGAAGCCAGTGTGGTTTAAAAATCATGTTGCTTACACAATGGCAAAGTACGGAATGAGTATGTGTGTTCTTGGCATGGCAGAAGAGTTCAAGCGTGATGGTATTGGCGTCAATGCTTTGTGGCCTCGAACAGTTATTGATACAGCGGCCCTGCAAATGATTCCGGGAATCGATGCTGCAGCAGGTCGCACACCGGAGATTTTGGCAGATGCGGCATACATCATCTTTAATCGAGATGCCAAAGAATGCACAGGAAACTTCTTCGTTGATGATCTTTTACTAGCCAGTGAGGGAATCACAGATTTAGAGAAGTACTCAGTAACTCCTGGTACTAAGGATTTCCTTCTTGATTTCTTCCTAGACTAAACTAATAACATGCGTAAATTATTTTTCTCGTTCGTAGTTGTTTGTTTGACACTGCTTTCAGTGCCAATTTCTTCTGCTCATGTCGAAATAGTTTCCTCATTTCCTGATCAGTTTGCTAACGTAAGTCCAATTCCAACGCAAGTAATGATTGAGTTCAGTGGTGAATTGCAGAACTTGGATGGAGAGATCCTTAATTCAATTGAAGTTACTGACTCAACAGGATTAGTAGTTAGTTACGATGATGCTGTCATTGAAGGCGCAAAGATAGTGACCAAGCTTTCGGGGCAAAGTGCTGCAGGAGTATTCATAGTTAAATATCGGGTTGTTGGCCAAGATGGTCATGTTATTGAGGGCGAATACACCTTCAACGCCTCACCTGAATATGCCGAAGCAGTTCCCACAACTACCGCCGAAATTGAGAAAACTTCATCGATTCCTATAGGTGTAGCTGTATTTGTAATTCTTCTGATTCTGGGTGCAGCTGCATACTTCAAGTACCGTAAAAGTGAGAAAAAGTAGGAATGTCGGCATTTGATCTTGAAATAAATGGCCCCAATACGATTCAAGAAGCTGAACGAAAAGGATCAGCACGCTCCCTGTTTTGGCCATGGGCGGGGGCCAACGTTTCGCTCTTGGCACTTTCCTACGGATCGTTCTTTTTGGGATTCGGAATCTCCTTTAGACAGGCAACCTTCGCAGCGATAATCGGAACGATTGCTTCATTTCTTCTTGTGGGCATTAGCTCTCTGGCCGGCAAGCGTTCAAATGCACCAACTATGGTTTTGGCGCGAGCATCATTTGGAGTAAAGGGCAGCATCCTTCCCGGAATGCTCTCTTATTTTATTTTTGTTGGTTGGGAAACAGTCCTAGTCTCACTTGCCACTCTTGCCACGGGAACAGTTTTCTCCCGGATCGGGGGAGTAGATCAGAATCTTGCGCTGATTCTTGGATTTGTAATTGCGGTCTCACTTACTGTTTTTGGTGGCGTTCTTGGCTTTGGCGTGATTATGAAGCTACAAAAATTATTGACGGTCATAACTGTGGCGATGACAGTTGTTTATATCGCCCTAACTATTGACTCAGTTAACTGGAGCGCGGTCACTGCAGTCAAGGATGGTACGACCCAAGGATTCATTGGAGCGCTCATTTTTGGTGTGACAGGTATAGGTTTGGGATGGGTTAATTGCGCAGCTGATTATTCGCGTTATCTACCAAGAACGGTTTCCAGTAAGGCTGTCGTTGGATGGACTGTTTTTGGTGCATCAGTAGTTCCAATCGTTTTGGTTATTTACGGCGCTGCCTTATCAGCGAGCAGCAAAGAGCTAAGTGAAGCGATCGCTATGGATCCAATCGGTGCTCTGACATCGCTACTTCCAACTTGGTTTCTAATCCCATTTGCCCTAATTGCAATACTGGGATTGGTAGGTGGAGCAATTCTTGATCTTTACTCTTCAGGTTTGGCTCTTGTTTCAATTGGTGTGCCAATCAAGCGCCATCAAGCAGCAATTATTGATGCCTTCATAATGCTTGCAGGCTGCATCTATATCGTGTGGGTTGCTGACAATTTCTTCTATCCATTCCAAGGTTTCCTAATCACACTTGGTGTGCCCGTAGCGGTGTGGTCTGCGATCTTTGTTGCTGATGTCATTATGCGAAAGAAGGCATACATCGAAGAAGATTTGTATAACGCGCAAGGAATGTACGGATCAATAAACAAGGGATCTATTGCTTTGATGCTGCTTGGAACAATAGTGGGCTGGGGATTTGTGACAAACACCTTTGCATCTTGGTTATCGTGGCAAGGATATTTTCTTGGCGTTATTGGAGGAAAAGAAGGAGCATGGGCATTTGCCAATGTGGGCGTGATATTTGCGCTGATCATTGGATTTGTAGGTCATGTCCTGCTGTCGTTCCGCAAAATCCGAGCGCAGGAGAATCTACTCAGTTAAAGTAGGGGAATGAATCCTCGCATTTCACCGCTTCGCGATTTCTTGGGCCGTGAATCCACAAGTGGATTGTTGGTTCTTGTGGCAGCTGCGTTGGGCTTGATCACAGCTAATTCACCTTTATCCGATGAGTATTTTTCAGCTCTTGATTTTCACATCGAAGTGGGATCAGGATGGTATTTAATTGATCTTTCGCTTCTAAAAATCATTAACTATTTGCTAATGAGTATTTTCTTCTTTGTTGTGGGTCTTGAAATCAAGCGCGAGTTAACATCTGGACATCTAGCAACATTTAAAAAAGCAATGTTGCCATTCGTGGCGGCTTTGGGTGGAATGGCGTTTCCAGCTCTGATTTATTTAGCAATCGCTGGAGGATTAGCACCAGCTGGTTGGGGAGTGCCTGTCGCAACTGACATCGCCTTAGCGGTCGGATTACTAACGATGATTGGCCCGAGTGTGGCAGCATCATTGCGCTCTTTCCTGCTGGCACTAGCCGTAATTGATGACATTGGCGCAATCTTGGTCATCGCGTTTGTGTATTCAACTGGAATCAATTTTTCCTGGCTTGCAGCCGCCTTGCTGAGCATTCTTTTCGTCGCAGTTCTGAAAAGAACAGGAGTCACATCTGTCATTGTGTATTCACTTTTTGCATTCACTTTGTGGTTTTCTCTCTATAAAACTGGAGTTCATCCGACTTTAGCTGGCGTAATTCTCGGACTGATGACTCCAAATATTCGACATAAGGGCACAAAGATTGAAGATGCAGAGGACGGTTCAGTATCTGTCATTGAGTGGTTAGAGCACAAATTCCACCCCGTTAGCACTTTTGTTGTCGTTCCGATTTTTGCCTTTGCAAACACGGGCGTAGTCATCACAAATGAATCTATAAAAGCAGCTTCACAATCACTTATTGCCTGGGGAGTTTTCTTTGGACTCGTAGTGGGCAAACCCCTTGGAGTTCTGTCCGCATCCTTGCTAGCTAAGCGCCTTAGAGTCGCTGAACTTCCAGATGAAGTGAATAAATCTTCACTACTGGCAACAGGAAGTGCGGCCGGAATTGGATTTACCGTAGCAATCTTCATCGCTAACTTGGCTTTTGATGATGCTGCCACCCAGGATATTGCTGTTCTTGCGGTGATTGTTGCTTCGGTAGTTAGTGCTTTGATTTCGATTGTGCTTTTTAAAACGATCGCAAAGAGGTAAAACAAAACCCGCCTTTTTAAGGGGCGGGCTTTGTTCTAACGGACTTATTAATTTACAGACATGTTAGATGTCGAAGTACAGCTCAAACTCTGCTGGGTGTGGACGTAGTCGAACGTAATCAACTTCTTCCTTACGCTTAAATGCAATCCATGTATCAATAAGATCCTTGGCAAATACTCCGCCCTTTGTTAAGAACTCATTGTCCTTTTCTAGGTTGTTAAGAACTTCATCTAATGAACCAGGGACCTGAGGAATAGCTGCTGCCTCTGCTCCTTCTAGCTCGTAGAGATCCTTATCAACTGGAGCAGGTGGTTCGATCTTGTTCAAAATTCCATCAAGACCAGCCATAAGCATTGCTGCGAATGCTAGGTATGGGTTTGATGATGGATCTGGGCAACGGAACTCAATGCGCTTTGCCTTCGGATTGGATCCTGTAATTGGGATACGGATACAAGCTGAACGGTTACGTGCTGAGTACACAAGGTTTACAGGTGCTTCATATCCTGGAACTAAACGACGGTATGAGTTAACTGTTGGGTTTGTAAATGCTAGGAGAGATGGTGCGTGCTTTAGGAGACCACCGATGTACCAACGCGCCATGTCTGAAAGATCGCCGTATGTACCTTCTTCGAAGAATAGTGGCTTTCCATCTTTCCATAGTGATTGGTGCACGTGCATACCTGAACCGTTATCTCCAAAGAGTGGCTTTGGCATGAAGGTTGCAGTCTTTCCACCTTGCCATGCGGTGTTACGAATAACGTATTTAAACTTCATTACATCATCGCCTGCACTAAGGATGTCTGTGAAACGGTAGTTAATTTCCATCTGACCCGCAGTGCCAACTTCGTGGTGTGAGCGTTCAACAAGTAGTCCAACCTTGCCCAGTTGCATCACCATTTCATCGCGAAGATCTGCGAATTGATCTGTTGGAGAAACTGGGAAGTATCCACCCTTTACGCGGGTGCGGTATCCACGGTTTGGTGTTCCATCAGCATCGTATTCAACGCCAGTGTTCCATGCGCCTTCGTACGATTCGATCTCGTGAACAGCTGAGTTGATTGTTGTTTTGAAACGTACGCTATCGAAAACATAAAATTCTGCTTCTGGTGCAAAGAATGCTGTGTCAGCAAATCCAAGTGAGCGCATGTACTCAACAGCCTTCGCAACAACTCCACGAGGATCACGGCTATATGGTGTGTTATCTACTGGATTATGAACAGAGAAAATAATAATGAGGGTTTTTTCTTTACGATATGGATCCAGGTATGCAGACTCTGGAACAGGCAAAAGTTTCATGTCTGATTCATGGATTGTTTGGAATCCACGAATCGATGAGCCATCAAACATTAAGCCATCTGTGAATACCGCTTCATCAAATGATTCAACAGGTACGTTGAAGTGATGTTGGATTCCAGGTAAGTCTGTAAAGCGGACATCAACGAGTTTTACATCTTCTTTCTTGATGTATGCAAAGATTTCTGCTGCGTTCTTAAACATGCTTCTCCCAATTTCACATGTGATGCGCTAAATCTCTCATCGTTGAGCCTTGTGCGCTTTTAGTAGTTGAACCCTAGGTCCATACGATGAAATTGGCATAACCCGCTTGTTAAATCCATGTTACGTCTGGAGCCAATCCCAGTTACCCTTGCCACATGAGCTTTCAATTCACGCGTGTGAGCCTTGGCCGGCGCTTTGTGGCGCTGATGGTGGATTGGCTGGCCTGCTATTTCATCGTGGCTGCCTCTTCAGGTGGAGTTGGCGCGATGGCTCCAAATCGCTCGTGGACAGTTCTGGCCTTGTTCTTCGCTGAGATTGCAATTCTCTCAGCGCTACAGGGGGCGACTCTGGGTCACAGAATATTTGGTATTCGAATTGTTCGTTTTGCTGATGGTGGGGCGATTACTCCAATGCAGGCACTGATTCGATCAGCGCTGCTTGTAACAGTTATTTTCGCCATTACCTTTGATGAAAACGGCAGAGGAATGCACGAGCGATTCAGTGGATCTGTTTTAACAAGAGGCTAAAGGTCTAATTAGAAACTAGCGACTTTTTGGTGCTCGCGTTGGCATTGGTCCCTTTGGAATTGGCATTGACATTCCGCCAACAGCCTTTAGGCGTGCACGAACTTCACGCATTTGATGAGCTGACAACTTCTTCGGAAGTCGTCGCATGTGTCGTTGTAATTTACGAATTGGAATTCTTCCCTCTTCGTTACCAACCAGAATTTCGATGACCGGTACACCAGGTGCAAATCGTTCAGCTTTCTTCTTTTCATCAGACATCATCTGACGAACAGATTGTGAACCTTCACCTGTAATGACGATTCCCGCACGACCAACACTGCGATGAACCATGTCTTGATTACGGGCTACAGCTACCGCTGGTGTTGTAGTCCAACCTTTGCGGATCGCCATCAAAACACTTGCGCCTGCACCCATTTGTCCTTCAATGGATGAGTAAGCCGCTGTTCCAGCTTGACGAGTAAAAAATAAAAGAGTTAAAAGTGCTGCAAGCGGGAAGGAGATGAATGCAAAGTAGAAAGGATGACCAAGAGTTGCGCCAACTCCAATTCCAATCGCCCAAGTCGCTAGAAAAATACCGGCCAGAGCTAGCGGAATCCACGGCTTAACCTGTTTTGTGACCTTGTAAGCATCCCGAAAGGTTTGGAAACGAGGGGTCTTGATCTTCTTTTCTTTTGCTTTTCTCTTAAACATATTCTTAGTTTAGTGGGGCAGGAGCGGTTCCACCAAGACGAACTGGCGCCCAACGCTGGCCGACATGGCTATCAGGGTACTTTTCTTGAACATCGCGCAACATTTGGATCATAACTTCGCGCAAGTGAGTTTCAGCCACTTCGATATCGGTATCGCGAGAATAGGTAATCGGCTCGCCAAAAGAAACCGTGACAGGAACCTTACTTCTCTTAAAACTTGGCTTCACACCCTTGGTATAGACGCGTTGGCCGCCCCACACAATTGTTGGGACCACCGGAACACCAGCACCTATTGCTAAACGAACTGCGCCAGATTTCAAACCTTTAATCTCAAAACTAGTAGAAATTGTTCCTTCAGGGAAGATGCCAATAATCTCTCCAGATTTAAGTGCTCGTAATGCGGCAACAAAAGATGCAGATCCATTACTACGATCTACATTGATGTGATGCATTCCCCGCAATAAGGGACCGGCTACCTTGTTATCAAACAATTCTTTTTTTGCCATAAAGCGGACGTAGCGCTTGGCTGGCAGTGCAGCAGTTCCGGCAAGCGCGAAATCCAGGTAACTTGTGTGGTTAATTGCAAGGATCGCTCCATCTTTACGAGGAACATTGTCTTGTCCTTGAAAATCAAAATTCAAACCTAAATATTTCCAGAATGACTTAACAAGAACAATTACTGGGGGATAGACCAGATCAACCACGAGCTGATTTCTTGTCCATTGCTTGCTTATACAAACGTCCAGCACGGTATGAAGAGCGAACAAGTGGCCCACTCATTACCCCCAAGAAACCAATCTGTTCTGCTTCTTGAGCAAGTTCAACAAACTCCTGAGGCTTAACCCAACGTTCTACTGGGTGATGCTTGTTGGTGGGGCGCAAATATTGTGTAATCGTGATCAAATCGCAACCAGCGCTGTGTAGATCCACGAGTGCTTGTGATACTTCTTCTCGAGTCTCACCAAGTCCAAGAATTAAGTTTGATTTAGTGATCAGACCAAAGTCCTGAGACATTCTCAAAACACGCAGTGACTTTTCGTAGGTGAAGGCGGGACGTATTTGCTTGAAAATACGTGGCACAGTTTCAAGATTATGGGCAAAAACTTCTGGCCTGGTTTCAAAAATCGGGTTAAGCAAATCAGGATTGGCGTTGAAATCTGGCGCTAACATTTCAACACCAGTACCGGGGTTTAACTCATGGACTTTACGAATCGTTTCGGCATATAACCATGACCCTTCATCTTCCAGGTCATCGCGTGTTACGCCAGTAATAGTCGCATAGCGAAGTCCCATAGTCTTTACAGACATAGCCACCTTGAATGGTTCGGCGCGATCGATTGCTAATGGTTTACCGGTATCGATATTGCAAAAATCGCAACGACGGGTACAGCGATCTCCACCAATTAAGAAAGTTGCTTCTTTATCTTCCCAGCATTCAAAGATGTTCGGGCACGCTGCTTCTTGGCAAACAGTATGTAAGCCTTCTGATTTAACTAGGGCGTGCAGACGGGTGTATTCCGGACCCATATTTGCACGAGTCTTAATCCATTCTGGCTTTCGCTCAATTGGTGTTTCGGCATTACGAGCTTCGATACGAAGAAGTTTGCGACCTTCTGGTGCCATCGTCATACGCTCACCTTTTTCAAAGATTGAAATATATGTCGTTCTACAAGTGGTGCTACTTCATCAATTGTAATTGATCGTCCCAGTTCTATTTCTAGAGATGTGACATCGGCATCAGTTATTCCACATGGAACTATTTGACCGAAGGCGGTCAGATCAGGATTTACATTCAAGGCAAAACCATGCATGGTCACACCCTTGGCTACACGAATTCCAATCGCAGCAATTTTTCTGTCACCCCGTGAATCTTGAATCCAAACACCTGAGCGACCTTCAACTCGTACTGCGGCCAGGCCTAAGTCTTCACACACCAAAATTAGGGCTGCTTCAATTTCACGGACAAAGCCAACAAGCTCTGTTGGCTTTTGCAATCTGACGATTGGATATCCAACGAGTTGACCAGGGCCATGCCAGGTTATGCGGCCTCCACGATCAACATCTATCACGGGGGTCCCATCGTTAGGTCGTTCCGCAGCATCAGTACGCCGACCCGCTGTATAAACAGAAGGGTGCTCGAGCAAAAGCAATGTGTTGGGGCGATCTCCTGAGACGACTTCTTCATGAATTGTTCGCTGCACATCCCAAGCCTTTTGATATTCGACTAATCCTGAACGCGAGAGCGCAATCACTGCATTTGGGGGAGTCTCTAGAACGGGCACGCCGATAGCCTAAAGGTAGGCTTGCCTCCTTACCAATTCACGGTCGAAAGGTCTCATTAAGTGTCCTCCACATCAATTCAGAAGAGTCGCCGCCCACTCGCCTATGCCTTGCTGATCATTTTCTTATGGTTTGGCGCAAGTGGCGTTTTTGGGCCTCTTTTTGGCAAGTTGTCTACGGTTCAAGAAAACGACAACTCGGCTTTTTTGCCTGACAGCGCTGAATCTACTCAGGCGGCAAAAATAATTGAAAAGTTCAATCAAGACCAAAATCAGAACCTGCCAACCTTGGTTCTGTATGTCGGAGAAGTAGATCAATCAAAAATTGCAGCACTTAATGCACATCTTGCACAACTTGGTTCTAAGAAAATTGGCGACACTGATGTTGTGATCGGAAAGTACCTGACGCCGAATGAGCAAATCTTTGCTTTTCCTTCGGAAGATGGCAAAGCCCTTTTAGTTAATCTTCCATTTAAATCTGAGATTGGAACAGATCTATTACCTAATAACAAACCAGCTCTACCCGAAGTGATCGAGACGCTACGTGAAGATTCAGCGGAGTTTGCAAAGAGTGTGGGCCTAGTTTCAAATGTCACTGGTATTGGCGCATTACTGGGAGACCTGTTTGGTGCCTTTGAAGGAATTGACTCTTCATTGCTTCTGACCACGCTTGGTGTAGTGGCACTGATCTTGATCGTGGTCTACCGATCTCCAGTGCTGTGGATTTTGCCATTATTTTCAGCTGTGATTGCACTTTCAACAGCTGGTGGTCTTGTCTATCTTCTGACCAAAAACAACATTATTGATCTCAACGGACAGTCTCAAGGAATTCTTTCGGTACTGGTGCTTGGTGCAGCAACAGATTACGCGCTGCTCTTGATTTCTCGATATCGAGAAGAGTTGCACCACCATGATCATCCCGCGCAGGCAATGAAAGCCGCCCTTAAGGGTGTGTTTGAGCCAATAGTCGCATCTGGTGCGACGGTGATTTCTGCATTATTGGTGTTATTGCTCAGCGACCTTTCCGGAAACCGTGGTTTGGGACCAGTTGGTGCAATTGGTATCGCAGCAGCGGTGATAACGATTCTTACTTTGTTACCTGCACTATTAATTCTTTTTGGTCGTTGGGTTTTTTGGCCGCGCATTCCTAGAAATGATGACGTTAATTCTCAACTTACAGGGACCTGGGCAAAGATAGGCAGCGCAGTTGAGAAGCGTCCTCGGAAACTCTGGATTCTTACCGCAATTGTGCTTTCGATTTTGGCCGGTTTCTCAACCACATTAAATGCACGGGGATTATCAACAGCTGATGCATTCACACAGCGCCCAGATTCTGTCGTTGGTCTGGAACGACTGGGTGAGCATTTCCCGGGAGGATCCGGTCAACCGACAGAAGTGATTGTTCCTGTCTCCCTTGTTGACTCAGTTTCAGCGGCGCTTAAAAATGTTGAAGGAGTTTCATCAGTTGAGCCGTTGCGCATGACCCCTGCAATCCCTGGCCAGCCTCTCTCAGAGGTAAAGGTCATTGAGGGAAAGGTTGTTTTAAATGCAACCCTGTCCCTTAATCCAGATTCAGTTGAAGCGCGAGAAATCATTCCAGTGATTCGCGAGGCGGTCCACGCCATTGATCCAAAAATTCTTGTTGGCGGCAGCACT
>JBIKPC010000083.1:0-3811 GCA_044357675.1 Candidatus Planktophila sp. | reverse complement strand
AAGTTCTGGCAATGGATGCCCAAACATTTCGCAGAGATGATGTGATCGCTGGAAATAAAGATCGACTGGCACATGTTGATGATGAAGGCGTCACTTTTAAATCACACCTAGATGGATCGATGCATCGATTTACACCAGAGGTATCGATGCAGGTGCAGCACCAGATCGGGGCCGACATCATGTTTGCCTTTGATGAATGCACGACCTTGCACAACACCCGCCCTTATCAAGAACTAGCCATGGATCGAACCTATGCCTGGGCAATTAGATGTCTTGATGAACATAAGCGATTAACTGATGACCGTGCAACCAAGCCCTATCAAGCATTGTTTGGTGTCATCCAAGGGGCTCAATACGAAGACCTTCGCAAAAAGGCGGCCACCGATCTTGGAACTTTGGAATCTAGCGGTCAGTCCTTTGATGGCTTTGGAATTGGCGGCGCGTTAGACAAGGGGCAATTAGGAACCATCGTTTCGTGGGTCAATGAAGTATTGCCCGAAGACAAGCCCCGACATCTTTTGGGTATCGGTGCACCCGAAGATCTATTTGTCGGTGTTGAAAACGGCTGTGACACCTTTGACTGCGTATTAGCGAGCCGAATCGCACGCACCAGCGCCGTGTACACGATGGAAGGGCGTTTTAACCTGTCTAACAGCCGTTTTAAGAGGGATTTCACCCCGATTGACGATGAGTGTGACTGTTACACCTGTACGCACTACACACGGGCGTATATGCACCATGTATTCCGTGGCAAAGAAATCATTAGCGCGACCTTGGCAACGATTCATAATGAAAGATTTATTGTGCGATTGGTAGATCAGATGCGCCAGGCATTGTTGGATGGAAACTTTGCCGACATGAAGGCTGATTTCTTAGGCCGTTACACCCACCGAAGCGGTCAAGCCAGAGATTAATTGCCCTTAACGATTGTGGGTAAATTCCAATTGAATTTGATGGATAGCTCGCGTACCAAAACGACAACGATCCCGGCCACTGCCACCACAACCGCTTCGTTCAGATCGATTGCATCAAGGGCTAAATAAACAACTGCGCCTGACAGGCAGGCGGTTCCGATAGTTTCGCGGTGCAATAACACTGGCTCTGTTTGGCACATGATGTCTCTGAACAATCCGCCAGATACTGCGCCAATTAAACCTAAGACAGCAGCTGCCACTATGGGTGCTTCATTGATCAGTGCAAACTGCACACTAGAAACTGTTGCAACAGCCAATCCCAAAGTATCAAGAGATAAAGCAAGGCGACCGACTTCTTGTTTCTTGCCTAGCGCAATGGTGATTAAAAATGCGGCAACGATTGGTGCAAACAACCACGGGCGTTGCACCCACGGTGGCTGCTCCCCCATAAAAAGATTGCGCAAGGTGCCACCTGAAATCGATGCAACCGCTGCAATAAATAAAATGCCACCAAAATCTAAACCTTTATTGGCAGCAACCCGTGCTCCAACTAATGCAAATGCAAAGGTTGAAACAAGGTCTAGACCAAATACCAAAAGGTCTAGATCCATGACAGGTTATTTACTTTTTAGCTAAACGTGCTTCGCGGCGAATGCGTTGTTCGGCAGGATCTGGAACAGGCACTGCTGAAATCAAACGCTTGGTGTAATCATTCTTTGGATTCTTCAAGATCTGATCACGATCGCCTTCTTCAACCAGCAGACCATTTTGCATCACTGCAATTCGGTGCGACAGGATGTCAACAACTGCTAAGTCGTGCGAGATGAACAAACAGGCGAAGTTCAACTTGCTCTGCAGATCTTGCAATAGATCTAAAAAGCGTGCCTGCACAGAAACATCCAGTGCAGATGTTGGTTCATCGGCAATTAATAGATCTGGCGTTAATGCCAAAGCACGAGCAATACCTACGCGTTGGCGCTGACCACCGGAAAGCTCATGTGGGTAACGGTTTCGGTAGCTACGTGGAAGTTCAACCTGATCTAGTAGCTCTTCAACCATACGTGCAAGATCTGGGCCCTTTGCAATCTTTGCCAGCAATAAAGGCTCGCCAATTGATTCACCAATTGGAAGACGTGGGTTTAGTGAAGAAGCAGGATCTTGGAACACAATTCCGGTGTGGCGACGAATTGTGAACAATTCCTTTTGAGTTGCATGGCTGATGTCCTTGCCAACAATTTCAAGTGAACCTTCCTTGATTGGAAGCAAACCAATTGATGCGCGACCAACTGTTGTCTTACCTGAACCTGATTCACCTACTAATCCGACGATTTCACCTGGATAAATCTCGAGGCTAAAGTTCTTAACCGCAACAAAAGCTGGAATACGGCCACGCTTTGGATATTCAATGGTGACATTGTCTAGCTTCAAAACTGGTGCTGGTTTAGCGCTTTCCTTGTAAGGAAGTACACGCTTTTTAGTTGACCCAAGCTTTGGGACCGCACCAAGCAATTGTTGTGTGTACGGATGCTGTGGCTTATTAAAAATCTGATCTGCAGTTCCAGATTCAACAGTTATGCCATCCTTCATAACAAGGATTTCATCGGCCATATCAGCAACAACGCCCATGTCATGTGTAATCAAAAGAATAGCTGAATTCAGCTTGTCTTTAAGTCCACGCATTAAGTCAAGAATTTCAGCTTGAACAGTTACATCTAGTGCAGTAGTTGGTTCGTCAGCAACTAAAAGTCCTGGATCGCAAGCAAGTGCTTGGGCGATCATCGCGCGCTGACGCTGTCCACCAGAAAGTTGATGTGGATACTTATCAATTGATTTTGCTGGATCTGGAATATCAACCATGGTGATTAATTCCAAGGCACGAGCATGTGCCTCTTTTGGACCCATATCAAAGTGGTTACGAAGTGTTTCCATAATCTGGAAACCAATTGTGTAAATAGGGTTTAACGCAGTCATTGGCTCCTGGAAAATGTAAGCAACTTCTTTTCCTCGGAACTTACGAAGGGTTGCTCCCTTTGCATTAAGCATTTCCTGATCTTTAACTTTGACAGATCCAGACATGCGCGCATTCGATGCCAACAGAGACATCAAGCCAAGTGCTGTTGTGGACTTACCAGAACCTGATTCACCAACGATGGCGGTGACTTTGCCGGGTTCAAGAGAAAGGTTCATACCGATAACAGCTGGGTACCACACTCCATCTACCCAGAAATCAACATTAAAATCTTTGATCTCTAAGACTGGCTTACTCATTTGGTTGACCCCATCTGTGAGAAACTTGCGAAATGACGAATAGTGAAAAATTCAGACCCGGAAGTGCGATTGCTAGTGGATGGATCCTGATCGCTTTCTTTGGTGGCTTTATTGTGCAAAGTTTGATTTATAGCAGCGACATCATGCTGACTATTGGAATTTGTGGTGCAGGTGCAATTGGTGCATACCTGCTCTTCCTTAAGCCCTACGTTCTGCTCTTTGATGAAGGCATCAAGATTGTTAACCCAACCAAAGAGATCACCGCTACGTGGGATCTGGTTGAGGAGATCGAAACCAAATACAGCATGTCCATCCAGGTCAGAGGCGAGAGTTACTTCGCTTGGGCTGCTCCAGCGCCGAGTGCTCGACACAGTCGAAGAATGAACTCGACTGACCTGCTTCCCGGTGCCAACGCTCCGCGACGTGTTGGTGACTCGCTTAAAAGTGACTCTGGTGTCTGCGCTTACATGGCCAACATTCGAAGAAAAGATTTCAAGAGTTCCGGTGCTAGCGAGTTTGAAATCGTTAGCGATAACAGCGGGCTGTATCTCTTCCTTGCCTTGGTTCTGATTGGTGCAGGCGCAGCGATTTTCTAAAGATTTAATCATTGGCTTGTGCCAACTTTCGAG
>JBIKPC010000082.1:0-3911 GCA_044357675.1 Candidatus Planktophila sp. | reverse complement strand
GCTGGGCCAAAGCCGCTCACCGAATAGAGCCGGGCTTGTACTGCGCTGCGGCAGGGTGCGCGGATGTAATCGCACCAATGCGACTAACAACTCGAGCTACTTGTTGGCGAGCTTCGCCAGTAAATTCGATGGGATCACTAATCAAGGCAGTTAGTGCTACGCGATCTAGTGGCAAACGATCATCTGCTGCAAGATCATCAAGAAGTGTGTTCTTCTTTCCTTCGCGCATTCCAAGAGCTGCCTTTACAGCATGCTCTTTAATGACTTCATGTGCGACTTCGCGACCTACGCCGCACTTGACAGCGGCCATCAGGATCTTTGTTGTGGCCAAAAACGGCAAATAACGCTCTAATTCAGCGCTTATTACCGCTGGGAAAGCACCAAATTCATCAAGGACTGTAAGCATTGTTTCGAGCAAACCATCTATTGCATAGAACGCATCAGGTAACGCAACGCGGCGAACAACACTGCATGAAACATCGCCTTCATTCCATTGATCACCAGCAAGTTCGCCAACCATTGCTGCATACCCACGCAAAACAACTGAAAGACCATTTACTCGCTCACACGAACGTGTATTCATCTTGTGAGGCATTGCGCTGCTGCCAACCTGTCCAGCTTTAAAGCCTTCAGTGACAAGTTCGGCTCCAGCCATTAAGCGAATTGATGTAGCCAAAGATGATGGTGATGCTGCAAGCTGAACAAGTGTTGTAACAACGTCATAATCAAAAGAGCGTGGATAAATTTGACCAGTTGAATCTAGAACATTGTTAAAGCCAAGTTCTTTGGCAATTGCACCTTCTAATTTAAAGTGCGCATCCGTTGATCCAAGCAGATCAATTGAATCTTGAGCTGTTCCGACCGGACCCTTAATGCCACGCATTGGATAGCGAGCTTGTAAAGCAGTCAATCGTTCATAGGCAAACAACAACTCTTCGGCGGCGGAAGCAAAACGTTTTCCTAATGTTGTGATCTGTGCTGGGACATTATGTGAGCGTCCGGCAATTGGTTGATCCGCATACTGTGTTGCACGTTCAGCAAGACGAGCAAGAAGAGTTACAACCTTGTCATGCACAATTTCTAGACCGTTTCGAATCTGCAGTGCTTCAATATTTTCAGTTAAATCACGGCTGGTCATGCCTGCATGAATTGCTTCGTGGCCTGCAAGTGCGTTGAACTCTTCAATGCGTGCTTTTACATCGTGACGTGTCAGCTTTTCGCGGGCATCAATTGCTGCAAGATCCACCTTTGTAATTACATTTTCGTAATCTGTAATTACATCCTTGGAAATAGTGTGGCCCAGCGTTGATTGAGCGCGCATGACGGCAACCCACAGCTTGCGTTCGGCGATGATTTTGGCCTCTAGCGCGAAGATTTCGCGCATCGCAGCTGATGCATATCGGCTAGCAAGCAGGCTCATTGGTGAATTATCTGTCATTTAATTGCCCTTCTCTGCCACCGACGCATTAAGCGCGATGTCTGTGCGATAGAAAGATCCAGAAAGGCAGATTTGGCTAATTGCACGGTAGGCGAGGTTTCGGGCTTCAGTCAGATCCTCGGCAATTCCCGTAACTGTTAGAACTCGACCACCTGATGCGACAACACTGTGATCGCTGTGTGATGTTCCAGCGTGACAAATTTGGACATTTTTAATGTCAGAAAATCCTGTAACTACTCCACCGCTCTTTGGTGCTACTGGATAACCTTCGGCAGCTAAAACAACAGCTACTGCCGAATCATTCCGCCACTCCAAAGTTGTCTCTTTTAGATTTCCAGTTGCAGCGTTGTACAACAAAGTCGCAAGCGGTGTCTTTAGTAATGGAATTAAAACTTGAGTTTCTGGATCACCAAAGCGGGCATTGAATTCAATAACCCGAGTACCGTGATCGGTGAGTGCAAGACCTGCATATAACAAACCAACAAATGGTGTTCCGCGCGCAGCCAATTCAGCAATCATCGGGGCCAAGACTTGTTTGTAAGTATCTTCGATAATGTCTGACGGCGCCCATGGCAGTGGTGAGTACGCACCCATGCCACCAGTGTTTGGACCTTCGTCTTCATCATAGGCACGCTTGAAATCTTGCGCTGGCTGCATTGGCACAATTGTTGTTCCATCACTTATTCCAAAGAGTGAAACCTCTGGACCATTCAAATACTCCTCAATAACAACTTTCTTGCAGGCTAATGCATGATCTAAAGCTGCTTGACGATCATTGGTAACAACAACACCTTTACCTGCAGCAAGGCCGTCATCTTTTACAACATACGGAGCACCAAATGCATCTAATGCAATTTCAATTTCTTCTGGTGTTGTGCAGGTAAAACTATGCGCAGTTGGAACACCAGCATCCCGCATTACTTCTTTGGCAAAGTTCTTTGAACCCTCAAGTTGGGCAGCGGCTTTAGATGGGCCAAAAACAGCGATATTGGCTGCTCGCAGGATGTCGGCAACACCATTGACTAAAGGAAGTTCAGGACCGATGACAACGAGATCGATATTTAAGCGCTGGGCTAATTCAAGTATTGCCTGATTGTCTGTAATAACAAGCGGATGACATTGCGCAATCTGTGCGATGCCTGGGTTACCTGGTGCAACATGTAGTTCGGTACATGCTGGATCTGCTTGCAGTCCTGCTCCTAGTGCGTGTTCGCGTCCGCCGCTTCCGACTAGGAGGATTTTCATTCTTAGATGAAATCCTTTACGACAATTGTTTGATCGCGACCGGGGCCTACGCCGATTGCACTCATAGGTGCACCCGAAATCTTTTCTAGGAACGCAACATAATCTTGGGCGTTCTTTGGAAGATCTGACAATGTGCGAGCATGTGAAATATCTTCAGTCCAGCCAGCTAAGTATTCATAAATTGGCTTTGCGTGGTGAAAATCTGTCTGAGATGCCGGAAGCTCTTCAACGCGCTTTCCGTCAATTTCATACGCCACACATACCGGAATCTTTTCCCAGCCAGTTAGTACATCTAGCTTTGTAAGGAAGAAATCAGTTAAGCCATTGACGCGAACTGCATAACGAGCAATCGGTGCGTCAAACCAACCGCAACGACGTGCACGGCCAGTAGTAACACCAATTTCGCCACCAATACGACGTAACGCTTCTCCATCTTCATCAAATAGTTCAGTTGGGAAAGGACCGCTACCAACGCGAGTTGTGTATGCCTTCAAAATACCAATAACACGATCAATCTTTGTTGGCCCAATTCCAGAACCAGTGCACGCTCCACCTGCTGTTGGATTACTAGATGTCACAAATGGATATGTTCCGTGATCAACATCTAGCAAAGTGCCCTGAGAACCCTCTAGAAGTACTTTCTTTCCAGCCTTTAGCGCTTCATCTAAAATCAAAACCGTATCTGCAACGTATGGGCGCAAAAGATCTGCATACTTTAAATACTCTTCCAGAACTTCATCTACTTCGATGTTCTTGCGATTGAAAACCTTAATCAAAATCTGGTTTTTATCTCGCAGCGCACCTTCAAGTTTTTGACGAAGAATTGAAGGATCAAATAAATCTTGTACGCGGATACCGATTCGGTTGATCTTGTCAGCATAGGCAGGTCCGATACCACGACCGGTGGTTCCGATCTTTGACTTACCCAAGAAGCGCTCGGATACCTTGTCGATTGTGCGGTGATAAGGCGTGATCAAGTGAGCATTAGTTGAAATCAAAAGTTTGCTGGTATTGATGCCGCGCTCATTTAAGCCACGAATTTCTTCAAGCAAAACACTTGGATCAATTACAACACCATTACCGATTACAGGAATTACATTGGGAGAAAGAATTCCTGATGGCAGTAAGTGAAGTGCGTACTTTTGATCACCGATTACAACTGTGTGGCCTGCGTTATTTCCGCCTTGATAGCGAACTACATAATCAACGCGATCACCCAACAAATCGG
>JBIKPC010000081.1:0-3918 GCA_044357675.1 Candidatus Planktophila sp. | reverse complement strand
TTGGATCCCCATACAAAGTGGTGAATTTTTTCCAGTCTGCATTGACTTCGGTGTTTATCAAATTTGCAATCTTGTTTGCATCAGCAGGTAAGGCTGGAGCCCCCGGCCAAGTAACGGTAACAATGTCAATCACTCGCACATCAACGGCGATTGCTGGTGAAAGACCAATCCCTGTAATAGCAAAGACAACAGCTGTTATTGCAGCGATGCGATTTTTAATCAACTTCACTTATATCTCCCACGATGTTGCGTCATGACGATTCACTGCAAAAACTTGATACCCCTGAAGTTCGGGCTGGCCAAACCACCGTGCTGAATCTGCACCACCAACCATAACGGCTGTGGCCATGGCATCGCATAACCAACCCGCAGCACCAACAACGGTGGCAGAGGCGGCACCGATTGCGATCAATCCATTATGCGGATCATAGATATGAGCACCGCGTTCGTAAGTACCTGATGTTGCGATTGCACCATCGGTAATTTCATACACCTTCACAACTTGCAAGCGATTGTCAGGATTTACAACACCAATAGACCAGGGCTTTATCTCTTCTGCTGCAGCATCAAACCATCCACCCCGCAGTGCAAGATCACCTGCAGCATTTACCTGAACATGTGCTGCGCCCACAGCAACCAACATGTCAGCACACTTATCGGCCGCCCAACCTTTAACTAGCCCGGATGGATCAAAGCCACCTTCAACTGCCCAAGGATCAAAGGCACCGTCACTTAACCACTTTGCCTGCGCGCATAAATCCCAGACTTCAATCACATCGTCGGGGCAGTTTTCAATCGCTACTTGTCCGCGACGCAATCGTGTAACCCATGATTCATCTTTGTAGGTTGAAAAATTCTCATCAACTAATTCGCAGAAATCGGTAATTTGTTTCATCGTTTCATTTAAATCTGCATCACTGACAAACTGCGAATAACATTCCACATCCACAATCGTTCCCCACACGGGAAACTGTTGACGCAGATGATTCATGAATTAAGCCTATCTTTTGAAGACTATTGCTGCAGATCAGCCGAAGGTTTAGAAACCAGCGTCGGCAAGTGCTCCTTGTAATGATGTAAACCAGCCGTAGCTTGTATAGGAAGCACCAGATACGCCCTGAATATTTGCGCTCTGGGCTTTCAAAGTCTGTTGTTTCAAAACCGGCACCGACATGTTTGTGTATCGATCATTTTTTCCACTTGGTGCTTTGACAGCAACCGCGTCGGTAATGCGCCCGTTAACAACGGTGATCTTTACCTGAACATTTCCGTAGTTGACGAAAACTGATGGCCCGGTAAAAGTTCCATCCTTAACAGTTGATGTGGTCGCAGCTGAGGATGATGAAGCAGACGCTGAAGAACCTGTCCCGGTTGTACCGATTGCAGTACCACCAGCGATGTTAATCGAGCTAGTGGTCGATAACTGTGGCGGAGTAATCGCCAACACAGCGCCAAGGCCCCCCACAGTGCCTCCTGCGATTAGTAGCGCCCGCTTCATCTCATGCCCTCACTTCGTTTTTCGTACCGCGTGAATCTTCCTCGAGAAGACCAACACCTGTATAAAAGCCTAACAACCTGAAGGATTTCTGTGAACGACCGTAAGGCAAGCGCAGAGTATTGGTGTTGAGCGAACTACTCTTTATGGAACGCGAAAGCCTCGTCGTGGAAACGGTTTTTTGGAACACCACAATCTTCCGCCGCTTTGCGCACTGCACTTACCAACGGCTCGGGTCCGCAAATATAAATATCGCTATCTGCAAACTGTGGCACCAGCGCCGTTAACGAATCCGCATCCATCGGATGGTTTGTACGAGACCCCACCAAGTAATGAATCCGAATTAAACCATCGCTGTTATTAGCCAAGTAATCCATTTCAGCTTTTAGAACTAAATCCTCTTCGCGCGATGCCCTAAAAATCACATCTATTTGTCCACCACCATTGAACTCATCCATCAGCGCGCGTATTGGCGTGATACCTACGCCGCCACCCACCAACACCACATGTGGTCTGGTTGAACGCCCTGCGGTAAAGGCGCCGTAAGGGCCTTCGACAAATACGCGAGTGCCCGGCTTAATCATTGCCAAGGATCGCGAATGATCTCCCAAATCTTTTACGGTAATTCGCAGATGATTTTTTGTAGGCGCTGCCGATAAAGAATATGGATGTGACATCAACGCATGTCCTCTGGCTAAAAAGCGCCAGCCAAAGAACTGCCCGCCCTGGGCTGCTAATTGATGCAGGTTGCGACCCTTCATGATTACTGAAACAACTCCGGGGCCTTCAATAACAACCTTTTGAACTCGCAAATTTACTTTCAAGGATCGAAACAACGGAACCCAAAATCGCCAATAAATAATCGCTGCTGCCATCGCAACATATAGCCCAATCCAATATGCACGATTAAGTGGATGGCCAACAAACATTGATCCATTGGCAATCTGATGCATGAAAGATGCAGCCATCGCCACATAAGTCAGCACATGAACCATCCACCAGGTTTCATAGCTCATCTTCGCGCGCGCTTTTTTATAAGAAGTAACGCCAGCCAAAATCATCAACATAAACCCAGCTAACGCAAACCACATCCACTCGTACTTTGTTAAAAATTCCCACAACTCTTTATACAGCGGAATTGAATCTTGTCCAGCAAATCCCACCAGAATTAAAAACACATGCGTGCTAATTAGATACAAGCTCCAGGGCCCCAACTTGCGATGCCAGGTCACCAATCGATCATGGCCAACTCCGCGTTCTACCCAAGGAATTCGCGCTACTAAAAATATTCCAACGACAGCAAAGTAGGTTCCGACCAATGCAGCTAATCGACTGATCGAAACCACAACGGCATAAAAGGTATTGAAATCACTGGCCCGAACCGTTGTCATTTGCAACGCCAGGGTCAGCCCGAAGCCGCCACCCAATAACAATGCAGACCAGTCAGTTCCGGCTGCGGAATGCTTATAAATACGGGTCGCTGCGGTCATGTGCTAATTACACCGCACATCACTGCGAACTAGGTGAGTACAAGGGCAGGCACCTCTCAAAGTACCGATATCCTTACGCCACGATGAAATACACCCAATTAATCCGGTTGCTGGTTGGTCGCGAGCTGACCCTTCGGTACAAGCGCAGCGTTATTGGTATCGGTTGGACCCTGCTCAATCCAATGCTGACCAGCCTGGTGCTTTGGTACGTCTTTTCCTTTGTTTTTGCCGCAAAACTGCCGTCGGGTCAACAATTTGCGCCATATTTAATGGCCGGAATCTTGCTGAACACATTCTTTAGCCAAGGTCTAATGACGTCGGCGGAATCAATTGCCAGCAATGGCGCTGTCTTAACAAAGATCTATGTTCCGCCACAAGTTTTTGCGATTTCAGCAGCAATAGCGGGTTTTGTTAACTTCATCATTGGTTTTATCCCGCTTGCAATCGTTGTTTATGTTTCGGGACAAACAATCACATTTACTTTCCCGCTGGCATTTCTTGTTGGAATTTTCCTGACACTCTTTGTCGCAGGTCTTGGTCTTTCAATTTCAATTCTGTTCATTCGCTTTGATGATACCCGCAATATCGTGGCGGTAATCCTTTTGATCATGATGTATCTGACCCCTATTTTTTATCCAGTATCGATCTTGAACGAGACAATGCAAAATGTTGTTAAGTGGAATCCATTGACAAGCTATGTGGATATTTTCCGTTGGGCATTTTCTAACAACGCATCGCCTACAACTTTCAATTGGGTCTACATGGTTGTTTCCAGCCTCTTGGCGCTTATGCTCGGGATTTATAACTTCAAGAAGTACTGGCCTAGAACGGTGGCAATCCTCTAATGGCATTGATCGAAGTAAATAACCTTGGGGTCACCTATCGCGTATTAATGAATAAAACAGGCTCGCTCAAAGAATTGTTTAAAGATGC
>JBIKPC010000080.1:0-4029 GCA_044357675.1 Candidatus Planktophila sp. | reverse complement strand
TTTTTCCCAGATTGAATTGAATCAAAGGAGAGTTTAAGTGTCAGTAGCAGTTGAACTGCGACACATTAGTAAGCGCTTTCCTGGCGTGATTGCCAACAAGGATGTTTCACTCAAAGTTGAAACTGGCACGGTTCACGCCCTTGTCGGCGAAAATGGTGCCGGCAAATCCACAGTCATGAAAATTTTGTATGGAATGCAACACCCAGATAGTGGTGAGATTTTTCTTAACGGTGAACCAGTCAATTTTAAAAATCCGAATGATGCAATTGAAGCTGGCATTGGCATGGTGCATCAACACTTCATGTTGGCTGATAACTTCACGGTATTAGAGAATATTATTTTAGGTTCAGAGCCTACGCATGGTGTAACTATAGATTTTGCTAGTGCTCGCAAAAAAATTGTTGATATGGCCGACCAGTATGGTCTGGAAATAGATCCTGATGTTTTGGTTGAAGAGCTAGGCGTTGGACAACGCCAACGAGTAGAGATTTTAAAAGTTTTGTTCCGTGGTGCTCAAATTTTGATCTTTGATGAACCAACAGCAGTGTTAGTTCCACAAGAAGTAGATGATCTTTTCGGAGCGCTAGAGGGCCTGCGTGCACAGGGAATGGCAGTTATCTTTATTTCACACAAGCTAGATGAAGTTCTTCGAGTTGCAGATGATGTGACAGTAATTCGTGCAGGATCAACTGTTGCGCAAGTTAAAGCAAAGGATGTGACAGCTCGTCAACTGGCCGAACTCATGGTCGGAAGCGAACTCCCACAACCTTCAACCCATGGTGATACCCGTCAAGATTCCATAACCCTCGAGCTCAAGGATGTTTCTATTCCTACTTCAACGGGTGGCCGAGATCTTTTATCCCACATTTCTTTTAACCTTCGCGCAGGTGAGGTAGTTGGAATCGCTGGAGTCGAAGGCAACGGTCAAGCCGAATTAGTAGAAGCGATCATGGGCCTGCGAAATTACACTGGATCAATTACTTTTCAAGGCCAAAGTATCGACAACGAGAGTGTGGCTGATCGACATGATCGTGGAATTGGCTTGATTCCGGAAGACCGTCAGCGCCAAGCCTTAATGATGAATTCTCCATTGTGGGAGAATCGAATTTTGGGTCATCAAAGAGGTGCGCCTGTTATGCGTGGATTCATCTTGGATAAAAAAGCAACAATTCAGGATACACAACGGATTATGGAAGAGTTTGATGTTCGCGCACCAGGCCCAATGACAGCTGCAGCTGCACTGTCTGGCGGAAATCAACAAAAATTTATTGTTGGACGCGAGATGAGCAAGGCACCATCACTACTGCTTGCATCACACCCAACGCGCGGAGTAGATATTGGCGCACAAGGTGCGATTTGGGAAATACTTCGTGAAGCTCGCTCAAATGGGATGGCTATTGTCTTGATCTCGGCTGATCTAGAAGAACTGATTGGAATGTCAGATCGACTATTAGTAATGCTTCGTGGTGTTGTCACTGCAGAATTAGATCCTCGTAAGATCACTCCAGAACAACTTGGTTCAGCGATGACGGGTGCAGCATGAGCAGACCAGCAATTCGAATTTCACCGATCAAGATTGCCTTGGCTTTAGCAGCCCCACTAGTTGCTGCAGTTGTTTCAATTGTGGTTTCAAGTATCGCTGTTCTTGCAACCAATAAATCTCCAATCGATGCCTACAAAACGATGTGGGATTTTGGAACTGAAGCCGGCTCTCTGATGGAGATGCTCAACCAGGCAACGCCGTATTACATTGCCGCGATTGCAATTGCAGTCACTTTTCGCGCGGGATTGTTTAACATCGGCGTAGAAGGTCAGTTGCGGCTTGGAGCATTGTTTAGCGCATATTTGGGGGCCAAGTTTACTTTGCCACCTGTTCTACATGTTTTGGCAGTCTTCATTATCGCCATGACAATCGGAGGTTTGTGGGCATCAATCGCTGCCTATCTAAAGGTCCGCCGAGGTGTTAATGAAGTTATTTCTACAATCATGCTCAACAGTTTGGCTGTGGGCCTAACATCTTTTCTATTTGCAAAATATTTTGCAGAGCTCGTTGAAGGATCAAATAACTTATCAACCAAGGTACTACCGGAATCAGCATGGTTCCCCGATCTTGTTCCGGTTTTGACCAAATTAGGCGTTCCAGAAACCCCAGGTGGAAGCGTCAATGGAATGATTCTTGTTGCGGTAGCACTTGGATTTATTTTTTGGTTCGTAGTTAACAGAACTCGATTTGGCTTCGAACTTCGTGCAACAGGAGCTAATCCAATTGCTGCTCGAGTGAGCGGTGTAAAGTCAAAGAAGATGATTGTTACAGCCTTAGTTATCTCAGGTGCTATTGCTGGACTTTCAGGGTTGCCGGCTGTTCTTGGTGAGACTCATTCATACAACATGGGATTCCGATCAGGCATTGGTTTCTCAGCGATTGCGGTTGCACTGTTGGGTCGCAACTCAGCGGTCGGAATGGCAATTAGCGCATTACTCTTTGGATTCCTTGAAGTTTCATCCCGTTCCCTGGAGTTAATCGATATTGCTCCGGAAACATATGTGATTATGCAAGGTTCAATTCTTCTCAGCTCTGTTATCGCATATGAAGTCGTTCGGCGCTACAGATTGACCTTACAAAGTAAAGAGCTAGCAAAGGCGGTAGAGGCGTGAGCACTAAAGCGACGAAGCTACTGCTAAATATCACCTACCTACTTTTACTTTTATCGATCATTCGCCTTATTACTGGCGCATCTGATTTAACAAGTGTTGGAACAGCATCTGCAGCACTTCTGCTTTCGGTGCCAATCGTTCTTGCTGGACTTGGCGGATTATTTTCTGAACGCGCTGGTGTAGTAAACATCGGACTTGAAGGAATGATGATCATGGGCGCATGGGCTGGCGGCTTAGTTGGCTCCCAAATGGGTCCTTGGTTAGGTTTACTGGCCGCGGTTGTATTCGGAGCAGTTGGCGCATTAATCCATGCGGTCGCAACTATTTCATTTGGTGTAGACCATGTTGTATCAGGTGTGGCAATCAACATCATTGCAGCAGGACTTGTTCGCTACCTTTCAACAATTTTGTATCAAGGTGGCTCATGGCCAGGACCATCACAGTCACCCGATGTCAAAGAGATTGAATTAAATGGTCTACCAATAATTTCTGGTGGTCACTACTTCGGTTGGCAGAGTCCAGATTTATTGACTCCGATTGCGGAAAAACAATGGTTCTTTATTTCAGATATTGCTGGGGTACTTCGTGGACTGACCGGAAACCTCTCGTACGTAACTGTTATTGCCATGATGATCGTACCTATTTCATTTTTCATTCTCTGGAAAACATCATTTGGTTTGCGTTTGCGAAGCGCGGGAGAAGCACCAGTAGCAGCAGAATCACTTGGCGTAAACGTATACGCGATGAAGTATGCAGGAGTAGTAATTTCAGGTGGCTTGGCAGGTTTTGGTGGAGGCTTCTTAGCAATTGTTGCTGCCAATCATTATCAAGAGAACCAAGTAGCAGGTCGAGGTTACATCGGTTTAGCAGCACTGCTGTTTGGTAACTACCGTCCAGGTGGAATTTTGGCTGGTGGCGCACTCTTTGGTTTTGCAGATGCACTTCAACTACGTGATTCTGCTTCTATTCGCGCACTAATTCTTTTAGTTGCTGCGATCCTTGCCTATCTTGTGTACCGAGATATTAAGCGCGGAAAGATGCTCAGTGCGGGAATTAGTGCGGTGATGGCGATTGGGTCTGTCTGGTTCTTTACTGCAGTACAAGAACTTCCAGGACAACTTGTAAGTATGACTCCTTATATTGCAACACTTCTTGTCATGTCACTTGCTTCGCAGCGGTTACGAATGCCGGCGGCAGATGGAATCCCATATCGCCGCGGTGGTTTGCGATGACCCAGATCAATTGGGATCAGATTCACAAGGAAGCTATTGGTGCAATGAAGAACGCTTACGCGCCATATTCAAAGTTCCCAGTTGGTGTTGCAGCACTCGTCAGTGATGGCCGTATCGCAACTGGTTGTAATGTAGAAAATGC
>JBIKPC010000015.1:0-13907 GCA_044357675.1 Candidatus Planktophila sp. | reverse complement strand
TTCTTCATCTTTGCTGCGCCATCGACACCTAGTTGCGTTGCAACTGTCTTTAACTTTGGAAGGGTCATGGCAGCAAGCTCTGGACTTTGTGAGCGAACTGGTTCAATTTCTGTTGTCATGAATATCTTTTCACTATCGGTTCTAGGGCTTAAATCCTAAAGAACCTGGGATTTTTGTTTTTAAATACATTCTTGTGGGACTTTGTCTGATGTGTTACTGGCCGCTAGATGTGCCGTTCAGATGTGAGAAGGCTAGCAGGATAAACGGCGAATTCGCAAAATTAAGCGGTGACGACGCTTACACCTGTGCGAGAGATACCCAGCGCAATCATGTGGAACTTATCCCCGGCTGCACGCTCTAACTCGGCCGCCTCTGAATCTCCACCTGTATGCAGAACCAACACTGTTGGGCCCGCACCTGAAATAAAGGCGGCTACACCCGCTTTACGAAGCTTTGTCATGAGCGCAAAACTATTGGGCATCGCTTCCTTGCGATAACTCTGGTGCAAATAATCTTCAGTCGCACCAAGTAAGAGATCCGGGCGATGTTGTAAAGCTTGAACTAACACCGCGACATTGCTGGAATTTTTCACAGCATCGCTATGCGGGATTGATTCCGGCAACATTTTGCGAGCCTTCGATGTTGACAGTTCAGTTGCTGGAACAAAAGCCAGCGCGCCGATTCGCGGATCGACATCAAAGTTTAAGGATTGCGCAACAACATGGCCACGCTGGGATTCTTGCCACGCCAGATTGGCACCGCCAAAAATAGCCGCTGAAACATTATCTGGATGGCCTTCCATTTCATTTGCAATATTTAACATATCTTCATTGCTCATGTGTTCGTTGCCACCAAGTACAAGTGCTCGCGCAAGTGCTAATCCGCCAACAATTGCTGCTGCAGAAGATCCCAGGCCTCGACCATGAGGAATAACATTTAACTGACGCAATGCAATTCCGCGTGGGCGACCACCTAAGAAATCAAAACCTTTGTGCATTGCTTTAATAATCAAATTCTTATCTGTTGTTGGCACATTGTCTGCGCCCTCACCAGTAACATCAATATCGACGCCTGGTTCATCCATCACTTGGGCCATATATCGATCATGCATATTTAGTGCTAATCCAAGGCAGTCAAAACCGGGTCCTAAGTTGGCACTAGATGCCGGAACTTGAACCTGTACAGGTTGTGCTTTGTATGTCGGTTTCATTCTTATGCCAGCCCTAAAGCTTTAGCTGCAATCTTCGCATTAACGGGAACAACTACAGGCTTCTTAGCAGCATCTAGCGCGTAAGGAATATCTTTCAAGCCGTGGCCAGTAACAGTGATAACAATTGTCTTTCCTTGTGGCAACTTTCCAGCCTTCTGATATTTAATTAAACCAGCAAGACCGGCAGCAGATGATGGCTCAACAAAGATGCCTTCTTTAGCTGCAATTAGGCGGTATGCGCTCAGAATTTCGCGATCTGTAACAGAATCAATCACGCCACCTGAAGAATCACGGGCATCAATTGCTTGCTGCCAGGAAGCAGGATTTCCGATACGAATCGCAGTCGCAATTGTTTCTGGATTCTTAACAATCTTTCCCTTAACGATTGGGGCAGCACCTGCTGCTTGAAATCCGTACATCATCGGCAATTTTGTAGAAAGGCCATCCTTGTTGTACTCCTTGTACCCCTTCCAATACGCAGTGATATTTCCTGCATTACCAACCGGAAGTGCATGAATATCTGGAGCATCGCCAAGCATGTCGACTACTTCAAAACTTGCAGTCTTTTGTCCTTCGATGCGGTACGGATTAACAGAGTTAACAAGTGCGACAGGGTAATTTTCTGAAAGCTCTTTTGCCAGTGTTAAACAATCGTCAAAATTGCCATTAACCTGCAAAATTGTTGAATCATGAATTACAGCTTGGGCAAGCTTTCCCATTGCAATCTTGCCCTTAGGAATTAATACCGCTGGGCGCATTCCAGCTTTAACTGCGTATGCAGCAGCCGATGCGGATGTGTTTCCAGTTGATGCGCAAATAACAGCCTTAGCGCCATCTTCTGCCGCTTTGGAAATCGCCATTGTCATTCCGCGATCTTTAAATGAACCTGTTGGGTTCAAACCTTCGTACTTGATCCACACATTGTTGCCTAAAAGTTCTGACAAGTTGCAGGCATAAATAAGTGGAGTGCCACCTTCGCGCAAGGAAACGATTGGAGTTTTTGCACTTACTGGAAGTCGGTGACGGTACTCCTCAATAACTCCGCGCCACTGGTGCGCACCGCTATCCTTTTTAGTAAATAGACCCATCAGACAGATGCTCCCTCGACGCGAATTACGCTCTCGACTTTGCTGACAATATCCATTGCCTTCAATTTTTCTACACACGCATCTAATGCATCCTCTGTTGCTGAGTGAGTTACAACAATTAGCTCAGCATCCTCGCCAAGTCCCGACTGACGAACAGTTTGGATCGAAACATTTTCACTAGCAAAGGTTTGTGCAATTGAAGCCAAAACACCTGATTTATCAGCAACATGCAGACGTACGAAGAATTGAGATTTCACCGCACCGATTGGGGCGATATCAAGGTCTGCGTAATCAGATTCACCATAACCAACAGTTGAATATGCAGCATGTCGCGCAACAGCTACTAAGTCACCAAGAATTGCCGATGCTGTTGGTGCACCACCTGCGCCGCGGCCGTAGAACATCAGCTGGCCAGCTGCTTCTGACTCAACATACACCGCATTAAAAGCGTTACGAACAGATGCGAGAGGGTGAGACAAGGGCAAAATCACCGGGTGGACTCGAACTGAAATCTCATCTTTGACAGTTAATTCGGCAATCGCCAATAACTTAATCACACTGTTCATTGATTTGGCAGCAAGTACATCCTCAGATGAAATGTGCGTGATTCCTTCGCAGTACACCTCATCAATTACGACGGTGCTGTGAAATGCAAGGCTTGCAAGGAGTGCGGCCTTGGCAGCTGCATCATGTCCTTCGATATCGGCTGTTGGATCTGCTTCAGCGTACCCAAGCTTCTGCGCTTCCTTCAAGACTTCATCAAAGGCGCGACCTTCTTCATACATCTTTGTAAGGATGTAATTTGTTGTGCCGTTAACAATGCCCATTACACGGGTGATTTGATCGCCCGCTAATGATTCGCGCATTGAACGAATAATTGGGATTGCGCCGGCTACTGCTGCTTCATAATACAAATCTACTTTTGCCGCATCGGCTGCATTAAATAGTTCGTGGCCGTGTGTTGCGAGCAATGCTTTATTTGCAGTAATAACAGACTTACCATTTTTAATCGCTTCTAGAATTAAAGACTTTGCAGGTTCGATGCCACCCATTACTTCGATAATAATATTTATGCTGGGGTCTGTAACAATTGATTGCAGATCAGTTGTGATCAAGGATGCTTCGACACCTTCACGTGGCCCTGCTGTGCGAACACCAACCTTGCTTAACTTAAGCAGTGCACCCGAGCGCTCTGAGAGCTCTTGCTCATCATCTTGAAGCAGGCGGGCGACTTGGCTGCCGACAACGCCGCAGCCGAGCATTCCAATTGTGATTGTTTTGACGCCCGAATTCATGACGCCATTCTTTCATAGATGAGTAGATCGGCGTTAAATATCGAGCCCGAGCAGATCAGCCTCGGTCTCACGGCGCACAATTACACGAGCTTTTCCATCTTTTACTGCAACAACAGGAGGTCGCGGCACATGGTTGTAATTGCTGGCCATGCTGCGTCCATATGCACCTGTTGCAGGTACTGCAAGCAAATCCCCGGGCACGATGTCAGCTGGCAGATCTATCTCACGAATGACAATGTCGCCGGTTTCGCAATGCTTTCCGACTAAACGGCTGGACACATGTGGCGCAGTGCTGGTGCGGTTTGCCAAAATCGTTGTGTACTCAGCTCCGTATAAGGATGGACGAATATTGTCACTCATTCCACCATCTATTGAAATGTAACGGCGATGTGATCCGTTTTCTAAAGTTACATCTTTTACAGTACCAACTTCATACAAGGTAAACATTGCAGGTCCAACGATCGCGCGACCTGGTTCAATTGAAACCCGTGGAATTTTAAGATTGTGTGTTGCACAATTCTTGGTAACTGCTGCAGCAAGTGCGTTCATGGCATCGCTTGGATTTACCGTTTCATCTCCTGGTAAGTACGCGATTCCATAACCGCCACCAAGATCTAGTTCAGGTAATTCGCTTGTGAATTCATCACGATACTGCGCAAGCAAAGCGATTAAGCGCTCTGACAAAATTTCAAAGGATTTGTAGCCAAAAATCTGTGAACCAATGTGCGCATGAATTCCACGAAGTTCTAGGCTGGGATGGCTTCGAACCGCAACAATTGCCGCCCATGCTGCGCCGCTTGCTATAGAAAAACCAAACTTCACATCTTCATGTGCTGTAGCAATAGATTCGTGGGTATGGGCTTGGATGCCCGGTGTAATGCGAAGCAACACTCGTTGAACTTTTCCACTCTTTGAAGCCGCTGCTGCAACACGGTCAATCTCATACAGCGAATCAATGACAATGGATTCGACCCCAATTGACACTGCCTTTTCAATTTCGCCCAAAGATTTATTGTTTCCGTGGACTTCGATCTTTGAAGGATCAATAGCGCCAGCAAGGGCAACTGCCATTTCTCCGCCCGTGCTGACATCGATTCCAATGCCAATCTCTTTGATCCAGCGGGCAATTTCAGTGCAGATAAATGCTTTTGATGCGTAATAAACAGTCCCAGCATTTGCACCAAATGCATCTTTGAGTGCTTTATCCCAAGCAAGTGCGCGTTCGCGAAAATCTGCTTCATCAATAAAAAATGTTGGAGTTCCAAAATCTTTAGCAAGTGTCTTTGCAGATATTCCAGAAATAGAAAGTTCGGCGCCGGTTGTAACAGCTGAAGACCACATGAGTTACATCCTCTCCGGTGCGCCAACACCTAGAAGTTCTAGGCCGTTATGAACAACTTGCTTTGTTGCGTTACATAGTAATAAACGCGCGGTGTGCAGCGCAGACAATTTTTCTTCTCCCATTGGAAGAACCCGGCAATCGTTGTAGAAACCGTGATAAGTGCCAGCAAGTTCTTCGAGATAGCGGGCGATTCGGTGTGGCTCGTGAAATTCAGCCGCACTTGCTACGACTCGTGGGAACTCTGCCAACACGCCTAACAATTCATTTTCACGATCATGTACCAGTTGTGATGGATCAAAATCAGCTAGCGCTAAGGAAGCGCCGAGTTCTTGAGCGTTTCGAAGTACCGCAGCGATGCGGGCGTGGGCGTATTGCACGTAATAGACAGGATTCTCATTTGTATTTCGCTTTAAGACATCGATATCCATAACCATCGGTGTATCTACTGGGTAGCGAATCAAGGTGTACCTGGCGGCATCTACGCCAACTTTTTCAACAAGTTCTTCCAGGGTAATAATTGTTCCGGCACGCTTGGAAAGTTTGACCTCTTCGCCGCCTTCCATAATCTTTACCAGCTGCCCAATTAATACGTGAATGTTGTACTCAGGGTTATCTCCTGCGCATGCTGCAGTGGCCTTTAACCGACCAATGTATCCGTGGTGATCTGCTCCCAACATGTAAATACATATATCAAAGCCACGTTCGCGCTTATTAATGTAATACGCGGTATCTGATGCAAAGTAAGTTAGTGATCCATCACTTTTTGTCATTACCCGATCTTTGTCATCACCAAAGTCAGTGGTACGCAGCCATACAGCGCCATCTACATCAAAGACATGTCCCTGTGCACGCAGCTTTTCCATTCCATGTTCAACTGCGCCTTGTTCATGCAATGAACGTTCTGAAAACCAAACATCAAAATGTGTATTAAATGTATCTAAGACCCGCTGCTGATCCTTTAATTGCAACATATAGGCAGCTTCACGGAATGCAATGAATCGGTCATCCCCTTGTAAATCTACAATTCCAGAATTATGTGCAACAACTTCTTGCGCTAAATCCTTTATGTACTCCCCTTGGTATCCATTTTCTGGAACAGCGTTGCCAAGTGCAACGGCTTCGACAGATTGACCAAAAAGATCCATCTGATTGCCGCGATCATTGATGTAAAACTCACGTGTTACCTGCGCACCTGCTGCAGTAAGGACGCGACCAAGTGCATCGCCAACAGCTGCCCACCGTGTATGACCTAAGTGCAATGGTCCAGTTGGGTTAGCGCTAATAAATTCCAGATTGATCTTTACCCCAGTGAGCGCAGATCCTTTTCCGTAATTTTCTTTAGCTGAAAGAATTGTTTGAACAAGAGCTGCTTGGCTCGCACGGTTTAAAGTAATGTTAATAAATCCTGGTCCAGCAATTTCAACCTTTGAAATATCTGCAACGCCACTTAATTGATCGGCAATTATTTGAGCGACTTCGCGCGGATTCATGCCAGCAGGCTTTGCCAACTGCAATGCAACGGAGGAGGCATAGTCCCCGTGGTCTCGATCTTTTGGACGATCCAATTTAATGACATGTGGCGTATTTCCAGTAAGAGCCCCAGCGTCGATGGCTCTGGCGATTGCAGCCTTCAGCGCCTCTTCAAGAATCTCGATTTGCGTGGGCACTGAGCAAGGCTATCGTGCAGGTTTTGGTGAAACTGCCTCTTACCTCTAATCTTGCCTCTTGGTTCGAAGCGAAAGCTTGGTGCCATGCGGGAGTGGTGAAATGGCAGACACGCAGGTCTTAGGAACCTGTGTCTTCGGACGTGCGGGTTCAAGTCCCGCCTCCCGCACACTGTATGGAAAGTTACAATTAAGTCATGGCAAAGAAATCTGCAGCCAAAATCAAAATGGAAGCCGCTGAAATAAAGCGCGCCGCTGCTGCTCGCCGTGAAGAAAAGAAACAGCAATCACAAATCGTCATTACTAATGGAACTGCTGAAATTGATCACTACGAAGCCGTTGATGGTGCATGGCGCGAAATTGGCTTGGCCGCACCTGCACGCCGGGCATTAATTGATGATGGTTTATTTGAGTTAGCTGACCTGCGAAAGGTTTCACTTGCTGCGGTAAAAGAGTTACACGGAATGGGACCAAATGCCATACGGGTCTTGGTCAGCGAAATGAAGAAGGCCGATCTAGCCTTTAGAAAATAAAAGCTAGTTAGTTACTGCAAAAATTGCTACCGCTAAACCAACAGCTGCGAGCAAGGATTTCACTTCACGTCGTGCCAATATCTTCAACGCTGCCGGCATATAGGTTGCACCAATGATTAATGCACCAGGAATAAAAATTATGGCACTTCGAACCGCAACATCACTTTCGCCCCATTGGTATCGAAGATTGATCAGACCACAAGCAAATAAAAGATAGCCACCCATTCGGTAGTTGTTAATCCAATACTTATCCATAGTCTGCGTTTCCAATCTCTTATGTTTCTAATTTTCAGTGGGCCAAACTGTGTTGTACCTGATGCTCAGTCTAGAAAGCAAAACAGGAGTGCCGCTTTCGCGACACTCCTGTTCTTAGGATTCTTAAATAAAAGAAACCACTAATCAGAGATTAGTGATCGTCCTTCATTCCTTCTGCCATTGACTTCATGCGTGCAATCTTCAAGATTGTTAGACCGAATACGCACTTAGCCAAAACGTCTGCAAGTGTGTAACCAACCTGAACAGTTACGAATGATGATGCTGATGCGTCACCAACGATGTTGAAGATGTAAGCGATTGGGTATACGCCCCATGTAGCAATCAGTAGTAGGCGCAGGCGACCAACGGTTGCTGCAACACCTTCTGGCTGACGCTCAAGTGACTTACCAAGCTCTACGAATAGTACGTAAAGGATGTAGATGAAAGGAATTGTTGAAAGAACACCGTATAGAACCTGTGTGTTCTGATCGTTTGAAATTTCACCTGGGTAACCAAGAGCGATCATTGCAGCAGATGCTGGAACTAGGCGTGTGATTAGTGAGCGTGAAACTTCCTTAGCTAGTGCAAGAACTGCAATAACTTCTACTAGTAGTAGAGGAACAGTTAGTAGCCAGTCAACGTAACGGTATGCCTCGTTGAATGCATCCTGAGATCCATCAAGCTTAACCATGCCGTTTTCTGAAGCATGCTTGAATGAATCAAAAATACGTAGGTAGTGGTATCCAGCGATGAATGTAACCATCGATGACATTACAAGGGCGGTACGGTACTTTGCCAATACACGCTGTTGTGAAACAAGTGTGTAAATGGTGCAAGCGAGCATTGAAACTAGTCCAAACGAGAATACGTTATAGACCAGGTTCCATTGGTTGCTGTCTAGTTGCATTGAATTATGCCTCCATGAGGATCATGTGGAGAGGCCCCCTGGCCTCTGAATTCGTCGACCATAAGGAATCCTCGAGGAACCCCTTTGACCTCCGACAAGTATTAGTGTGAACTAAATGGGAGCGAATTTCAGCAACTTGGTGGGAATTTTTTGAGTTTTTTTAACTTTTTTTTGGGAAAATGAGCATGAAAAAAGGGCGACCGAGGAATTTTCACCCCGATCGCCCTCCTTTTTAATTCCTGATTACTGTCCCTGCCACAACGCCAACTCTGCTGCAAATGGATCAAGACCCATAGGGCCCAGCTTTAGGGCATAACTGTGGAACTTCTTCATATCAAAGTTTGCCCCAAGTCGGCCTCTGGCTTCCTCGCGAGCTGACATCCAGACTCGCTCGCCGACCTTGTAGGAGATCGCTTGTCCAGGCCAACCAAGGTAGCGATCGGTTTCGCTGCGTGAATGATCCTCGTCAAGAAGTGCTTGCTCGTTGAGCAACTTGCGGGAACTTTCTGCGTTCCACACAACACCATTGTCATCTGTGTAACCAAGGTGCATTCCGATATCTACAACAATTCGTGCAGCACGTAATGCTTGCGCCGACAGGTAACCCATTTCGATTCCTGGCTCATCAAATGCGCCAAGTTCATTCATGAATCGCTCTGCATACAAAGCCCAGCCTTCGCCGTAACCGCTGATCCAGGCAGATGTGCGTTGGAAACGAGTCAGGCGATCCTTTTCAACTGTTGCTGTTCCGACCTGCAAATGGTGACCCGGAACGGCTTCGTGATACCAGGTTGAAACAAGATGCCAATTGCTTACTTCATTTTTACCCAACATTGGAATCCATGTAGTTCCTGGACGAGAAAGATCTTCTGATGGTGGGTTGTAATACGGCGCAGATGCACTGCCTTCTGGTGCCAGGCGAGCTTCGCAAATTGCAATCCGTGGGTCAATTTCAAAGAACTCACCATTCATGCGCTTCATCGCTGCATCGGTGAAGTCTTGCAGATACTTAACTACATTTTCTGGACCAACAACTTTGTACTGAGGGTCGTTATCAAGAGTGTCAGCAACTTCGCGAAGGGTCTTTGCTTGTGGATTAATTACCTTTGCAAGTTCCCACATGCGATCGTTAATTGCCTTAAGTTCCTGCTTGCCCCATTCATATGTTGCTGGAAGATCTAGTTGAGCACCTGTGAAGTAGCGCGCCCAGACTGCATAACGATCTGCACCAACTGCATCATGTGGTGTTGCAATCGGTAAGTACTGTTCACGCAAAAAAGTTGCAGTCTTTGCAGATGCTGCTTCAGCCAACATTGCTGCTTCATGCATTGCTGGATATTTGCCGTCAGCATCAAAGTTTTTACACATGGCGCTGTATCCACCATTTGCATAACTATCTAATTGTTCGATGACACCTTTAACCTGGCGCTGAGCAGTTGTTTTTCCGCTCTTTGCAACGGTCATTATTGTGTCGCACCAAGAACTGTAGGCAGCATCTACCGCTGCTAGGCGCTTGGCAATATTGTCGAAATCTTGCGCTGAGTTCTTTGGCATTAGTTCAAAGATCGAACGCACATTTGATGGTGGTGATGTCAAAACATTCCACAGCACAAATCCCTCTTGACTATCATGCAAAGCAAGTCCGGATTCAAGACGTTCGGTCATTACCGCCTTTGCAATACGATCAATTTCATCGATTGGTTGCATTGCAGATAGTTTCTTCAAAGTCTCGCGTGTTAAGTTCGCGCTAACTTCGGCTGCGGAAATAGAAAAATCATCGAGTTTGTCTTGATTCAATCCATTTCCAAGGTAGGTGCAACCCATTGGACTAAGGGCTGCTTCTTGGTCGATGTAAACATCGCTGATTTCAAATATGGGTGATCTATGTGTCATGAGCGAAGTTTGGCAGTGCTCCTGGAGTTTGTCCACGCTGAGTTTGAGTTGAGTGCAATAGGCTGACCTGTATGAGTCAGACCCCGATAACTCCACCAAAGTCAATTACACCTCCCAAGTTAAGAGGTTGGTTTCACCTTGGGGCAACGCCGGCGGTCATCATTGCCTCGCTTGTTTTATTTATATTAAGTAAAGAGTCCCTGAAATTTGCTGTGGCTATTTTTTCCATTACGTCGATTATGTTGTTTAGCGTTTCAGCTATTTATCATCGCGTCCCATGGGTTCCAAAAAAGAAAATGATGTGGCGCCGTTGGGATCATGCAAACATCAATTTATTGATTGCTGGTTCCTACACACCATTTGCAGTTGCCTTACTTGAAGGACGCGATAGAGCAATCTTGCTGTCTGTTGTGTGGATCGGCGCGGCCTTGGGTGTTGCAATTCGTATTTTCTGGATTGGTGCGCCTCGTTGGCTCTATGTTGCCAATTACTTAGCACTGGGTTGGGTTGCAGTTTTTTACACTCCAGCCCTGTACCGCGCGGGTGGTTTATGGGTACTACTTCCAATTGTGATTGGCGGTTTGTTCTATTCCGTTGGTGCCATCTTTTACGCTCTCAAGCGTCCTGGTCGTGAGGCAAAGTACTTTGGCTTCCACGAGCTCTTCCATATCTTCGTGCTTGCCGCGTGGATCAGTCAGTACATAGCGATCTCAGTGGCGATTTACAGTAAATAGGTCATTGCTCTAACCTAAGCCATCTCCAGAGAGAGTTTTTGATCAGGTAAAAATTGAGCAGCGAGGTGCACTATGGCGAAGAAGAAGAAGAACTTCCTTAATTGGGTGGGCTTCACAGAAGAAGAGAGCACTAACCTGCCATCTTCTGTTGATCGCATTCGCGAGCTTGAGGCACAGATTGCAGATTTGAAATCTCGCCGAGACATTACCGGCTTAACCAAAGAAGAGTTTGAAATTCTTGCAACTGAAACAGCAATGTCAATGATCAAGTCTGCGCAAGCGCGTGAAAGCAAGGCGCAAGTTGCGGCAACTCGCTTGGTTGCAGAAACTACACGCGCAACAAAGGAAGAACTTGAAGCAGCCGATGCAAAGGCGCGCACAATCCTTTCTGGTGCCGAAACACGTGGTCGCAAATACATTCAAGCCGCTGAATCAGAAGCAGAAGACAAGATTGCACAGGCAGAATCTGAAGCAGATGCCCTTATCGAGAGCAAGAAGCGCGAAATTTCTGCTCTCGCTACCGCTGCTCGCCGCGAAGGTGAGCGCATTATTACTGATGCAACAACTGAAGTTACTGGATACCGTCAGTGGCTTTCAGGAGTTATTTCTGAAGCAGAACGTCTCTATCGAATCCAGAAGCAATCTCTCGATGCGGCAGAGTCTGCAATCCAGCAATCTCGAAACCGTTTAGATGGGGCATTCCAGAGATTAGAAGAGCTACAAAAAACTGTCCTTGATAATTTAAATGCCGATGACACATTGATAAATCCAGGTCCCCTTAAAGTTTCAAGCCAACGCACTCGTCCTGCCTTGGATGCACCCAAGAAAACTGTAAAGAAGGCAGCTAAGAAAGCTCCTGCCAAGAAGAGTGCTGCAAAGAAATCTGCAAAGCGCTAGATAGCTCATCGCTATTTTAAACAGCGTTACTTCGTAGGAGTTAATTAATCATGGCCACTGAACGAGGTATCCGATACATACCTGCCATTGATGGGTTGCGTGCTGTCGCTGTAATTGCGGTGATGTTGTATCACTTGGGGTTCAATTGGATTCCAGGTGGTTTCTTAGGTGTAGATCTTTTCTTTGTAATCTCTGGTTACGTAATTACCCGTTTGTTGCTGGATTCAATTCAACGCAGTGGTGGTTTGGATTTGCGCGCATTCTACGGTGCTCGTATTCGCCGACTACTGCCTCCACTTGTATTCATGATCATCACAACGACAATCGTTGTTGGTTTCTGGGCGCCAGATACCATGCGACGATTCTTGGGCGATACCCCCTTCGCTTTATTTGGCGGAATGAACTGGTGGTTAGTTTTTCGTGAAACAGATTACTTTGAAGCAATCGGACGTCCGCCACTGCTGCAGCACACATGGTCTCTAGGTGTCGAAGCTCAGTTCTACCTGGTGTGGCCACTGATTTTGTTATTGGTACTGCGTTATTTTGGAAAGAACAAAATCCCTGGTGCCGCTCTGTTGATTGCTGCCTTTTCAGGTATCGCTTTACTCGTGGTCTCACTGCAGATTGATGCAGCCAATACTTCAAAAATAAGCCATGTTTACTTTGGAACAGATACTCACAGTATCGGTTTGTTTTTAGGTGCCGCACTTGCCGTCAGCTGGATTCCGCAAAATCTACAAGAAACAGTAACTCGTAAAGCACAAGATTTTATTGATGGGATTGGAATCGTTGGTTTCTTAGGAATTATTGCTGCATTTCTCTTTATTGATGAAAGCGATCCAACACTTTACAAAATTGCTTTCCCATTAGCGGGAATATGCGGTTGTGCAATTCTTACCTCAATCGTTCATCCAGCTTCTCGTTTCGCTCCTATCTTAAGTAGTAAGCCATTTGTTTGGATTGGCGAACGGTCCTACGCAATTTATCTATGGCACTGGGTTGTTTTTCAAGTTACTCGCCCAGATTATGATCTCGAAGGTTCTCAATGGGCTTTGTATACCTTACGAGTACTAATTGTCTTTGCTTTGGCAGATATTTCATTACGTTTAGTCGAACTTCCGGTGCGTACCGGATTAATTGATTACTGGTTTAAAGGAATGAAGTACCGCACTAAGCGGGTGCAGCTGCGCCAAAAAGCTGGTGTCCTACTAATTGTTGTATCACTCATTGGCTTGACCGCCTCTGTTGCCAGCAATGCAATTGCAAAAAGTGACAAGCAACTGACTGAACTAAAGGAGCAATTGGAAGCACCTACATCCATTGCTCCGGTCGATACCAACAATCCTGGTCTCTGGGTTACCGGTGACTCTGTAATTCTAGGAATTCGCTTTGAGTTAGATACTCGTCAGCCAATTGGATTGATTAATGCACGGGTAGGTCGACAAGCAACTGAGCTTTTAGAAGTAATTACTAATGACAAAGAAAATATGAGTACTTCAACTATTGTTCTAAATCTGGGCAACAACAACAAACTGATCGAAGCTCAAGTTGCTGCTATTTTTGAAGAAATCAAAGATCAACCCCGAATTGTTGTTGTAAACACCGCCGTTCCGCGGGCTTGGCGAGATGAGAACAATGCCCTCATTGCACAATATGCAGCGATGTACGGTGCTTACCTAGTTGATTGGGCAGCAATTTCTAACGGGCATCCTGAATATTTCGCTCCAGATGGAGTTCACCTTGTTCCTGCTGGCGTTCGTGCATATGTGGATGCGATAACAATTCAACTGTAAAAAGATTTACAAGTGGCAAAACAAAATCCCCCACCAACTGGTGAGGGATTTTGATCAAACTTTTTTGCTAGTTTTAGTTGAACTCTCCTGGAATTCCAAAAGCTGTAGCTGATGCAGTCTGTCCATCTGAGTACACAGATGAAACACGGAACTGAGTCCATCCTGAATCACTTGCCTTTGTAACATCCTGAGTTAGCTGATCTGCTGGAACAGTTGCAATAACTGTCCAATCGCCTGCTCCGTTTGCACGAATTTCAACGTTATAACCAGTTAAACCATCGACCGCTGTTGGTGCA
>JBIKPC010000079.1:0-4058 GCA_044357675.1 Candidatus Planktophila sp. | reverse complement strand
GAACCTTCTCAAGAGCTTCAAACTCTTCGATGCACTTTCCAGAACCTTCAGCAACGGCATCCAATGGACGCTCTGCAATGTGAATTGGCATTCCGGTTTCTTTGCGAAGGCGCTCATCAAGTCCCTTGAGAAGAGCACCGCCACCAGTAAGCACAATGCCACGATCCATTAGATCTGAAGCAAGCTCTGGTGGAGTCTTATCAAGTGTGCTCTTAACCGCGTTAACAATTGAGTTAACTGGCTCTTCAAGTGCCTTACGAATTTCAGCTGCTGAAACAACGATTGTCTTTGGTAGACCTGTTGCTAAATCGCGACCGCGAATTTCAGCATCATTTTCACCAGCAAGTGGGTAAGCAGATCCGATTGCCATCTTGATCTCTTCAGCTGTGCGCTCTCCTAGAAGTAGCGAGAATTCACGCTTAACCCAGTTAATAATCGATTGATCTAGCTCATCGCCACCAACACGAATTGATAGTGAGGTAACGATTCCGCCCAAAGAAATAACTGCAACTTCGGTAGTACCGCCACCAATATCTACAACCATGTTGCCTGTTGGCTCGTGGATTGGAAGACCAGCACCGATTGCCGCTGCCATTGGCTCTTCAATGATGTAGACCTTACGAGCACCTGCTGCATAACCCGCATCCTTAACCGCGCGCTGTTCAACACCGGTAATACCTGATGGAACGCACACAACGATACGTGGCTTAGCCAAGTAACGACGACGGTGAACTTTCTGGATGAAGTAACGCAACATACGCTCTGTTGTATCAAAGTCAGCAATAACGCCATCCTTTAGCGGACGAATTGCAACGATGTTTCCAGGAGTACGGCCAATCATCTTCTTTGCCTCAATACCAACAGCCAGAATTCCGCCTGTGTCTTGGTTTACAGCAACTACTGAAGGCTCGTTCAAAACAATGCCACGTCCACGCACATAAACGAGCGTATTCGCTGTACCTAAGTCAACCGCCATATCGCGACCGATGAAGGACATTCTGCTTCCTTGTGACATTTTTACTCCTTGTACTTTTTTTGAGCGGGGAATTAATTCTTAGGGAAAAAAATCTGGATTTCACGAGCTGCTGATTCAGGAGAATCAGAGCCATGAACAATATTTTGCACAACTTTGGTTCCTTGATCACGAGCAAGGTCGCCACGGATAGTTCCGGGTGCAGCAACAGTTGGATCTGTTACACCAGCTAATGAACGGAAACCTTCGATAACACGATTACCTGATGCAACGATCGCAACAATTGGGCCAGACATCATGAACTCGACAAGCGGTTCATAAAATGGTTTTCCAACATGTTCTGCATAATGCTTTTCTAGCAATGCGCGATCTGCTTGCAGCATGCGCAAAGAATCAATTGCATATCCTTTAGCTTCGATGCGCGAAATAACTTCGCCAACTAAACCACGGGCAACGCCATCGGGCTTGACCAGGATAAGTGTCTTTTCTGTGCTCACCGCCCCAGTCTATTAGGGTTTTTTCGGCCCCGCAGCCAGCAGGGCAGCGCGAGCAGCCTCACCCTTGCGGCCCACAACGATGGCGGCCACCCACAGGCCAATCAAAACCACCCCGATAATGAAGAAGGATGGCTCAACAAATCCGAAGCCGATCATCGCTACTTGCATAATCCAACCAATTACAAATCCACCTGGCCGTCTGATAAGTCCAGCTGCAACAAAGAGCAAGAATGCGACTACGCAACCATAAATAATTGCAGCGTTTGACGCGTTCTTCATGGCTATCAGGATTGCAAAGCCCATGGTCATGCTCTCGGCAATTAAGACTGATGCGCCAAGAATTTTCACTTCGCGAATTTCTTTCGTAAATATGTACGAGCTTCACCAACTGTTACAACAGAACCGGTAACAAGAATGCCAACTGTGTCTTCACTCAGTGGACGCACAGCATCTCCAACCGCTCTATCAAGTGCTGCTTCTAAATTTGAAACTTCAAAAACACGATCTGCTCCAAAAATCTTAGTTGCAATCTTTTCTAATTCACCAGCTGGCATCGCGCGTGATGAAGAACTTTGGGTAACAATGACATGATCAACAATTTGTTCTAACTCTTGGAATATTCCAGTTGCATCTTTATCCCCGAAAACACCAACAACAGCGATGATTTCATCAAAATTAAATTCGTTTAATAATGTCTCGGCCAACGCCTTTGCCCCATGTGGGTTGTGCGCAGCATCCAAAATCACTGTTGGCTCGCGATGTACGACTTCGCAGCGCCCCGGAGATGTCACTGCGGCAAAGCCAGCTCTGACGGCATCGATATCCAAGGGTTGATCCCCAAAGAAAGCTTCGACAGCGACCAAAGCCGATGCCGCATTTGCTGCTTGATGGCGACCATGTAACGGTAAAAAGATTTCATCGTAGGTGTCATGAATACCTTGGATCGTCAGCAACTGACCGCCTACGGCAACCGCCCTTGATGCAACCGAGTACTCGACGCCTTCGCGCACAACATCTGCCCCTACTTCTGCCGCCTTTCGGATTAACTCTTTGGCAGCCTCTGGCTCTTGCTGGGCAAGCACAACAAAGCCGCCTTCTTTAATGATTCCAGCCTTAGTTGAAGCAATCTCGTGCAAGGTATTGCCTAAATACTCCATGTGGTCAAAACCAATTGGCATTAAGACGGAAACATCGGCTTCGACAACATTTGTTGCATCCCATTCTCCGCCCATGCCTACTTCAATGACCCCGACATCAACAGGATGTTCGGCAAATGCTGCAAACGCTAAAGCTGTAATCGCTTCAAAAAATGAGATTGGATGTTCAAACTTTGTATCCATTAAATCAAGGTAGGCGGCAATGTCGTTATAAGAAAAGATTAATTCCTTGGGATCAATTGGCTCACCGTTAATTGCAATACGTTCGCGGTAGGTTTCAAGATGTGGACTAGTAAATCGTCCCGTGCGCAAACCATGAGCAAACAACAATGAATCAATCATGCGTGATGTTGTTGTCTTACCGTTAGTACCACCAATGTGAATCGTTGGATATGTTAACTGTGGTGACCCCAGTAGATCTACAAGTGCGGCAATTCGTTCGGTTGTTGGCGCAATACGTGTTTCTGGCCAACGGGCAAGCAGTGCTTGCTCAATTGCATCTACACGCTCTTGATCATCCGGTGAAATCATCATGCTTGGGGTAATCCTGCAAGTGCTGCTGTAATTCGTTCGATATCTGCAGTTGTCTTTTCAAGTCGTTCTCTAATTTCAACAACAACATCTGCAGGAGCTTTAGCCATAAAGCCTTGGTTATTCAATTTAACTTCAGCTGTTTGCTTGTCTTTTGTAGCTGTTACTAAATCCTTTTCAAGGCGTGCACGCTCTGCCACAACATCGATTGATCCAGTCAGGTCAAATTCAATTGTTACTCCAGCGGCCTCACACTTTGCACTCGGTGTTATGTCCCCTAGTTCCATACGCACAACAAAAGCAACCGCGGATGCATATTGTGCAATTTCACCCTTTGCGATGATGCGGCCCGGAATCTTTAGCGAACTCTTGATTCCTTGATCATTGCGGAAACGACGAACTTCGGTAATGACTTCTTGCAGCTGGGAAACAAGTTTTTCTGCCTTCTTATCTACATGAGCGGCGTTAGCCTTTGGCCACTCAGCTACAACTAGCGATTCTCCCCCAGTAAAGGTCGTCCACATGTGCTCTGTAATAAATGGCATTACTGGATGCATTAAGCGGAATAACTGATCTAAAACATGACCGAGTACGCGCTTGGTGCCTTCAGCATTTCCTGAAGCGAAGGATTCCTTTGACAGTTCTAAATACCAGTCACACACGTCATCCCAGGCAAAGTGATACATCAATTCACACGCTCGTGAAAATTCATACTTTTCTAAGAGTTCGGTTGCTTCTGTAACTGTTTCAGATAGACGACTAAGAATCCATTTATCAATTGCATTAAGTGAATCCACTGCAGGCAAATCACCGGAAACAGTTGCACCGTTCATCATTGCAAAACGCGTTGCGTTCCATAGCTTGGTTGCAAAGTTTCGAGACCCGCCGATCCAGTCTTCT
>JBIKPC010000014.1:0-14099 GCA_044357675.1 Candidatus Planktophila sp. | reverse complement strand
ATTAATGAACGGATCGCTAACTCTCCTGCGGCGCCTAATGCTGTGCTCACAATAAGTAAGGTTAAAGCACTACCCTTGCTCCATGATCCCGGCACCTGGTGCGGGCAGCGACGGTACGAAGAAAAAGCGGAAGCGTAAGCGCTCCGGTAATCGCGGCCCACAACCACAGACTCAGAACCCTGCTCAGAAGAGCGCTCAACCGAAACGCCCTGAGACAAAACGTCCCTACGCAAAACGTGTTGATGAGGTCAGTGCTGGTGGATTAGTCGTTGATACAACAGGCACGATGGGTTTGCTGATTGGACGTTACGACCTCAAAGATGAAACCGGAAAACGTGTTCTGTGGTCATTGCCTAAGGGGCACATTGAAGAAGGTGAAACTCCGGAACAAGCTGCGATTCGCGAAGTTGCTGAAGAAACAGGAATTACCTCGACGATCACGAAATCTTTAGGTGTGATTGATTTTTGGTTTATGGCGGGTGGAAAACGAATTCATAAAACTGTCCATCATTTTATGTTTACTGAAGTTGGTGGAACTTTGCTTGCTCAAGAAAGTGAAGTGGATGAGGTTTCCTGGTTTCCATTATCTGAAATTGTGGAGCGGTTGGCATATCCTGATGAAAAGAAGTTGATTGCCAGAACTGCAGAGCTAACACTATGAAGAAGTTAATCGCCTTGCTGATAATGTTTTTGGTCGTATTGCCGTTGTCGCCTGCGCACGCTAATTCGATTGTACGAATTACATCTATGGCTCATCAAACATTTACAGGCGAGTTTCGCAATGATGATTTGGTGCAAAAGCTCACACCTTCTGGATCTTTAGGAGGATTGATCTACACACCACGAGTAAACAATAAAATGTGGGTTATAGATGCAGCTCTAGTTGATGAAGTTATAGCAATGAGTGGTGGTTATTTACTTGCCAATGAAGCGGCACCTGTTGGTAAGGAAATTGCAACTGCTTGGTTACAGCAGCTTCGAAACATTACTACTGGGCAAGAAGTAGTTGCACTTGCCTATGGAAACCCAGATGTTTCGTTAGCAAAACGATTGGCACCTAGTGAGTTAAGAAAATATTACGCTTTTGGTAAATCACAGTTAGAAGCGGCGCTGGGTCGCCCGGTTCGAAGCGAGCCAAATGGTGGCTGGAGTACCGGCACATCAGGGTTGAACAACACCTTGCGAAAGGCTTATAGCGATAATCGCAAGGCGTTAACAAAGCTTTCGCGAGTAGTTACCAACCCTGAATTAACCATGCTGCGCGCCCAGTTAGCGAAGTTATTGTCTCCAAAATTAAATAAAGATAGTCGTGAGTTTTATTCATACAGCGCCCGCTCAGCAGTTGATGCCATGGTCAACAAACTACGTATTAATAGCGGTAGGTATCAGATCACCACATCTAATGTGAAGTTGCCTGTCACGGTCATTAACGAGTTCGACAGTGATGTCACGGTAGATATTTCTATGGTGCCAATTAATTCACGTGTAATAGTCGATAGCTTTAAAGGTGTAACAATTCCTGCACAATCTAAATTACAGCTGGAAATGCTGGTAGATGTAATTGCGCCAGGTCAAACATCGGTATTGGCCTTGATAACGGACAGTGAAGGTAATGAAATTGTCCCTGAAGCGACATTAACCTTAAATTCAACTGTTATTGACTCGCGGGTGACCTGGTTTACTACTGGTGCCGCCATACTTCTTCTATTGGCAGCGGTAGCTCAAAGTGTCCGTCGAGTTCGAAAGAGGGCTAAGTGAAATCTAACGATCTCTATCGCGCATCAGGCATTATGGCCCTAGGCACAATAATTTCGCGTATTACTGGGTTTGTGCGCGGTATTTTAATTGTTGCCGTCTTAGGAACAACTTTGCTTGCAGACACATACAACGTGGCAAACACAATGCCAAATATTTTGTACAACTTACTTGTTGGTGGTGCGCTGACTGCGATCTTTATCCCTCAGTTGGTCAGATCTTTTGATCACGAAGATGGTGGTGATGATTTTGCGTCACGATTGATTACAACAATCTCACTTATTCTGCTGGTTTTGGTTTCACTTGGAATGTTTTTTGCACCAGCGCTAGTTCGTTTGTATGCGCCAGAGTTTTTCACAGCTGGATTTGAAAGAGAACAAGAGATTGCCATTGCATTTACCCGTTACTGCTTGCCGCAGATCTTTTTCTTAGGCTTGTTTACGATGTTGGGTCAGGTCGCTAACGCCCGTGGTTCCTTTGGTCCACTTATGTGGGCTCCAATTGCTAATAACATTGTGGGAATCGCATTATTTGGTGGTTTTCTGCTCTTTTCCCCAGGGATTGATATCTCCTCAATTACCTCTAACCAGGTCGCTTTGTTGGGTTGGGGTACAACTTTCAGTGTTGTTGTTCAAGCATTGGTTTTGGTTCCGGTCATGAAAAAACTTGGGGTATCAATTAAACCCAAACTTGGCGTCTCTGGTTTAGGTAAATCATTTAACTTAGCTGGTTGGACGCTTGTCTACGTTTTGATTTCTCAACTTGGTTACCTGGTAACAGTCAATGTTGCAACATCTGCAGCTGTGCGCAGCGCTCAAGAGGGTATTGAAACCGGTGTTGGTTACACACCATATACATATGCCTACTATGTTTTGTTGTTGCCGTATTCGATTGTGACAATCTCTATTGTTACTGCGATCTTGCCACACATTTCAAAGCTGGCACTCGACGGTAAGCGTGATGAAGTTAAAGCACAACTGATTAGAGCTATTCGATTAGTCGGTGTAATTACAGTGCCTAGCGCGGTTGCATTTTTATTCTTTGGACCATTAATTACCCAAAGTATCTTTGTTGGTATTTCAAATGAGGATTCGCGATATATCGGTTATGTTTTATCTGCTTTGAGTTTTGGGTTAGTTGCCTTCTCTATTAATTTAATTTTGATCAGAGGCTTTAACGCATTTGAAGATACAAGAACTCAAGTTATATCGATCTTGGTTATAAACATTGTCTCTGTCGCTATGTCTTACTTCTTCTTATCTTTTGTGAAAACTCAGTGGGTAACAATTGGTTTAGGTGTTGCCTTCTCTGTTAGTTACTTAGTTGGATTATTTGTCACTCTGGGATTATTAAAGAAACATGTTGGCAAATTAGCGATATCTGAATTTTTAGGTCAGCATCTTCGTTTGTTGATCGCTTCTGTGCTTGCAATGGCTCCTTTGTTTGTTATGACTCAATACATTTCCTTATTGGAGATCGAATTTTCTCGCGCCGCGCGAGCTGGAGAACTATTAGTTGTGATGGTGGTCGCATTCTTTGCATACATTCTGGCGGCAAAGGCGCTTCGAATTGAAGAGATTTCGATGATCCGTCATCTAGGCAGTTCAATGGGTCGGCGTTCAGCAAAAACAGCGGAAAACGAATAGATTTCGGGGTCTAGGGGGCATCATGAGTGAAGTTAGAAATGTTGTAATTGTGGGATCAGGTCCTGCCGGATACACCGCCGCTATTTATGCAGCGCGTGCGCAGTTAGATCCAATTATTTACGAAGGCTCTGTTACAGCCGGTGGTGCACTTATGAACACAACTGAGGTTGAAAACTTCCCTGGCTTTACAGATGGCGTGATGGGTCCAGATTTGATGGACAGTATGCGCAAACAAGCTAAGCGATTTGGTGCTGAATTAATTACAGATGACATTGTTGAAATGGATTTATCTGGCGATATAAAAGTTTTAAAGGATGGCTCTGGCAACACAGTTAAGGCAAAATCTGTAATTTTGGCAACTGGTAGCGCGTACCGCGAAATCGGTTTAGTTAACGAAAAGCGTTTATCTGGCCATGGTGTTTCCTGGTGCGCTACGTGTGATGGTTTCTTTTTCCGAGGACAGACAATTGCTGTCGTTGGTGGTGGAGACTCTGCAGTTGAAGAAGCAACTTTCCTCACTCGTTTTGCAGACAAAGTTGTTTTGATCCATCGTCGCGGCGAATTGCGTGCATCAAAGATTATGGCTGAGCGCGCAAAAAATAATCCAAAGATTGAATTTTTATGGAATACAGAAGTAATTGATGTTCTTGGTGCAGACAAAGTTGAGGGTTTAAAACTTCGCAACACTGTTGATGGAACAGAGTCAGAGCAAGCATTTACTGGTTTATTTGTTGCGATCGGACATATTCCTCGCAGCGAATTATTGCTGGGACAAATTACTTTAGACAACGAAGGCTATGTGATCTGTGAAGGTCGCTCGACAAGGACTAATCAAAAAGGTGTCTTTGCCTGCGGGGATCTAGTTGATCACACCTACCGTCAAGCAATCACCGCAGCTGGTTCGGGCTGTGCTGCAGCACTTGATGCTGAAAAATTCTTAGCGCACTAGTAATCTTTAACTAACACACACATAAGGAGCAATACGATGGCTACAAGCAAGGTAACTACAGCATCATTTGATGCAGATGTTCTCAAGAGCAGCACCCCTGTTTTGGTTGATTTTTGGGCTGAATGGTGTGGTCCCTGCCGAGCTGTTGGACCAATTCTTGAGGAGATCTCAGATGAACATGGTTCAAAGCTCAAGATCGTAAAGCTCAACACTGATGAAGAGTCAGCTATTGCGATTAAATATGGAATTACTTCAATTCCATCTATGTATGTCTTTGTTAATGGCGAAGTTGTAAAGCAAATTGTTGGCGCAAAGCCAAAGCCAGCACTACTTAAGGAACTAGAAAGCTTCCTCGTATAAATCCATGTCAGATTTAACCGAGTCGGAGATCCGCTCATTCCAACAAGCCCGTGGCCTAGATGTCACGGGTTTTGTTGATGCGGTTACGGCTCGTGCACTAGAAGAAGCTCGTTGGAAACTTGGTGACCGTTCCTTGTATTTACAGGAAGCACCATTAATGCATGGCGATGACATTGCTGCCTTGCAATCACGTTTAACTGAAATGGGTTTTGATTGTGGTCGAGTCGATGGAATCTATGGTTCTCGAACTGAAATGGCTGTTAAAGATTTCCAAAAATCTGTTGGTGCAACTATTGATGGAAAGTGTGGTCCTGCCACAATAATTGCATTGATTCGTTTAACAAAGATTGTTTCTGGGGGAGTACCTTCAACTCTGCGACAAAATGCAATGCAACAAAGTCGCGGTCCGGCACTTGCAAACAAGGTTATTGTCTTAAATCCAGATGGAGCTGATCAGCTTGTTTACGATGTTGCAGTTCGAACCGAAGGTCGTCTACTTGCCCTAGGTGCGTCAGTTTTCTTAACTCGTGGTGCGACAAATAATCCATCTGAAGCAGAACGAATTTTGTTTAGTAATAAAAGCGCAGCAGATTTAATGATCTCGTTAAATATTGATACATACCCCAATGAGAAAGCACACGGAGCAGCAACATATTTTTATGGCAGTGATGCGCACGGTGTTCATTCAATTGTTGGAGAGCGCTTTGCATCCCTTGTGCAACGTGAAATTTGTGCTCGTACTGACTTAACAAATTGTCGTACTCATGCGAAAACATGGGATTTGCTGCGCATGACTATGGCACCAACTGTCCGTATTGATTTGGGGTATATAAGCAACCCTGGTGACTTAGCCCGACTTACTCGTCCAGATTTCCGAGATGTTATTGCTGAAGCCTTGGTTATTGCGATTCAACGTCTCTATTTAGCAGCAGAAGATGATGCAAAGACTGGAACTTTACGCATTTCTGATCTTCGCAAAGCCGGCATCCGCCGCTAAATAACACTCAAGTGCTCCCTTGGGTATGACAGACTTAGGCTATGTCAGAGATAACGCAACGCTTTTCTACAGGTGCACCTCAAAATCTTGAAGAAAGATTTGCATCCCGTGCCGCGCGCATGAAACCAAGTGAAATTCGTTCACTTTTTGCTGTTGCATCTCGTCCTGAAATTGTTTCGCTTGCAGGTGGAATGCCAAATCTTTCAGCTCTTCCAATGGGAATGATGGCTGATGTTGTTAACAATCTAATCCGCAACAATGGCCAAGAGGCGTTGCAGTATGGAAACGGTCAAGGTCACCCAAAACTTCGTGAGCAAATTTGTGAAGTTATGGCGCTCGAGGGTATTCGCGCTAATCCTGATGATGTTTTAATTACAACTGGATCACAGCAAGCTTTAGACCTTATTTCACGTATCTTTTTAGACCCCAATGATGTTGTTCTTGCTGAAGCGCCTTCCTATGTTGGTGCACTCGGAACTTTCCATCAGTACGAAGCATCTGTTGTGCATGTTGAAACAGACGAGAATGGATTAGTGCCTTCAGCATTACAAGAGGCAATTAAAACTGTTCGTGCAGCAGGTCGTAAAATTAAGTTTCTCTACACAATTCCTAATTACCAAAATCCAAGTGGTGTTTTACTGCCAGCAGCTCGCCGCACAGAGATTTTGACAATTTGCCGCGAAGCAGGAATTTTCGTTGTGGAAGATAATCCATATGGGTTATTGGGCTTTGATAAGCCATCACCTAATGCAATGCGTGCTGAAGATTCAGAGAACGTGATCTATTTGGGCTCGTTTTCAAAGACAATCGCGCCGGGATTGCGTGTGGGTTGGGCGTTAGTGCCACCTTCACTGAAGGAAAAACTGGTTATTGCCAGCGAATCATCGATTCTGTGTCCTTCAAACTTCACCCAATTAACGATTTCGAATTATTTAGCTGATCAACCATGGCGCGACCAGATCGCTTCATTTTGCGAGCTGTACAAGGTTCGTCGCGATGCGATGTTGGAATCATTAGATGAGCACTTTCCAGCAACTGCGCAATGGACAAAGCCTGGTGGTGGTTTTTATGTGTGGGTTACCTTGCCACCTGAAATTGATACAACAGTAATGATGCCAAAGGCAATCGTTGCAAAGGTTGCATATGTTCCCGGTACCGCCTTTTATGCAGATGGTTTTGGTTCATGGTCGTTGCGCTTGTCGTACTGCTACCCAACACCAGAAAGAATCCGTGAGGGTGTTAAAGCACTTGGTGGCGTAATCAAACAAGAAATGGCAAGCAGAAAAGGTTTTGAATTAAAGGGTTAGTTTTCTAACGCCTTTGTAATTCGTTTCAAATCTTCTGCTCCGGCAAATTCAATAACGATTGTTCCTTTTTTGGCGCTGCCCTGAATTGTTACGCGGGTATCGAGCGCATCACCAATGCGTTCTGCGATTTCCTGTAATTCGGGGCTCGCAGATTTTGCGCCTTTAGGTTTCTTGGCTGATTGTCCTTTAGGTGCACCAGCAGAAATAATTTCTTCAGTTGCACGGACAGATAGACCTTCACTAACAATTCTGGCTGCTAATTTTTCAATTGCGCTTGCATCACTTAGCCCTAATAGTGCTCGAGCATGTCCGGCAGATAAAATACCTGATGCCAATTTTTGCTGAACAGAAGTTGGAAGATTCATCAAACGAATGGTGTTTGAAATAAGTGGACGTGATCGACCTAGTTTTTGTGCCAGCTCATCATGAGTGCAATTAAAATCTGTAAGTAGTTGTGAGTATGCGGCCGCTTCTTCTAGCGCGTTTAGTTGGCTGCGGTGAATGTTTTCTATTAGCGCTTCACGAAGAAGTTCATTATCTGGTGTCTGCCTGATAATCACAGGAATGCTGGTTAAACCAGCAGCTTTTGCCGCACGGAAGCGACGCTCTCCCATAATTAATTCATACTTACCAGGTGTTGTTTGACGCACTACTGGTGGTTGCAAAATTCCAATTTCTTTTATTGATGTAATTAATTCTTCAAGTGCAACTGGATCAAAGTGTGTTCGCGGCTGACGTGGGTTAGGTGAAATAGCACTAATAGCAACTTCGTTTTGTTGTCCAACCTCTTTGTCGCCAACAGTTAGCGATGTTGGTATCAATGCATCTAGATTTGTACCAAGTCCACCACGTCGTGCCATTATGCGATCTCACCTTCACGTTTGTAATTAATTGAAACAACATTTGAATCAAAAGGTTTTCCGCGCTCTGCTAATTCACGAGCAACAGACATGTATGCGATTGCACCTGGTGAACCAGGGTCATATGTCATTACTGTTTGTTTAAATCCTGGTGCTTCTGAAACACGCACAGTACGGGGGATTGGAATATCAATTAACTCATTTGGATAGTGTTTTCTAATTTCATTAGCAACATCATTGGCAAGATTTGTATTGTTAAACATTGTTAATACAAGTGTTGACAATTTTAGTGTTGGATTTAATCGCTTCTTTACTAATTCAAATGTTTTTAATAATTGTGACAGTCCTTCAAGTGAGTAGTACTCGCATTGAATAGGGATCAAAACCTCTTTTGCTGCTGTAAATGCGTTAATCGTTAATAGACCTAGTGATGGTGGGCAATCAATGAAGATGTAATCAATTGTTTCGCCAACCGCTGCGCGATCTGCAACCAACTCTTCAATCGCTTCTTTCAAACGCATTTCGCGTGCAACCATTGGAACAAGTTCAATTTCTGCTTGTGCAAGTGAGGTGTTTGATGAAACACATTCAAGTGAAGGAAAACCTGCAACTTTTTGAATCACTTGTGACATTGTTGAATCACCCATCAACACTTCATAAATTCCTGCATTATCAAGGTGTTCAACACCGAGGGCTGTAGAAGCGTTTCCCTGTGGATCAAGGTCAATTACAACAACTTTTAAGCCACCCATAGAAAGGGCTGCTGCCAGGTTGACTGTGGTTGTGGTCTTTCCGACCCCGCCTTTTTGGTTGGCTACCGTCAAAATTCGAAGGGAGGCGGGTTTAGCCATCGCCTCCTTTAAGCGGCGGGTACCGACTACCTTTTTTGTTTCACGTGAATCATCCACGTGGGTAGTTAAGCACCTTTTTTCACTTCAACTATACGGCTGAGCTCAATTCCTTCAAGATTAACCTCGTGCAGGATCGCTTTAGGCACAGATTTCATCTCTTCGTGGGCTTTTTCGCCCTTCATGGCCAGTAAAGAGCCATTGGTTTTCAAAAGGTGCCAGCTGATCTTTTTTAGCTTTTCTAAAGGAGCTACCGCACGGGCGGTTACATAATGGGCTGTTGCCTTCACATCCTGGGAGCGGCCTCGAATAACCTCAATATCAAGCCCGATAACCGCCTCTTGGAGAAACTCCACGCGGCGCTCAAGGGGTTCAATCAAAGTTACCTTTAAATCTGGACGGGCCAGGGCGATCACAATTCCGGGCAATCCCGCCCCCGAACCGATATCAAAAACAGTGGCACCTTCGGTAAACAGGGTGGTTACAGGAAGGCAGTTAAAGATATGGCGCTCCCAAATACGATCCGCCTCGCGGGGACCGATTAATCCACGCTCAATTCCCGCTGTTTCTAGGAATTTTGCGTATGCGTGAACCCGATCGACATCTGGAAAATGCCGTGCGATAAGGGTTTCACGTGAAACCTCCATAAGAGTATCTAGACCGGCTTAGGCGGGGTAGATAACTACAAAACGGTTTGGATCTTCGCCATCAGACTCACTGCTTAGGCCCAAATCCTGAATTGTGTCGTGGATGATTTTGCGCTCAAAGGCGTTCATTGGCTTCAATTTGATTGAGTTGCCTGTTGTCTTTGCCTCTTCAGCCATCTCCTCGGCCAACTTCTTCAGCTCTGTGCGGCGACCAGCGCGGAAGCCATCAATATCAAGCATCAAGCGGCTGCGATCACCTGTTGAGGTCTGTACCGCTAGGCGTGTGAGCTCCTGGATAGCATCCAAAACCTCGCCATCACGGCCAACTAGGTGGCTGAGCTTTCCACCCATGATCGCCAAGGCGGCACGGTCGTTTTCAACGTCGATATCGATGTCCCCATCAAGGTCTGCGATGTCGAGCAAGGCTTCTAGGTAGTCAGCGGCGATATCGCCCTCTTCCTCAAGCTTTGCCACGCCCTTAGGCGCCTTCTTTGTTTCAGTTGTTGCCTCTTCAGTAACAACTTCTGCTGTCTCACTCTTAGTTTTTGCCATGATGCCCCCTTTGTCGGGATTGTAGTAATAAGTCCGTTTTGTCTACTTCTTCTTTTTCTTCTTTTTTGGCTGCTGGCGCTGACCTTTTTCTTCGATCGTTGTGCCCGCAGAGTTCTCGGTGTTCTCAGTTTTTTCCTCTACTGCTCCGTTTTTCTTATTGCGCTTTTTTTGAAGCTCTTCATATGCAGGTGAACCTGGTGTTGGGTTTCGTTTAATGACATAGAACTGTTGTCCCCATGTCCACAAGTTTGTTGTTGACCAATAAATTAAAACACCAACCGGAAAGTTAACACCGGTGATCGCAAAAATAACTGGGAATGCGTACAACATAATTTTTTGTTGTTGCAACATCATATTGTTTGATGAATCCATCTTTGGCATTCCCTTTGTCATTAATTGACGTTGGGTTGTAAATGTCGTTAATGACATAAATGCAATGAGAATAATTGTGACAATTTTTACGGTGGTGATATCTGAACCTAAGAAGGTTTGTGAAATAGGAGCACCGAAGAATTCCGCTTGCGCTGCGCTAACAACATTTTCTTGTGACAACACGCCATGTTTAACTGGCGGGTTCTTTCCGATTCCGTTTAGAACAGTAAAGAGTGCAAAGAAGATTGGTGCCTGCGCCAAAATTGGGAAACAGGAAGCAAGTGGGTTTGTCTTGTGTTCCTTATAGAGCTTCATCATCTCTTCAGATTGTTTTTGACGATCATCTTTGTACTTCTTTTGAATCTCCTTCATGTGTGGCTGAAGGGCGGTTAATGCACGCTGAGATTTAATCTGCTTCACAAAAAGAGGAATCAAAATAATACGAATAATGATTACAAGACCGATGATTGCTAGCGACCATGACACACCACTGTTGGTTCCAAAGATTGGAGTCAACAAATCATGGATCGTAACAATGACCCAAGAAACAGCGATATATAAGGGTTTTAGGATGCTATCCATTAAATAACTACCTTCTCTTTCGGAACTACATAATCGACACCACCGTGTGACCATGGATTACAACGCAATAAACGCCAAGCGCTCATTGCAATACCTTTAAGACCGTATGTTCTGATTGCTGTTATGGCATATGAGGAACATGGCGGGTAATACTTGCACCGTGGAGCAAACATTGGAGAAATCCAGCTGCGGTAGAACTTGATAGGAGCAACCACTGCTTTAATTAACTGCTGTCTGATCTGTTGCTTCACTTTTGGTTAGCCTTCTCGGACAATTTTTTTACAAGCTGACCGACAATTGTTGTTACTTCTTGTGCAGCATCTGCGTTGTGCGCGTTATTGAGTGCCCTAACTACCAACAAGCCACCGGTTGGTAGCTGCGGATAAATCTCACGGAAGGTGTGACGTACCTTGCGGGCAATTCGATGACGGGTCACAGATCCGCCAACATTCTTGCTGATGATTAATCCTGCGCGAGCAGGTTGATCTAGATTAGTTGGGTACAGATATCCGACAAAGTTTTGGGTTGAAGCTCTCAAACCACTCTTTGTTGCGCGCGCGAAATCCGCGCTCTCGGTAAGGCGTGCGCTTTTTGCAAGCACGGGTATCGGTTATGAACCCTTATGCAGAAAGCTTGGCGCGACCCTTGCCGCGACGAGCAGCAAGTACTGCACGGCCTGCGCGGGTTGCCATACGGGCACGGAACCCATGCTTCTTGGCACGACGACGTGTGTTTGGTTGGAAGGTGCGCTTTGTCATTGAAAACTCCTAATAATGAACTTCTACTGCGGGCCAGAAATACGGGGGAAGCAAGGAGGTAACGGTAGAGGTCTGGGGATAAGCGGGTCAAACTGGCCGGTGATCCTGGGTTGCGCTGTCCAGATTGTGGATAACCAGTTGCTTTTTTTGCCAAATCGCTCTACTTTTCACTCCCCCTCCACAGGTAGATAGCTTTGTGAGGGTTTTGTAGGGCTCAACCTGGGGTTTAGACCACAGGTTGTGGATAACCCTGTGGATGAGTTTTTCTAAGGAATTGAGGCCCTGGTGAGCGTTATAGAAGTTGAGCTACCAACGCTCTGGGGACGAGTTATTGAGGAAGTTGCGACTAACGCCCCTCAACATCGAGCATTTTTACAGTTAACAAAACCTTTGGGGCTTTTGCACAACGGTAACCAAACAACTTTATTAGTTTCAGCTCCTAATCTTTTCGCAAAAGATGTTTTAGAAACTCGTTTGCGCACAATTGTTAGTGAGGTTTTAACCCGCGAACTTGGATCAACAACAAATATCGCGGTAACTGTCGATGAGTCCTTAGAAGTTGTCACAACCCCGACCCAAGATGTTGAAGTTGAGTTTGTTACTCCAAAAACTGGCACAGGTCGCGATGATGCACCTGTCTCTAAATCAGCTGACACTTCAACTTTGAACCCCCGTTACATTTTTGAAACTTTTGTTATTGGTGCCTCAAACCGTTTTGCGCACGCAGCTGCGGTTGCTGTTGCTGAAGCTCCTGCAAAGGCTTACAACCCGTTATTTATTTATGGTGAATCAGGTTTGGGTAAGACTCACTTGTTACATGCGATTGGTGCTTACGCGCAAGAGTTATACGGAAATGTACGTGTTAAGTATGTTTCATCAGAAGAGTTCACAAATGACTTTATTAACTCGATTCGCGATGACAAAGCATCTGTTTTCCAGCGTCGTTACCGTGACTTAGATATCTTGTTAGTTGATGATATTCAGTTCTTGGAAAACAAAGAGCGGACACAGGAAGAGTTCTTCCATACTTTCAATACTTTGTATAACGCAAACAAGCAGATTGTTATTTCAAGTGACCGACCACCAAAGCAGTTAACAACTTTGGAAGACCGCCTACGTTCGCGATTTGAGTGGGGTTTGATTACAGATATTCAACCTCCTGAATTAGAAACACGAATTGCGATTCTTCGAAAAAAAGCAGCGCAGGATAAATTAAACGCACCTGATGATGTTCTGGAATATATTGCTAGCAAGATCTCAACAAATATTCGCGAACTTGAGGGTGCGTTAATTCGTGTTACAGCTTTTGCTTCTTTAAATCGCCAAAGTGTTGATCTTTCATTAGCTGAAATTGTTTTGAAGGATTTAATTCCTAATGAATCCAATCCAGAAATCACCGGCGCAACCATCATGGCTCAGACCGCTGCCTATTTCAGTCTGACAATTGATGATTTGTGCGGAACATCCCGTTCGCGAGTATTAGTAAACGCTCGCCAGATCGCGATGTATTTATGCCGAGAGCTCACAGAGCTTTCATTGCCGAAGATCGGCCAAACATTTGGTGGGCGCGACCACACAACGGTTATGCACGCCGATAGAAAGATCCGTCAACTGATGGCTGAGCGGCGTTCGATCTATAACCAGGTCAACGAGCTCACCACCAGAATCAAGCAGCAAGCAAGATAACCCGCGGTGGATTTGGGCTATATGTCCGAATTGCCACTCTTTACCCCCAGTTGGGGACAAGATGTGGATAACTGTGGAGAATTAGGGCAATACCGTGGATAACCCCGGTGAGTTAATTGGAAGGAAGGGTGTGGTTGAAATGAAGCAGAGTTATACCCACACCTTTCCACCAGTTATTCACACCTTATACAAAACCAATCCCCGCACCGAGCAGGGCTTTTATAACTTACCCACAGATAATCGCTCTAGTTACTACGACTACCTTTATATACATACATCCAGTTACGCGAATAACCTTTCCACACATACATATGTGAACTACAAGAGTCGAGGATAGAAATGAAATTTACAGTCGAGCAATCAGCGTTAACCGATGGGGTTAACTGGGTTTCCCGCTCTCTATCAACTCGTCCTATTAAAACCGAACTACTCGGAATAGTTATCGACGCAACCAGTAATGAAGTCTTTTTATCTGCATCCGATTTAGAGACAGCAAGCAAAGCTCATTTTCCAGCAGAGGTAAAAGAACCTGGAAAGGTTTTAGTACCTGGAAAGTTACTAGCTGAAATTTCACGTTCACTTCCTAACAAACCAATCACCTTTGTTTTAGACGGAACACGTGTTTCTGTAACTAGCGGTAGCGCAAAATTTACCCTGCCAACATTGTCGGTCGATGAGTATCCAAACTTGCCCGAACTACCAGATTCAACAGGAACAGTTGCGAGTGACACTTTTGCAACAGCGGTTGCACAAGTTGCTATCGCCGCCGGTCGCGATGAT
>JBIKPC010000078.1:0-4153 GCA_044357675.1 Candidatus Planktophila sp. | reverse complement strand
AAGATGCTGACGTTGTTATCTTGCTTCACCGCGATGATATGTATGACTCACAAAACCGAACAGGTGAAGCAGATTTAATTGTTGCAAAGCACCGTAACGGACCAACCAGAACAATTACTGTTTCAGCCCAACTTCACTATGCACGATTCTTCGATATGCCACAAAACCCTGGTGGTGGAACTGACTGGACGCAACAGCGCGAAGCAACAAATACCGCCCCGGAAGATAACTTCGGAGCTTAAGTAGTTTTACTGCGCGCTTGATCTGCCATATAAATACCGGCAATAACAACTACTCCGCCGATAAGTTGAATCGCAGTCCAGGATTCAGTGAACCAGATCCAGGCAACAATTCCAGCAAAAATTGGTTCTAGTAATCCAAATGCGCTAGTAGTTGATGCTTTTAAATTCCTAAGTCCAACCATTACACATAGATATGGAAATATTGTTCCGACTAGTACAACGTAAAGAATAAGAACCCAACCCGGTGTGCTGCTGCCTTCGAGTGTGCCTGCTAGTGGAATTGATGTTGTAAAGACATCAAAAGGAAAGCTCCAAATGGGCAGTACTAAGCACCAGGCAAAGCCGGCGAAGAAAAATCCCCACATGGTGATTGATTGGTTGTCGCGGACTCCAGATAGAGATTCGCCACATAGAAAGTAAAAAGCTAAAGCAAAAGATGCACCAAATCCTGCGATGACACCGATGCCATCAAGGGTTAACCCATCCCAAATTTGCGCGATCAACGCCAAGCCGGTCAGCGCCAATACCAGCGCTAACCACATTTGATTTGGCACATGCTTGCGCTTAACGACCCGTAAATACACAACAATCCATACCGGGGCTGTGAATTCGATAAGCAGGGCAATACTTACATGCATTCTGGATATGGATACGAAATACAGCGCCTGCACCATTGCAATTCCAATAATTCCGTATGAAACCAAAGGCAGTAATTCGGAGCGCTTAATCCGGAAAGTCTGGGGCGCTCTGCGCCAGAGATAAATCGCCAAGATTGCACAGGCGCTAAGGGCGCGAATTTGAGCTAAACGCCAGGCGGTGATGTGCCCATCTAACAACAACTTAGATGCAATTCCGTTGCTGGCAAACATCAACGCCGAAAGGATCAGTAGTAACTCACTACGACGCGCTTTAAGCATTTAGCAAGAGTAACTGATTGAAAGGCGTTTTACGCTAGAAAGCCGATTCAGATAGCTCCATGATTGAACCATCAGTTGCTTCTACGATCTTACGATCTGCGGTGATGTGCGGCAGATTGTTATGAACGAAGAACTTTGCCGCTGCAATCTTGCCTGTGTAGAAATCTGTGTCCTTGCCAGCGTTAGGCAGCTTTTCAACTGCAATATCTGCCTGACGTAGCAACAACCACGAGGTAATGATGTCGCCAACGGCCATTAAACAACGAGATGTATTAAGACCAACCTGGTAAATCTTCACAGCATCTGTTTGTGAATCCATTGCATGTCCAACCAGAACAGCAACAATTCCATTGAGATCACCAAGTGCTTTAACAAGTGCTTGCTTTTCAGCAGCATGTGCTCCGCCAGATTCGGCAAATGCTTGAATCTCTTTACCTAGCAAACCAAGTGCACGACCGCCATCTTTAACAATCTTGCGGAAGAAGAAGTCCAGACCTTGAATAGCTGTTGTGCCTTCGTACAAAGTATCGATCTTTGCATCACGCACATACTGTTCTAATGGCCAATCACGAGTAAAGCCTGCGCCACCAAATGTTTGTAGTGATTCAGTGCCAAGTAATGTCCATGATTTTTCTGAACCGTAACCTTTAACAACTGGAAGCAACAAATCATTCAGTGCAATCATGTCTGCAGCACGATCTTTATCACCTGATACTTCAGCAAGTTCGATTTCATCCTGGATAGAAGCGGTATACAGCACAAGTGCGCGCATACCTTCGCTGTAGGACTTTTGAACCATTAATGAACGGCGCACATCTGGGTGCTTAATAATTGTGACGCGAGGCGATGCCTTGTCATTCATTACCTTCATGTCACCGCCCTGTACACGCTCTTTGGCGTATGACAAAGCCTGCATGTATCCAGCAGATAGCGTTGCAATCGCTTTTGTTCCCACCATCATGCGCGCAAATTCGATGACCTTAAACATCTGTGCAATACCTTGGTGCACTTCACCCAACAAATAACCAACTGCAGGCTCTTTTTCACCCAAGTTAACTTCACAGGTTGCTGAAACATTCAGACCCATTTTGTCTTCCAGTTGAGTTACATACACTCCGTTGCGCTTACCCATTTCCCCTGTTTCAAAATCAAACATGAATTTAGGAATCAAAAATAGTGAAAGACCTTTTGTACCTGGACCGCCACCTTCGCGACGTGCAAGTACGAAGTGAACAACATTGTCATAGAAGTCTGCGTCCCCTGAAGTGATGTAACGCTTTGTTCCGGTGATGTGCCATGTTCCATCTGCTTGTTGCACAGCCTTGGTGCGACCTGCACCAACATCAGAACCTGCATCAGGTTCTGTTAGCTGCATTGTTGCGCCCCAGTGCTTTTCAACCATGTGCTTTGCAATTTTCTTTTGCTCATCTGTTCCAAGAACATAGGCAACCTGCGCGAATGCATAACCAGATGCGTAGATGTGAATTGCAGGGTTTGAACCCAACACCATTTCTGCGATTGCCCAACGCACTGATGGAGGAATCTTCATTCCACCAAGATCTACTGGGGCATCGACGCGCCACCATTCACCATCAACATAGGCTTTGTAAGATTTTTTAAAACTTTCCGGCAAAGTTACGTTGCCAGTTTCTTTATTCAAAATTGCGCCAACACGGTCGCCTTCCACAAAAGATGCAGCTAAATCGTTCTCACATAAACGCTTTACCTCTTCCAGCATTCCGATTGCAGTTTCGCGATCAACTTCACCGTATGGATTAGTACCCATAACTTTGTCGCGACCTAATAGGTCAAAGAGGCAGAATTCAATGTCACGAAGGTTTGCTGTGTAATGGCTCATGGCGTAATTGTGCTACCCACCAGTAACTTACGCAAGGTTATGAGCGTATTTCGCTCCCATGCCTACACCCCGTATTCCTATAGGCTCACGCCGTGTTACTTAGCGATCGCGATATCCGCGCAGAGATAGAGGCAGGCCGAGTCGGCTGCGAGCCATTCCACGAGGCGATGATCCAGCCATCATCTGTAGATGTGCGCCTGGACAAGTTCTTCCGCGTTTTTGAAAACCACAAATACAGCGTGATCGACCCTTCGATCGAACAACCAGAGCTAACCCGCGAAGTTATCGCCGACGGCGAAGAGCCATTTATTTTGCACCCAGGTGAATTTGTTTTGGCAAGCACCTATGAAGTGATCACATTGCCCGATGACATCGCAGGTCGCCTAGAAGGTAAGTCTTCATTAGGCCGTCTTGGCTTGCTGACGCACTCAACAGCAGGCTTTATCGATCCAGGATTTAGCGGTCACATCACATTAGAACTGTCCAATGTTGCCAATCTGCCCGTCAAGTTATTTGCCGGAATGAAAATTGGTCAGCTCTGTTTGATCAGGCTGTCTTCACCAGCCGAGCATCCGTACGGCAGTGAGAAGTACGGTTCTAGGTATCAAGGTCAGCGTGGCCCAACACCGAGCCGTTCATTCTTGAACTTTCACCGTTCAAAAATTAATTAATTCCCAGATTATTTCTTAGGCTTAACTTCAGCTGCTTTAGACCGCTTGAAATAATCAACTGTGCAGGATGCCAACTTTAGGGACACCTTTAAGCTGCTCGTTGATTTTTCCTTGGCTACACAATTCTTCAAAAAGAGCGCTTGTGTCTGAAGTGCTTTCAGTCCATCTACTTCTGCGCGCAGAGTCGCAACCTGCTTTTCAAGTTGAGCGATACGTGCATCAGTTGACGGAGCGGCGTGTACCCCAGGCGTGGAGATGATCAAAAGCCCGACAGTTAGCACGATGGAAATAATTCTCTTGGTCATGGGTTTCTCCTCGGTTGAATTAAGCATATTTTAAGGCAATTACCGTAAAAATTGGGAATGTAACTGGTCAAAGCGCGGTTTAATTAGGTATGAAAACAATCATCGTTCTTGGCGTTGTTGCACTTATCGCTGTCTTTATTATCTCTCAATACAACCGCTT
>JBIKPC010000077.1:0-4323 GCA_044357675.1 Candidatus Planktophila sp. | reverse complement strand
TTGTAAATCGCTTGTGCAAGACCTTCGACAACAGCTGTCTTACCAACACCTGGTTCACCGATTAGAACTGGGTTGTTCTTTGTGCGACGTGAAAGAACTTGCATAACGCGTTCGATTTCATTCTCGCGACCAATAACTGGATCAAGCTTTCCTTCACGGGCAGCTTGTGTCAGGTTGCGACCAAATTGATCAAGCACCAAAGATGTTGAAGGCGTTCCTTCTGCGGGTCCACCAGTTTGTACAGCTTCTTTTCCTTGGTAACCAGAAAGAAGTTGAATAACTTGTTGGCGAACACGATTGAGATCTGCGCCAAGCTTTACAAGAACTTGTGCGGCCACACCCTCGCCTTCGCGAATTAATCCAAGAAGAATGTGTTCGGTACCAATGTAGTTGTGCCCTAACTGCAACGCTTCGCGAAGTGAAAGTTCTAGAACTTTTTTCGCGCGCGGAGTAAATGGAATGTGACCACTTGGTGCTTGTTGACCTTGTCCAATAATTTCTTCAACTTGTGCGCGCACACCTTCAAGTGAGATGCCCAATGATTCGAGCCCTTTAGCTGCAACGCCTTCACCTTCGTGAATTAATCCCAAGAGGATGTGCTCGGTGCCGATGTAGTTGTGGTTGAGCATGCGTGCTTCTTCTTGGGCCAGCACAACAACACGGCGGGCTCGGTCGGTAAAGCGCTCAAACATGGGCGGTGCTCCTTTGGGTCGATCTTTCGTTAAGCCTAATACCTACGGGGCTACGCTCGCGAGGTGGATTGCAGCTGGGCTGTACAACCCTAAATATGGCGGGGTTGAGCCCGAAATCGGACTAAATCTAGGCCGTTATAGTTTTTTGAGCATTCGGATATTTCCCAGGGTATTGGGCTTTACCGACTCAAGATCAAGGAACTCGGCCACACCAGCGTCGTATGACCGTAAAAGCTCCTTGTAGATCTCTGGCTCCACAGGAGTTCCTTCAATAATTTCAAAACCATGGCGACCAAAGAACTCTGTTTCAAAGGTCAAACAAAAGATTCGATCTACACCAATCTCTTTTGCGCGATCAATGATTGCTTCGAGAATCTGGTGACCAACACCTTTACCGCGAAGCTTTTCTGAAACTGCAACAGTGCGAACTTCTGCGAGGTCTTCCCACAAAATGTGCAGTGCGCCGCAGCCAACAACTTCATTACCTTCTACGGCAACTGTAAATTCTTGGACGCTTTCATACAAAGTCACAGTTTCTTTTGTAAGTAAACGACCTTGTGGTGCATACGAATCAATTAGCTGACGTATACCTTTAATATCAGTGGTGCGTGCTGGACGAATCTGCATTAATTAATCAACTTCTGGTTTAACAAGTGGGAACAAAATTGTTTCGCGAATTCCCAAGCCGGTTAGTGCCATGAGTAAACGATCCACACCCATTCCCATTCCGCCAGTTGGTGGCATTGCAAACTCCATTGCTCGCAAGAAATCTTCATCAACCTGCATTGCTTCTAGATCGCCCTTTGCGCCAAGTGTTGCCTGCTCAACTAAACGATCACGTTGAACAACAGGATCGATTAATTCGGAGTATCCCGTTGCAAGCTCAAAACCATCAATGTACAAATCCCACTTTTCAGCGACGCCTGGTAACTCACGGTGTGCGCGAACAAGTGGCGATGTATCAACTGGAAAGCCCATAACAAAAGTTGGCTCAACTAATTCATGACGAGCAACATGTTCGAAGATTTCTTCAGCAAGTTTTCCTGTAATCCACTTAGGATCAATTTTCATGCCAAGTTTTTCAGCAATCTTCTTTAAATCTGCTATCGGGGTAAGTGCGGTAATCGTTTCGCCGACACCGTTAGAAATAGCGTCATATAAGGAGATCTGCTTCCACTGGCCACCCAAGTCAGCCTGGCGTCCATCATGATGAGTAACAACATGGGAACCAGCAACTGCCATTGCGGCGTTCTGAACAAGGCTGCGAGTTAGATCAGCGATCGACATCCAATCGCCATAGGCCATATAACTTTCAATCATTGCAAACTCAGGTGAGTGCGATGAATCTGCGCCTTCATTGCGGAAATTACGGTTAATTTCAAAGACACGCTCAATACCGCCAACAACGCAGCGCTTTAAGAATAGTTCTGGTGCAATACGAAGATACAGATCCATGTCATAGGCATTTGAAAATGACTTAAATGGACGTGCTGCTGCGCCACCATGCATCACCTGAAGCATTGGAGTTTCAACTTCGACAAAGTTTGCTTGATCAAATGTGTCGCGCAACGACTTCATAACAGCTGGGCGCATACGCGCATTGCTGCGTGCTTCGGGGCGAACAATCAAATCTACATAACGCATACGTACGCGAGTTTCTTCAGACATTGGCTTGTGATCATTTGGCAATGGACGCAATGACTTTGAAGCCAAGGTGAATGAATTAGCAAGAATGGAAAGTTCACCACGCTTTGAAGTAATGATTTCTCCAGTTACAGAAACAATGTCACCTAAATCGATATCAGATTTCCATGAATCCAGTACCTCTTGACCAACCTTGTCCAATGACAACATTGCCTGCAGTTCGGTTCCGTCACCTTCGCGCAGAGTTGCAAAACACAACTTGCCGGTATCGCGCTTAAAAATAATTCGTCCTGTTAAGGATTCAATGTCTCCTGTAGCAACATCAATTTCTAGACCAACATATTTTTCGCGGATTTCAACGAGAGATTTCGTGCGAGGCACAGAGACTGGATATGGCTCGATGTTGCGCTCTAATAATGAGGCGCGCTTTTCGCGACGAATCCGGAGCTGCTCAGGCAGATCCTCTTCAATATCGTTCGCGTTTGTAGGCGGATTTTGTGTGCTCATAGGGTGCGCAGTCTACCGAGTTAGGCATTTCGTTCGTGAATTAGGCGAAGGCCGATCAGGGTTAAATCAGGCTCGTGATGGTCGATTGTTTCTGAAACACCGATTATCAGTGGGGCTAATCCACCCGTTGCAATAACAGTTGGCTTTTCAGAATATGAATCCAATAGTTCTGCAGTAATTCGATCAACCAATCCATCAACCTGTCCCGCAAATCCATAAATCGTTCCGGATTGCAACGCCTCAACTGTGTTCTTACCAATTACATTTTTTGGTCGGATTAATTCAACTTTGCGAAGCTGGGCTGCACGAGCTGCCAAGGCATCAACTGAGATTTCAATTCCCGGCGCTAACGCCCCACCCAAAAATTCGCCCTTTGGTGAAACAACATCCAAATTAGTCGACGTTCCGAAATCAACGACAATTGCCGGTCCGCCAAACAAGGTATGCGCAGCCAATGTGTTAACAATGCGATCTGCGCCAATCTCCTTTGGATTATCAACTAGTAACGGAACACCAGTTTTGATTCCAGGCTCGACAATGGTTACCCGAACATCTGAGAAGTAATCAGCAATCATTGTTCGTAGTTCGCGTAATGTCGCAGGAACAGTTGAGCACACAGCTAAGCCTGTCAGCTTGTAATCCTGAATTAAGGCGCGATATTGCAGCCACAACTCATCAGCTGTACTACGTGGATCTGTCTTAACTCTCCACGAATGAACCAATTCCTTACCATCAAAGATTCCGAGTACGGTATTTGTGTTTCCAACATCAACTGTTAATAACATTGTTATCTCCCCACCATTGGCATGTTATCTATTAAGCGAACTCCCTCAACCCATCCAGCGATTATCGCTCGACGGTTTTCAGTACCTTCATCTGCTAACGAGAAATCTTTTTCATCAATAATCGTTGCGTAATCCTTATCAAAGCCAGGCTCAGTTGAGAGCGTTGTATTTAGAATTTCTTGAGCTATTTCTACTGTTGGGGCAAGCTTTGCTGCTGCTAAAGCCCTATGAATAACTAAGGCAATGTTTCGACCTGACTCACTAAGTCGCAGATTACGTGATGACATTGCTAATCCATCAAATTCACGAACCGTTGGAACGCTGATAATTTCGACTTTAGATTTCATGGCTTTAATGATTGTTAACTGTTGGAAATCTTTCTCCCCAAAAATCGCCTTATCCGGTTTTGCAATTGCAAAAAGGCGATCTACAACCGTTACAACACCATCAAAGTGCCCAGGACGTGATGAGCCTTCGTACTTATTGCCAAGCAGACCTGCAGATAATTTTGTAAAACCTTCTGGATATAAATCTTCGTATTCCGGGAACCACACTTCGGTTGCGCCAGCTATCGTTGCAATTTCAATATCGCGTTCTGGTGATCGTGGATATTTTTCTAAATCTTCTTTACTCTCAAACTGCAATGGATTTACAAAAATACTAACAATTACATCTTTATCTAGCGTGCGCGCACG
>JBIKPC010000076.1:0-4352 GCA_044357675.1 Candidatus Planktophila sp. | reverse complement strand
AAAGTTGATACAGAAATTCCTTCTCCAGTTGCGGGAATACTTCAAAAAATTGTTGTGCAGATTGATCAGACTGTTCCAGTTGGTGCAGAGCTTGCAATCATCTCCGACAGCGGTGCTGCGCCTGTTGCCGCACCAGTTGCCGCACCAGTTGTTCAAACTCCACCACCAGCACCAGTTGCTGCTGCGCCTGTAACTCCACCACCTGCTCCAGCAGCACCTGCTGCTCCTGCATCATCCGGTGCGGGAACAGTAATTACTATGCCAGCACTCGGTGAAAGCGTTTCTGAAGGAACTGTTACCCGTTGGCTAAAAAACGTTGGTGACTCAGTTGCAGTAGATGAAGCATTGCTAGAAGTTTCAACTGACAAGGTTGACACCGAAATTCCTTCACCTGTCGCAGGAACACTTCTTGCCATTGATGTTGCCGTTGATACAACTGTTGCAGTTGGTGCACGTCTTGGATTAATCGGTTCTGCAAATGGCGCTGTCGCAGCGCCAGTTACACCTGTACCTGCACCTGTTGTTGCCGCACCTGTAGTGTCCGAGCCAGTGAAGTCCATTCCGGTGGCACAGGTTCCAGTTCAACCAGTGACTACAGTGGCTGCGCCTGCACCTGTTTCGCAACCAACAGATGCGTATGTGACTCCCCTAGTTCGCAAACTCGCATCCGAACTCGGTGTAAATCTTTCACAAGTGACCGGTACCGGTATCGGCGGAAGAATTCGTCGTGAAGATGTTGAGGCATTAGCGCGTCCTACAGCACCTGCTGCAGCTGTTGCGTATGTACCAAGTGCGACAAAGCCGCCAGTAGTTGCGGTTTCACCACTTCGCGGAACAACAGTGACGATGTCACGACTTCGTAGGGTTATTGCAGCACGTATGGTTGAATCACTTCAGGTCAGTGCTCAACTAACAACTGTTATTGAAGTTGATGTTACAAAGATCGCTCGCCTTCGTGATCGTTCCAAGGCAAGCTTTGAGGCACGTGAAGGTGTCAAGCTTTCATTCCTTCCATTTTTCGCTGTTGCTGTGTGTGAAGCACTCAAGCAACACCCGGTTCTAAACTCATCTGTCGAAGGTGACCAAATCACTTATCACGGCGCAGAACATCTAGGCGTTGCAGTCGATACCGAACGTGGCCTGCTTGTTCCAGTAATTGCCAACGCGGGTGATTTGAACATGGGTGGCGTTGCACGAAAGATTGCAGATCTTGCAGCTCGTACTCGCGATAACAAGGTAACTCCGGATGAATTAGGTGGCGGAACATTTACGCTGACTAATACTGGAAGCCGTGGAGCATTATTTGATACTCCAATCATCAATCAGCCACAGGTTGCGATCCTCGGATTAGGCGCAGTTGTTAAGCGTCCAATGGTTGTTCGTGGTGAAGATGGCGGAGAATCAATTGCTATTCGTTCCATGGTTTACCTCGGTCTTTCTTACGATCACCGAGTTGTTGATGGTGCAGATGCTGCGCGTTTCTTAGTAACTTTGAAAGAACGCCTCGAAGGTGGCGCTTTCGAGTCAGATCTAGGGTTGTAAGTTAGCAATGTCGGTCCCACAACGCATTGCGATTACGGGAACATCAGGACTTATAGGTACCGCACTTGTGGGTCACCTAAAGAGTGAAGGTCACACAGTTCAGCGTCTTGTTCGTCGCACGCCAGTTTCCTCTGATGAAGTGCAGTGGGATCCCCAATCTGGTTTTGTAGATCTTGAACCGCTTCGTGGAGTAGATGCAATCATCCACTTAGCAGGTGTCGGTGTTGGTGATAAACGTTGGAACAAAAAGTATAAAAGTGAAATTCTAAACTCCAGATTGCTCGGTACTACAGCAATCGCTAATGCGGTGTCAGAGTTAAAGCCACAAGTATTTATCTCAGCATCAGCAATTGGTTGGTATGGCGAGAGCGGAAATCGCGCCGTTGTAGAAAGTGATCGGGCTGGTGATGATTTCTTGGCTGCTGTTTGCCGAGAATGGGAAGCTGCCGCAGATCTTGCAGGTGATGTACGCACTGTAAAAATTCGCACTGGGTTGGTGTTAGACCCAACAGGTGGCGCACTAGGAAAAATGCTTCCACTATTTCGTTTAGGTCTTGGCGGAAAATTGGGCAATGGAAAACAATGGTGGTCCTGGATAACATTGCACGATCAAATTCGCGCAATTGTTTTCGCTTTGGAAAATCCAATTGCAGGTCCAGTGAATTTGACTGCTCCCAATCCTGTTACAAATCAAGAATTTACGTCGGCCCTTGCCCGAGCCATGCATCGACCTGCAGTGTTTCCAGCACCGGCTATCGGATTAAAAATCGCGTTAGGTGGATTTTCTTCAGAAGTTCTTGGGTCAAAGCGTGTTATTCCGCATGTTCTACAAGAAGCAGGGTTTACCTGGGATTACCCACACATCTCGGAAGCTCTGGCTGCGTTAGTCGAGCATTAATTGAGCTACAAGGCGACCTGAAAACAGCGCGCCTTGTTGTGACGGAACAGTTCGGTGATCGCCAGCAACAAAATGGTGATCATTAATTTTCATACTCTGTGACAACGCCCGTCCGACATTGTGAATAGGTAATGCTGAGGGAATTTCATACTTAGCGACAAACTGCCAATCATGAGTTGATGTCCCCCACATAGTTGCCAAATGGCGGCGCACATCAGATTCGGTGACATTTAAATCGGTTGTCGTAGAGATCAGGTGCTGCCCAACTGGCGCATAACGTGCAGATATATCTGACATGACTACTGTATTAATAATTGGTCCTCGTTTAAGTCCATCAACAACTAAACGACCGTTTCCCGAAGGATTCGTAGAAACGGCGTGATACCAAGTTATACAGCCAGCCATGCGAGGTACTTCGGGTAACCCCAGTAATTGCGTCGCAGTTGTCGCATCAGTTGCAATCAGAATCTTCTTAGCTGTAAAGGTTCCGTTATTTGTGTGAACCGAAGTTTGATCGATGCGGTCTACACGAGTGTTATAGACGACAGCATTGATACGTTTGACGAGAGCTTTTGGAAGTTCGCCTACCCCATTTCGAGGAACACCGGGTTTACCGTTTACAAAGCTTCTGATAATCGATTGCCCGTAAATTGCATCCACATTGTGTGGGTCTGTTAAGAAGACGCCGTGCAAGAACGGCCTTAACACTCTTTCATAACAGCTTCCTGCGATACGTAAAGCTTGCCCGATTGATTGACCAGCTTTTGCCTGTCCCATGATGATTCGCAAAAGCGAAAGTTTTTCTGGGATGGTGCCAGTTGCTTTATCTAATACGGTCCAAGGTACTTGGCGTGGATCACCAATAGGATGATGTCCATCATGAAGACACACTTCAATAACTCGTGGCGCTGTAACAAAATCTAATTCACTGACAACATTGAGATCTTGCAGAGCTGGGTACTGAGCATTGATTAATTGAAATCCGCGGTCGCAGATGAATCCATCAATCACATCACTTGCCACCCGACCACCTGCGCGATCTGACGATTCAATCACAGTTACTTCAACACCTGCGGCTTGCAGATGAATTGCAGCACTGACTCCTGCTAATCCAGCGCCAACAATCAGAACTTCAGATTTAATGTCAGGCTCACTTCCGTGATGTGTGGTGAAAGGGGACCTGCGAAGCCGACTTCATGCTTAACTGTTTTGCAGCTTAGATGGCCACCAAACTTTTCCACCAATATCGTGGACAAGGGCAGGTACTAAAATTGTACGAACAATTAAAGTATCAAGCAGCACACCGAAGGCGACTGCAAACCCAAGTTCAGCTAAGAACACCAGTGGCAAAATGCCTAACACCCCAAATGTTGCAGCCAAAACGATTCCTGCTGAAGTGATTACTCCACCTGTCACAGTTAATCCCTTGATCACGCCGGCGCGAGTTCCGATCTTGGCACTTTCTTCGCGCACGCGAGTCATCAAGAAGATGTTGTAATCAATGCCTAACGCCACCAAGAAAATGAATGCAAACAATGGGAATGAGGTATCTGCGCCTTTGAATCCGAAGATATTTTCGAACACAAGTTGGCATGCGCCAAGAGTTGCGAAGAATGACAACACAACAGTTCCTAGCAACAACGCAGCTGACAAAATGCTCCGCAGAAGAAGGCCAAGAATTAAGGTAATTAAGACCAAAACAATTGGAATGATGGTGCGGTTATCATGATTTGCAGAAACATCTGTGTCATAGGCAACCGCGGTGCTGCCACCAACAAGAATTTTCGGATCAATGGCGTGGACCGCCTCGCGAATCACTGGAATGATTTCTCGCGCTTCAACTGAATCTGGATTAAGGGACAGGGTTGCATTTAAAACAACCTTTCCCTCAATGACCTTTACCTCTGAGAGA
>JBIKPC010000013.1:0-15124 GCA_044357675.1 Candidatus Planktophila sp. | reverse complement strand
GATGATCTTTACGCCACGCTCGTGTGCCTGGTGATACGGCTTTGCACCTTTAAATCCAGGCAAGAATGAATGGTGGATGTTAATGATTTTGCCTGGCAGTTTGTTGCAGAACTCTTTCGACATAATCTGCATGTAACGTGCAAGGACAACAAAATCAATCGTGAGTTCATCAATCTGTTTCAGAATTTCAGCCTCTTGAGAGACCTTGCTTTCTGCGGTGACCGGCAGATGTAGAAACTTGATTCCGTGAGATTCAACCAATGTTCGCAAATCTTCTCTGTTGGAGATAACAAGGGGAATTTCTATATTGAGTTCACCCAATTCTTCTAAGTACAAGAGATCGCGCAAGCAGTGGCTTTCTTTGGTAACCATGACAAGTGCTCGAGGCTTTTGAGCAGTTGGGCGAATGTGTAAAGAAGGATTGAATTTAGACAAGCCCTCATTCAAACTTTGTGTTGCTCCATCTAAACCTTGTGAAGTTTCAAAACGAGTTCGCATTACGAAGGTATTCGTTGTGGGATCTGTGAACTGCTGGTTTTCAATAATGTTTCCACCACAGGCAAGAACAGCAGATGTCATCGCATGAACGATGCCAGGCTGATCTTCACATTGCAGGGAAGCGATTAGATCCATGTCGGTAGGGTACGCGACCTTAGTGATGAAGAGTAAATCGCTGCATCCACTTAGGTGCCCACCAGTTACGCTCACCAAGTAAACGCATAAGTGCCGGCACCAAGAGACCGCGAACAATGGTTGCATCTAGGATTACCGCAAGTGCAACACCAAAGCCCATGGATTTAACCGATGTAACTCCGCTTGTGATAAATGATGCGAAAACAACTGCAAGCAACAGTGCAGCAGCTGTGATGATACGAGCAGATCTTTGCAGACCGACTGCTACAGATTCGACATTTGTTTTTCCAGCTAAGTGCTCTTCGCGAATTCGAGACAGCAAGAACAATTCATAATCCATCGATAATCCAAAGACCACAACAGCGATCAAGATAACAATGGAAGTATCAAGGGTTCCTGTTAACGTAAATGATCCAATAAGCCACTGAAGATTTCCGTCAATGAAGACCCAGGTTAACGCTCCCATTGTTGCGCCCAGGGAAAGGAAATTCAGGAGCACCGCCTTAATAGGCAAAATAATTGATCCAGTGAAAATAAATATCAACACAAGAACGGAAAGCATGACCCAGCCCAATGCCCATGGCAAGGTGCGCGAAATACCATCTTGTGAGTCTGTGTAATCGGCAGCAACACCACCAACCAAAGTTCCTTCAGGTGAATCAACATCTCGAACACTGTGAATGAGTGCTTGCGCCTCTGGTGTGCGTGGCAACATTTCTTGGTAGGCAACTACTCGTACATCTTTGCCAATTGTTGCTGGCGGTAAAACAGCAACAATTCCAGAAACTTTAGCTACCTTGGCTGCGTATGCATTTATTTCCTCAAGCTTGTCCGAACCATTTCTAATGATGATCTCAATTGGATTTCCTGTTTGGCCTGGAAATCTCTCATTTTGTAGCGCAGTTGCAATAGCTGCCTTGTTATCGGCCGGCAAAATTCGAGAATCACCCTGTGAAAATTTAATGTTAGTAATTGGCGAAGCCATGATTCCGAGAATTACCAAAGAAAGAACTACCGCTGCTACCGGACGCTTCATGACCAAGCGTGCAGTTTGGGCCCAACGTCCATCTTCTCTTGGTGTAATTGCAGAACGACGAATAACACCCTTATCAATCTTTGCTCCCATAAGAGCAAGAATTGGCGGTAATCCAAAGAGCGCTGCAGCGACTGCAAGTGCCACAACTGAAACACCGGCATATCCAAATGACTTTAAGAAAGGCAATGGGAAGAAAGTGAGTGAGAATAAAGTTACAAGCACAGTCATGCCAGAGTAAAAGACTGTCCTTCCGGCACTAGCCATTGTTGTAACGATCGAATCCTCTACACTTTTTCCACGATGAAGTTCTTCACGGAATCTGTTCACCATCAATAATGCGTAATCGATACCAAGACCAAGACCCATGCCTGTCGTCAGATTGAGGGCGAAAATACTCACACTAGTAAAGAGTGTGAATAGGTAAAGAATAAAAAATGCACCCAAGATTGCTGCCACTCCAACGATAAGTGGCATTGCTGAAGCAGCTAATGCGCCAAAGACAAGTGTTAATAAAATAAATGTGAGTGGAATTGAAATGAGTTCTGCGATCTTAAGATCTTCCGAAATCTTTTCTGTTATTGCGTGTCCGACAACTGAAGCACCACCTGCATACAAGGTCAGTCCATCGTAGGCTCCGTCATAATTCTTCTGGAATAGTTCTCCGAGGTTTTGCCCCTGTGCTGAAAAAGGATCACTGTCACCATAAATAAGGATGTAGGCAGCTTTTCCATCACTTGATTTTAAAGTTGGTTCGCCACCGCTACTCCAATAAGAAAGTGTTTTTGCCACACCTGCTTCTTGACCAATTTTCTTCTCTAGCGCTAATCCTTTTTGAGTAATTGTGGGATCAGTAACATCAATTGAGCCTGAATCAACGACAACAACAACTGCAGGATCAGACAACTTCAATTCATCGTTTAGGTACTGATAGACCTTGTAAGAGTCACTGTTTGGATCTGAATATCCAGCTGAATCAAGTCGGCTAAATGCCAATGAACCAAATCCACCTGCCACAAGAATGCCGACCAAAAAAAGCACGACAGCGCCTTTGCGATGCTTAACTAAGTAGTGGCCCAATTTCTCAAACATGTCCTTCTCTTCCCTTTAACGTTGTAGAATCAATTCCATGAGCGATCTCTTTCCTAACGTAACTTCAGATGAGATCGATCCTGAAGCTGCCGCCGAGCAAGCTCGACGCGAAGCAGAAATTAAGTCAGACAAACCACCACATCACGAGGATTAATCAGCCTTGGGTGCTGGCGCTACTTTTGGCACATCAGCGACAGTGGACTTTTTAGCTGAATCAGTTTTATAAAAACCCGAACCCTTAAACACAACGCCTACTGCGGTGTAGACCTTACGGATCTCACCCTTACACAGCGGGCACTCGGTCAAGGAATCATCTGAGAAGGATTGAATCGCCTCAAACTCATGGTCACATGCGGTGCATGCATATTGATATGTAGGCACCACAGTCTCCATTCGGTAAATAAGGCTAGGCACTAAGTGTAAAGAAGTGAGACGATAGGCGCGAATTGAGGGGCTTCCCAAGTCCTTCCGAAAGGAAAAAGTGAGCCGCACACGGATTGCAGCGATTCTGTTACTTACATTTTTAGGGGTGAGTAACGTCTCTGCAAATACATTAGTAAGCACTAATCCAATTAGTGGCTCAACTCTCTCAGTTTCCCCTACAAATGTGACAGTTACAGGTCAAGTTACTTTGCTAGCCGATGCACCGGACGCCAACTCAATCACGGTTACAGATCCGAATGGTGTTCGCGTTGATGACGGCACTATTTATATCAGCGATACGAGTGCAACTGTTGGTGTTAGACCGTTAGTTGAATCAGGAATGTACACAGTTGCATACTCATTGCTTGCTGAAGGCGATGTTCCACTCGAAGGTAGTTTTACATTTAAGTACCAAGCACCAAGTGTAATTTCTACAGCAGACCCTTCTCCAGAGCCAACACAATCACAAACTCCCGCAAGCAGCAGCTGGGGAACAAATGTTTTTGTCATTGCTTTGCTGATTGTTGCCCTCTTGGTAACCGTCGGACTTTCCCTATATGCGCGTAAATTATTTGCTGATCGATGAATTTTTTAAACACCGTATTTAAATATTTAAATCTACTTGGTGGCTTTGCAACCATCGGCACGCTTTTGGCCATGGCATTTTTGCTCCTTGATGTTGAAGGCAAGGTTTCAACATCAAGTGAGAAGTTACGCAATTTTCTTAAATTGTCTGCAGCAGCCTGGTTGATTGGAGTTGCAGGTTCAATTCTTTTTACCCTTGCTCAAATATTAGATACACCTTTATCTGGAGCGCTCGACCTAACAACAATTAGGTCATTTATTACTCAAATTACTTTGGGCCAGTACTTAGCCTTCGAAGCCCTGATTGCATTACTTGTTTTTGTTTGTACATTCCAAGCAAAGAAAATTCTCAGCCTCGTATTCCTATTACTGCTCTCAGTAGTTGGATTGATTGCACCTGTTTTCCAAAGTCATGCCGCATCAGGTGGTTCGCACTCACTAGTGATTGGTTCACTTGTAATTCACGTAATCGCCCTATCGATGTGGGTCGGTGGAATCATTGCAATTGCCATGCTTTCAGCAGCTGATCGGGCAATTGCTGTTCCACGCTTTAGCCAGTTGGCGTTGTGGTCTGCAATAGCCGTTGTTATCAGCGGAACAGTAAATGCATGGACTCGACTTAATTTTGAATCCGCCTGGAATTCGACCTATGCCTTCCTAGTTATTGCGAAGACAGTTGCAACCATTGCGCTAGTGGGACTTGGTTACTTGCATCGCAAAAATCTTGAAGGCAAGGAATCAATTAACTGGAAGGGTTTTGCACGATTACTTTCAGTTGAAGCAGTAATCATGGTTGTTACCGTTGCAATGGGTGCTTGGCTATCAAATACAAGTTCACCTGATCGTCCAGGAGTTCAGAAATTCGACCCAGGCCTTTCGATAGTCGGAATCGCAACACCACCTAATCCAACGTGGTCACGTATTTTCTTAAGTTATGAACCAGATGCGCTGATGATTGGAATATTAGTCACGATGGTGGCGCTGTATATAAAGGGCGTACTTGTTTTGACAAAGCGTGGTGATAAGTGGCCAGTGGGCCGCACAATTTCATTCGCACTCGGTATATCGGTTATTGATTTCGCAACAAGTGGTGGATTAGGTGTCTATGTGCAGTTCTCATTTTCATATCACATGCTTGCTCACATGCTTCTAGCAATGGTTGCACCAATCGGGTTAGTTCTCGGAGCACCAATGACATTGGCACTAAGAACACTTCCACAAGGGCGAACACCAACCGAACGCGGTGTTCGTGGATCACTTTTGGCTGTGCTTCATTCGAAAGTTGGTGTCTTTTACACTAACCCTGTCGTTGCTTTACTAATTTTTGATGGATCGCTATTTGCTCTGTACTTTACTGAATTATTTGCGAGCATGATGCAAAGTCATCTCGGTCACCTGGTAATGAATCTTCACTTTTTAGCAGCAGGTTTCTTGTTCTTCTTTGTCGTAATTGGAATTGATCCAAACCCTCGCAAGATTCCATATTTAGTGCAGATAGTCGTGTTGTTTGCTGCAATGAGTATTCATGCCTTCTTCTCGATTGCATTAATGTCCACAACGACTTTGATAGACAATGGTTATTTTGCATCTCTTCAAACACCATGGCTGACAGATTTATTAGCCGATCAAAAGCTTGGTGCATCCATTGGGTGGGCTATGGGCGAGATCCCAATTTTGATGGCCTTAGTTGCAACCTTTATCAATTGGCGCCGTGAAGATAGCCGCGAGGCGAAGCGGATTGATCGTAATACCGCACGCCAAGCGGCCATGGGGCAGCCGGATGAGTTAGCAAACTATAATCAATACCTACAAAAGCTGGCACAACGCGATAAGAATGAGTCGTAATGGAAAACCTATTTGATCTACCGTCAGAGTACAAAGAGCTACGTGCCAGCGTCCGTGCGTTGTCTGAAAAAGAGATTGCACCTCACGCCCAAGCTGTCGATGAAGATCATCGCTTTCCGCAAGAGGCAAAAAATGCTCTGATCAAAAATGGTTTATATGCAGCTCATGTTCCAACAGAGTTTGGCGGCGATGGCGCAGATGCGCTTGCAACTGTTTTAATTATCGAAGAGGTAGCACGCGCATGTGGTTCTTCATCATTGATTCCCGCGGTTAACAAGCTAGGTTCGATGCCACTAATTTTGGGTGGCAATGCGGAACAAAAGAAGCGTTGGTTGCCTCGGTTAGTAAAAGGTGAAGGTTTCTCATACTGCCTTTCTGAATCTGAAGCGGGATCTGATGCCTCTGCAATGCGCACCAAGGTCGAACGATCAGGTGATGGATGGGTTCTAAACGGCAGTAAAAAGTGGATTACAAATGCTGGCGAATCAGAAATATATTCTGTGGTTGCACAAAGCGATCCTTCGCTTGGAACAAAAGGAATAACAGCTTTTATTGTTGAAAAATCAGATCCCGGTGTTTCATTTGGTGCACCCGAAAAGAAAATGGGAATGCGTGGATCTCCGACTCGAGAAGTATATTTCGACAACGTTCAACTAAGTGATGACCGCCGGATTAGCGAAGTAGGACAAGGATTTGCTTTAGCAATGAACACGCTTGATCACACTCGAATCACAATTGCCGCGCAAGCAATTGGACTTGCACAAGGTGCATTTGATGTTGCAACCAAATATGCCCACGAACGTCATCAATTTGGAAAGCCAATCTTTGATTTTCAGGCTGTTCAATTTATGTTAGCTGATATGGCGATGAATATCGAAGCTGCGCGTTTACTGACTTATTCCGCTGCAATCAAGAGTGAAAATAATGAGAAAGATCTGCGCTTCTTTTCAGCAGCCAGTAAGTGTTTTGCAAGCGATATAGCCATGAAGGTAACGCAAGATGCTATTCAGGTTTTGGGTGGTTATGGATATGTCACTGATTACCCAGTTGAGCGAATGATGCGCGATACAAAGTTAACTCAGATTTATGAGGGTACCAATCAGATCCAGCGCATTGTTATGGCGCGTAACTTACCTAACGGTTAAAGCGCACAACAATCGAAGGCGATGCAGCTGCATCCATAGGGATGTCATGTGCTTCGTGTGGCAGTTTTTCACTATTTAATTCACCGGCATACACCAAACCAATTTTCCATGCGGACAAATGTGGAAGTGCTCGATCGTAGTAACCCCCACCTTGTCCCAACCGATAACCAGCTTGATCAATACGAAGTGCCGGAACTATTACGGCAGATATCTGTGACAGATCTTTTAGCACTTCACCACGGGGTTCCAGAATCTTCTTTTTCACAATCAACTGATTGGGATCACCATTCCATGTGACCCATTCCAACTGATCGCCGTTAATTCGAGGCAGTACGACAGTTTTTCCAGCTCTTAGAAAAGCCTCATTGATTTCAACGGTACTGGGTTCGAACTCGTAGGAAACATACGAGGCAATTGTTGAGGCCGAGGCAATTTCTGGTGCTTTTAAGATGACATTAAAGTTGCAAGGGATGTATTTCTGTGAACGCTCGCGACGGGCTCGATCACGTAACGCGACTTTCTGATCTGTCATTTAAATCTCCCGTTAAATCCCAAGGATTAAACTGTTCAACAAGTAGGGTTCGATTATGTCAGAACACACACGGGTAGATGAGTTTTTAACCTCCTTACTCGCCATCTGCAAGCCACTAGAACCATTTGAGATGCCACTACTAGATGCGCATGGCGCAACTCTTGCTGAAGATATTTATGCTGGAGACCGCTTAGTTTTACGTTCCGGAACTCGTATTCGCTCAACCCAGATTGGATTAGCCGCTTCGATTGGTCGGGACCATCTGCCAACTCGTCCACACCCACGCGTTGTAGTTCTTTCAGCCGGCCCTGACTTAGTCGAACCAGGTCAACCTTTAAGCAATGCCAGCGATGAGTATGAAACAAATTCTTGGCTATTAACAACTGCTGTTCGCGAAGTTGGAGCAGTTGCTTATCGCGTTCACTCAATTCCAGATGATGAAGCTCAATTGCAGAAAGTAATCGAAGATCAATTAGTACGTGCAGATCTAATCATCATTAGCGGAGAACGAAATGATGATTCATTTGATTTGATTTCTCGCACACTTGCTGGCCTTGGTGCAATCACCACCGTTGATTTGGCGATTGAAGCAAGTGGCCGCCATAACTTCGGAACTATTGGGCCAGATAAGACCCCAGTTGTAACTCTGCCGGGTGACCCGATTGCCGCATACATTTCTTTCGAATTATTTGTTCGTCCAATGATTCGCACAATGCTAGGAGCGGCGACTATTCATCGGCCATCTGTTAAGGCAGCACTTGAGAAGCCAATCGCATCAGATACCGGAATGCGCTCGTATATCCGTGCAATTTTGGCTGATGATGGAAAATCTGTCACACCACTTGCTAATCAAGATGAGCAATCAACTTTGTCCGATGCAAATGCATTTATTGCAGTTACCGAAACTGATACATCACTCAAAACCGGAGATCAAGTCAACGTTGTAGTCCTCGAGCGCCGATACATCTAGTCTCATGAGCACTAGCTGGCCAGTACGTTTAGCGAAAGACGAGATATTTCTTCGGCCATTACGTTTTCGAGATCGCATACTGTGGAACAAAGTACGAGCGGAAAATCGCGATTGGCTATCGCCCTGGGAGGCAACAATCCCTCCAATAAGCCAAGAGAGCTATACAGAGCTACCTTCATACTTTGAGATGGTGAAGATTCTCAATCACGAAGCGCGTAATGGTCGCTCATTTTCCTTTGCAATCTGGCATGGCAAGAACTTGATTGGCCAGATATCCCTAGGTGGAGTTATTTACGGAGCAATGCGCGGGGGACACATTGGGTATTGGATAGATCGTAATTTCGCCAATCGCGGCTATACAACTGCGGCGGTAGAAATGCTTACGCAATACGCTTTTGAGGAGTTGAAGCTGCATCGAGTAGAGATAAATCTGAGACCAGAAAATGCCTCAAGCCGACGAGTAGCTGAAAAAGCTGGCTTTATTTTTGAAGGCGAACGTCCCAAGTACCTACATATCGATGGGCAATGGCGGGATCACATCTGTTTTGTTAGGGAAAATTCTGAGATTAAGTAGCACTTAAATCCCCGAAAAGCATCACCCCTTCCTTTAGATTTATCCATCATGACTTCGGGACTTATCTATATTGCGATCATCGGTATGTGGGTCGCTTATTTTGCACCCCGCTGGATTCATGACCGCAATGAATTTTCTGGAAAGTCAGTCGAAAGATTCAAAAGCGCACTTCGTGTAGTCGCAAATCAATCTCCACAAACTTTAACTAGCAGTGGAGCCATTCACATTGATCTAGATCACGAAGCTAAAATTCGGCAAAGTCTTTTGCGTCGAAGAATCTCATTTGTGTTAATCGCCTTTTCACTCATCACAACATTTGTAGGTGGAGTTATGAATACGATGCCATTTATTTACGCCGCGGTTCCATTGTCTGCAATGTTAATTTATGTCGCAAATGTTCGTCGACATGTCATTGCTGATCAATTGCATAAGCGCCGTGTCACTCAGCTACACCGCCGCAGTTCTGGTGTTTCAGCGACTAATTTGGCTGAAGTTGTGCAACCAAAGCCAGCTACAGAACATTGGATTCCATTATCTGAACGCGAACTAAAAGGTGTAGTCATTTTACCTAAGGGATCTGCAGCGGTTCGAAATGCTTGGGAACCAACTGAAGTTCCTGTTCCAACATATGTAAATGCACCAAAGGCTGTTACAGCTAAGCGTGTAATTGATCTGACAACTCCGGGTCAATGGAGTGAAGAGCAAGAACGTCTTGAGCGCGAAGCACTTGCCGCAGCATCACCATCGCGCGATCAAATCTTTGATCAACAATTAGCTGATGAAGCAGTTGAACGCTTAAATCAAGCTCGCGCTGTTAACGAATAACTAAATCCACGATTCAAACCACATACGAAGGCGCCAATCTTCGTAGGGTATAACTTGTGCTGTAAATAGTGGGATGAAGAACAAGAAACACAGCACTATTAGTGCAAATAGGCCCCCCACAATTGATTGTGAAACAACTGGTTTCAAACCACTATCCAGCAATAATTTAGCGCAGTAAACAATTGCTAAAACCAAAAATGGTTGGATAACGATTGCATAGAAAGTAAATACTGTGCGCTGTTGCATCGCAAACCACGGTAGATAACCAGCTGCAAAACCTATAACAATAATCGTTGCTGCCGTATCGATTCGATGATGAATCAATGACTTAATCCAATAACCAACGACAACTGCCAGTGCAATTGTTCCTACCCACCATAAAACTGGAGTACCTAACGCTAGAACTTCTTGAGCACAATCCTTTGCGCCACACTCTTTAGGAGCGGCGTAGAAAAAGGAGGTTGGTCTTCCCATTATTAACCAGCTCCAGGGATTTGCTTGGTATGGATGAGTTTGTGTCAATCCAGTATGAAAGTTCAGCATTTCAGAGTGATAGTGAAGCCATGACAGCAATGGATTTGTTGACCACTGTCGACTCCAACCACGATCAGAAACAAACCATCCGCTCCATGTAAGCATGTACACAAACACTGGTAAGAATCCATATTGAGCAAACTTGGCAGCTATTGGTTTTACAGATTTCCTAATGTCATGCGCAATCAAAATTCGATACACCGAAATCAAGGCAATTACAGCTACAAAGTAAATTGCGCTCCATTTACATCCAATTGCTAATCCAAAGGCAATGCCTGCCCAAATGTGCCTGTTGCGATGCCACAAGAGAACGCCTAATACGGTAAAAAATGTTAAGAACAAATCTAATAGTGCGGTGCGTGAATGTACTAGCAATAATCCATCGACCGCCATCAATGCTGCACCTAGCGCTGTTAATAGGGGCGAATAAAATAGAACATGCACTAAACGCGCAACCAACAGAATTAAAAGGGTTCCAAAGACAGCAGAAGCAAAGCGCCAGCCAAATTCATTGTCACCAAACAACTTGATTCCGCTTGCTATTAGCCATTTACCAACAGGGGGATGAACAATAAATTCGGGATTAGCGCCATCAACTTCGACGCCATATTTCAGAAGATCGCGTGCACCATCGACGTAATACACCTCATCAAATACAAAACCCTTGGGTAATCCAAGATTGATGACCCGCAGCACAAATGATGCAAGTGCAATCAGGATCGGAGCAATAGCGGCCATAGGACAAGAGTATGGGCGTTTGCTCACAATTACTGAGAGGATTAGCCCATGACGCTCATCTTGGCAGCTACCCCTTTGGGAAATCCTGGAGATGCTAGCCCTCGATTAAAAAGCGCAATTGAAAGCGCCTCGATAATTGCTGCAGAAGACTCGCGTCGTTTTCATCGTTTATGTGCCGATATCGAAGTTACCTTCACCGCACGAGTGCTCTCATTTTTTGAAGGTAATGAAGAAGATCGCACCCGCGAGTTAATTTCTGAACTAAAAAGTGGTGCAACAGTTCTGGTTGTTTCAGATGCCGGAATGCCAACAATTAGCGATCCTGGTTTTCGTTTGATGCGCGATGCAATTGCTGAAGGTATTGAAGTTTCAGTTATTCCAGGACCAAGTGCGGTCACGATGTCTGTTGCTTTATCAGGTCTTCCTACAGATCGTTTTTCATTTGAAGGCTTTCCACCACGTACAGCAGGAGCACGATTGGCAACATTTGAAAAACTTAGATTCGAAGAACGCACTATGGTTTTCTTTGAGGCACCACATCGTCTAGCTGATTCCTTAATTGATGCGGTAAATGTATTTGGTGCAGAACGCCTGGGTGCGATCTGCCGCGAAATGACAAAACGATATGAAGAAACCATCAGAGGCACACTTGCTGAACTATCCGCATGGGCAAGTAGCAATGAAGTCCTTGGCGAAATCACAGTTGTTATTGCTGGCGCAGTTACTGATTCAGCATCCTTGACCGCTGCAGATATGGTCGGCCGAGTTCGTGAATTTGAGGCTGCAGGCATGGATCGAAAATCAGCTATAGCAACCGTTGCTGAAGAGTTTGGCATCGCAAAGCGTCTTGTTTATGCCGCGGTCGTTGATGCCAATAAGATGAGCCAGTGACTAAGTCTTTCTACCTAACGACGCCGATTTATTACGTCAACGATGCCCCGCATATTGGGCATGCCTACACAACCGTTGCCGGCGATGTTTTGACCCGTTGGCACAGACAAAAGGGCGAGTCAGTCTGGTTTTTAACTGGAACAGATGAACATGGCCAAAAGGTTATGCGCACCGCAGACCAGAATAATGTGGCTCCGCAAGCATGGGTCGACAAGTTGGTTCAAGAAGCATGGAAGCCAAATTGGGAACACTTAAATATTGCAAATGATGATTTCATTCGCACCACTGAAAAGCGTCACACCGAACGAGTCCAAAAGTTTTTGCAATCTCTTAAAGACTCTGGCCACATATATGCAGGCAAATACGAAGGTCCATATTGTGTTGGCTGCGAGGAGTTCAAGCTCCCTGGTGATCTAATCGACATAGACGGCGCTAAGTGCTGTCCAATTCACAGCAAGCCCATTGAATTAGTAAATGAAAACAATTGGTTCTTCAAATTATCTGCGTTTGTTGAGCCACTTCTTGCTCATTACAAAAATAATCCTGATGCCTGCCAACCAGAAAGTGCGCGTAACGAGGTTGTATCTTTTCTAGAAGGTGGCGTTTCTGATCTTTCAATTTCACGTTCTACATTTGATTGGGGAATCCCTGTCCCGTGGGATACAGATCAAGTTGTTTATGTTTGGTTTGATGCCTTGCTGAACTATGCAACTGCGGTTGGCTTAACAGATGCACCAGATTCTGAAGGTGGCAAAAAGTTTGCCCAAACCTGGCCAGCAGATGTTCATCTTGTTGGTAAAGACATTTTGCGCTTCCATGCAGTTATTTGGCCAGCGATGTTGATGGCTGCCGGACTTCCTGTACCAAAGAAAGTTTTTGCACATGGCTGGTTATTAGTCGGCGGCGAAAAAATGAGTAAGAGTAAGTTGACCGGAATTGCTCCTAAGGACATTACCGATCACTTCGGAATCGATGCCTTTCGTTATTACTTCTTGCGAGCAATTCCATTTGGAACAGACGGCTCCTTTTCTTGGGAAGATATGAGCGCCCGGTACACATCTGAGCTAGCAAATGACTTTGGAAACCTGGCTTCTCGCAGCGCAGCAATGGTTGAAAAGTACTGCGCAGGCTCACTTCCAGCTGTTAGCCACGATGCTGGATTAGAAGCAGCGTTGAAGGAAACCGTTGAAAAGGCTGATGCTGCAATGTGTGCACTTGATTTCCAAGGCGGAATTTTAGCGATCATGGATTTTTGTAAGCAGGTAAATGGTTACGTAACAATTAAAGAGCCATGGATTCTTGCAAAGGATCCAGCAAATCAGGCTCAGCTAGAAGAAATTTTGTATAACACCGCTGAATCTCTGCGCGCTCTTGCCGTGTTGCTGCACCCAGTAATGCCTCAAACATGTGAAATCTTGTGGCAGAGCCTTGGGGCACAAGCAGCACTTGGAGATTTGTCTGCACAAAAGATTTCAGAGGCTGCAACGTGGGGACAATTACCAAAAGGCGCGACAGTCACAAAGACACCGGTTTTGTTCCCACGACTAGAAACTCCAGCTTCATAAAAAATGGCTGATCGCCACAATCGCGATATCGACAGACCTCGCGCGCCATTGCCAGAACCTTTGCCGGTTCCAACAGTTGATGCGCATGCACATATGGAAATCGTTACCGATGCTGCATTTGATTCACAAGAGGTAGCAGATGTCATTGCCGAAGCACGGTCAGTTAATGTTGATCGCATTGTGCAAGTTGGTTATTCAGCAGAACAATCAAAGTGGTGTGTCCAAGCCGCTGAAAAATGGAACACAACTGTTTTAGCAGCGGTTGCACTACATCCAAATGAAGCCCCCGTTGTTGCAGATCTTGATGCCGATTTAAAAATTATCGAAGAGCTTGCTCAGCACCCACGGGTACGAGCAATTGGTGAAACAGGGTTGGATTACTTCCGCACCCCACCCGAGCTTCGAAAGCGTCAGCAGGACTCTTTTAAATGGCATATTGAATTAGCCAAAAAGACAAACAAAGCCTTAGTTATCCATGATCGTGATTCACATGACGATGTGCTATCTGTGCTGCTTGAAGTTGGGGCACCTGAAAAGACGGTCTTTCACTGCTTTTCAGGCGATGTCGATATGGCTAAAACCTGTATTGAGCGCGGCTACATCCTGTCATTTGCCGGGACCTTAACATTTAAGAACGCACCTGCATTGCGCGATGCGGTAAAGCTTGTGCCGCTTGACCAATTATTAGTCGAAACAGATTCACCATTCTTATCACCTGCTCCTCATCGCGGCGCTAGCAATACCCCAGCGCAGATTGCAACTATTGTGCGAGCGATGGCTGCAGAGCGAAATCAAGATTTAGCAGAGCTAGCAACCGCACTGGGCGATAATGCCGAACGTATCTTTGGCTCATTCGCACCATGACACTGCTAGGTGCGGCACAAATCCGCGAACTTGCAGCGCAGTTAGATTTAAAGCCATCTAAGTCGCTAGGGCAAAACTTTGTTATTGATTCAAATGTTTGCACAAAGATTGTTCGTACCGCAGGTGTAACAAGTGCTGACATTGCCTTAGAAATCGGACCCGGGCTCGGATCACTGACACTTGCCATGTTAGAGGTTGCACACTCTGTTATTGCGGTCGAAATTGATCCACGTCTGGCACAGCAGCTACCAATTACAGTTGCACAGCATTTTGAGCATCCAGAAAACTTAACTGTTATAAACAAGGATGCACTGGCTGTTAATGAGCTACCAGTCGCACCAACTGTTTTAGTCGCTAACTTGCCATACAACGTTTCGGTCCCCGTATTACTTCACTTGCTGGAAAAGTTTCCAACCTTGCGCACGGGTGTTGTCATGGTTCAGGCCGAAGTTGCAGATCGGTTAGCCGCAAAGCCAGGTGGCAAGGAGTACGGAATCCCTAGCGTTAAAGCGGCATGGTGGGCTGATGTAAAAAATGTCGGAACAGTGTCGCGATCAATTTTTTGGCCAGCCCCTAATGTGGATTCAAAGTTAGTCGGATTTACCCGCCGCGAAACAGCAGGCAGCGAAGAATCGCGCGAAAAAGTCTTTACGATTATTGATGCCGCCTTTGCACAACGCCGAAAGATGCTCAGATCAGCCCTTTCTAGCCTTTATGGATCATCTGCTGCGGCTGAAGCAATTTTGATCAAGGCCGGAATCGATCCGACACTTCGGGGCGAAGCTTTACAGGTTGAATCTTTTTGCAAGATTGCAGCCGTTGCACCTGACATTTTCTAATTGCAGTTATAGGGTCACCGCATGCCAGTAAAAAGT
>JBIKPC010000012.1:0-15125 GCA_044357675.1 Candidatus Planktophila sp. | reverse complement strand
TAGACCCCGAGGAATTGGCCAAGATCGTTAAATTTCACACGGTGAGCGAGTAAGCATTACCCCCACTGGGCGGGTATCCTTACCCTCTACGAACTAGGAGTTTAAGAAAAGTGAAACTAGCTCTATCTATCGCGCTGATAATCATCAGCCTACTCATGATCCTTTTGGTACTACTTCACAAGGGTAAGGGCAGCGGCCTATCCGATCTATTCGGTGGCGGAATCTCTTCTAACTACGGCGGTTCATCTGTCGTAGAGCGCAACCTTGATCGCATCACTATCGTTGTTGGTGGTTTGTGGTTTGCATTAGTTGTAGCACTGTCACTCGTTCTTAAGTAAACAGTTTCTTTCGATTTTAATTTAGTAAAACAAGGGGATACGCATGGCAAGTGCAATTCGTGGAAGTCGTGTTGGTGCCGGCCCAATGGGCGAGGCAGAGCGCGGTGATTCAATCGCTCGTGCTTATGTTTCATACTGGTGTGCAAATGGACACGAAGTACGTCCATCATTTGCAGTGGAAGAAACAGTAGTAATTCCAGCTGAATGGGATTGCCCAAAGTGTGGCTACCCAGCAGGACGCGATCGCAACAATCCACCTAGCCCAGAAGTAAATGTGCCCTACAAGACTCACCTTGCTTATGTAAAAGAGCGTCGCACAGATGCTGAAGGTGAAAAACTTCTAGAAGAGGCTTTACGCAAACTTCGCGGAGATGACGAAGAATAAGTCTTACAGCGCTTTAGCAGCTGCAAGTAATTCAGAGATACCCATTGCTCGATTTGTACAATTAAATCGAAGCAGTGGGTATTTTCTTGAAGCAAGTGCTTTTCCATCACCTAGCGCCTGAGCAGCCAGCAATGTTTCGAAGCCATAACTCTGTCCAGGGATAGCAATATCTTCTGTTACATCTCCAGTAATTTGTAAAAAGACACCATTTTGCTGTCCACCTTTATGAAACTGTCCTGTTGAATGAAGAAAGCGTGGCCCCCAACCAAAGGTCACAGGACGTCCGGATTTACTTGCAAGGATTTGGCGCAGTTGTGCAATTGCAGCATCATCTTTGCGATCCAAATATGCCATCACCGCGATGTAGCCATCGGCTGGAATCTGCGAAATCAATCCAGACAAAGCATCTGTCACATTTTTTCCAGCGCCAAAAATCTCTATAGCTCCGTCTTTGGCATCACCAGTAAAGGCTGGCAGTACACCCTTCCACTCATTAAGTAGGGCTGATGTTTGCTCTTTAGCTTCAGTTACATTCGGTTGGTTAAAGGGATCAATGGCAAGAGCGGCTCCAACCAAGGCTGTTACCCATTCCCACACTATAAACTGTGACGCTAAATCACCTTCAACAACTAGATCTGCATTTCCTGCGAAAGCGATTGTGAATGCATCTCCTTCTAAGCCAAGCTGTGATGATTCTGCAACAACTGGCAAGCGACCCACTTGATTTTTTCCAGTTGATTCAGCAACTAATTGTTCGATCCAATCACTTAGTCCCGGCATTCCAGAACCCTGGTCTGTATAGGCAACATACTGATCTGAAACATATGTCAACAAATACGCGATATCGCACATGGTTTGGGAGTCCGCGAAGAAAGCAGCTTTAGTATCACTTGCGTTATCGAGCAGCACTGAAACATCGACACCGATGAGAGCGGCTGGGACTAAGCCAAATGGACTAAGCACACTAAATCGACCACCTACATGTGGGTCAGCGTTAACTACGGTGAAGCCGCCTTCGCGCACCTGCTTGTCCAAAGGCGAACCAGGATCGGTCACAAAAACCATATGGTCAATTGGATTCAAGCCAGCATCTTTAAATGCACCTTCAAACAATGCGCGCTGTGATGAAGTTTCAATTGTCGAACCAGATTTTGAACTGACAACGACAACAGTCGTAGCGAGATCAACATTTAATGCATGTGCCACATAGTTGGGGTCAGTTGAATCCAGAACAAAGAGTTTCTTTCCAAATGTTTGAGCAATTACTTCAGGACCAAGTGAGGAGCCACCCATGCCGCACAAAACTACAGCTGACTTGTCGCGGTGCTTTGCAGCAAGAGCATCAAATTGTGGAAGCAAATCACGGGTAGTTTCAGGCAGATCAATCCAATTCATACGGATGGCTGCTTCGGTCTCAGCCGCAACGCCCCACATAGTGGAATCTTTTTCTTTTAAACGCTCGTGAAATGATTGCAGCGCCTTGTACTGCACTGAAGTGCGGTCGATTTTAGTTGTTGCATTACCTTTGATAGAAATCATGATTGTTGGGCAGCCTTTACATTCTCTAATAGTTCTTCCCATGCTTGGGCGAATTTCTTAACACCATCAATTTCCAGCTCAGTTGTAATGTGATCTAAGGAGATTCCTAGTGCAGACAACCCCTTGAACACATTGACGGCATCGGCGTAATTTCCAGAAATAGTATTTCCACGAACGACTCCGTGATCAATTAACGCATCTAGGGTTGATTGAGGCATTGTGTTCACGGTTTCAGGGGCGATCAACTCAACGACATATTGAGTATCTGGATAAGCAGGATCTTTTACACCGGTTGATGCCCATAATGGACGTTGCTTATTCGCACCTTTAGTCATCAGTGCGCTCCAACGGTCAGAGCCAAACTTCTCTTCAAATAATTGATAGGCCAAATGCGCATTTGCAATCGCTGCCTTGCCCAAAAGCGGTTGTGCTTCGGGCGCAGCATTGTTCTTTAGCAAACCATCTACAGTTGAATCAATGCGACTTACGAAAAAGGATGCAACGGAGTGAACTTGTGAAGGATTCTCACATTGCTCGAGCCCCTTCATAAAGGAATCAACAACCTGTCCATAACGCTTAACAGAAAAAATTAGGGTCACATTGACGCTGATACCTGCCGCAATCAGTGCAGTAATCGCTGGTAAACCTTCAATAGTTGCCGGAACTTTAATCATTACATTGGGACGGTCAATAATCGCCCACAGCTCTTTACCTGCAGCGATTGTGCCTTCGGTATCCCTTGCCAAACGTGGGTCAACTTCAATACTTACTCGACCATCAAAACCCTTGCTCTTGGAAAAAATTGGTGCAAATAAATCACATGCTTGGCGGACATCATCAGTTGTCAATTTCTTTACAACATCATCGACCGTCGAACCTTTCATAGCAGCGATATCAGCGGCGTATTCAGCAGCACCGCTGATTGCTGCGCTAAAAATGCTTGGGTTTGTCGTTACACCAACGACGCCGCTGTGTTCGATACGCGAAGGAAGTGAATGGGCATCTGATCCAGTGATTTTCGCGCGAGACAAATCATCCAGCCAGATTGAGGTGCCAACTTTAGCTACTTCATGAACGCTCATTTAATCGCCTTCTTAACTTGAGCAACAACATTTTCGACTGAGAAGCCGAACTCTTTAAACAAACGCTTCGCATCTGCAGATGCTCCGTAATGTTCCAGAGAAATAGCAACACCGCTATCACCAATAAGTTCGCGCCAACCTTGTGCAATACCTACTTCAATACTGATCTTTACGACACCGGGGGATAAGACAGATTCTTTGTACGCCTGATCTTGTTCAGCAAACCATTCCAGACACGGTGCGCTAACTACTCGAACATTGATGCCTTCTGCAGCTAATGCTGTCTGTGCATCTATTGCCAAGGAAACTTCAGATCCTGTCGCGATTAAGATCGCTTGTGGTTTTGCTACATCCTTCAAGATGTATGCACCCTTTGCTACTCCAGTCGCAGCTGCACATACCGTGCGATCAAAAACCGGCAAATTCTGACGAGATAGCAAAATTCCAGCGGCACGTCCACGAAGGATGATTTGCTTCCAAGCTTCTGCAACTTCGTTTGCATCGCCGGGGCGAATAACATCTAGTCCAGGAATCGCACGAAGTGCTGCGAAATGTTCAATTGGTTGATGTGTTGGACCATCTTCGCCAACACCGATCGAATCATGTGTCCACACAAAGGTAGCTGCAATATTCATCAGCGCTGCCAGACGAACAGCAGGGCGCATGTAATCACTAAAGACAGCAAATGTTCCACCAAATGATCGTGTTAAACCATGTAGCGCTATTCCGTTAAGTACAGAACCCATGGCATGTTCACGAATACCGAAGTGAATTATTCGTCCATATGGATCAGCGCCTGGAATAGAAGATGTTGACGGGAGAAAAGAACCTGATCCTTTAATGCTGGTGTTATTTGATCCTGCTAAGTCCGCTGATCCGCCCCAAAATTCTGGCATCTTTGCTGCGATTGCATTGATCACTTCACCAGATGCGGCACGTGTTGCAACCTCTTTGTCAGATGAAAACACTGGAATGTCTGCATCCCATCCTGCAGGCAAGCCCTTCATTCGCAATCTTTCTAGTAATGCAGCCTTGTCAGCATTAGCTGTTTCCCAGGTTGCAAACCGTGTATCCCATGCCGCACGCATTGAAGCGCCACGATCCTTAACAAGGCGGGCATGTGCAAGTACATCTGCAGGCATTGCAAAATCTTCCTCAGGATTTAAACCAAGTGCGATTTTTGTCGCTTTGATTTCATCCACGCCTAGAGCAGATCCATGAGAGCCGGCGGTTCCTTGTGCTTTAGGAGCAGGCCAAGCAATGACTGAATGCATTCGAATTAAAGTTGGCTTTGTTGTTTCCTTTTTAGCCGCAACCATTGCTGCATCTAATGCAACGAGATCAATATTTCCCGTGGAAAGCGCAGCAACTTCAATGACATGCCAGCCATAGGCACGATATCTGGCAGCAACATCTTCGGTGAAAGCATTATGAGTATCACCTTCAATTGAAATTCTGTTGTCATCGTAAATTATGTTTAAGTTGCCGAGTTCTTGTGTTCCGGCCAGGGAAGAAGCTTCGGCACTAACGCCTTCTTGCAAATCACCATCAGAACAAATAACCCAAATAGAGTGATCAAAGATTGATGTCTGTGCCGGAGCGGTCGGATCAAGTAATCCACGCTCATAACGAGCAGCCATTGCCATGCCGACCGCAGTTGCGACTCCTTGTCCTAAGGGACCAGTTGTCATTTCTACACCAGCGGTGTGGCCGTATTCAGGGTGACCTGGTGTTAAAGAACCCCATGTTCTAAAGCTTTGCAGATCTTTCATTTCCAGGCCGTAGCCACTTAAAAAGAGTTGAATGTAAAGAGTTAAGGATGAGTGACCGCAGGACAAGATAAATCGATCGCGGCCTAGCCAGTGTGGATCTGCAGGGTCATGAACTAAGTGACGTTGGAACAGCGCATAGGCAACGGGAGCAAGCGACATCGCTGTCCCTGGGTGACCATTTCCAACTTTTTGAACCGCATCGGCTGCTAATGCACGTGCGTAGGAAACAGCACGGTCATCTAATTCAGTCCAACCTGTTAGTGCGCTCATTTATTGTCCATTCTTGTAGTGACTGATAACCAAATTCGCCAGGAAGATATCCACACTAATGTTGATCCAACTAAATGTAATCCCACCAGCAGTTCTGGGAGATCGCTAAACCATTGCACATAACCAATAACTCCTTGGCCTAGGGCGATCACGAGAAATATTTTCAATCTTCTTTTTGTGCTAGGTGACACTCCATGCACGACGTATAGGCCAAAGGTGATTCCAAAAAGTGCAATTACGGCATCTGCATGAAACCAGGCGACTGTGCGCAAATCAAATGGGAATCGTTGGGTTGTTGCATCACCAGCATGTGGACCAGTACCTGTAACTATTGTTCCTAGCGCTATGACGAGAAATGTAGTAATGATGTGAGTTAAAGCGATTCTTCTTACTAAGGGCAGAGATTCTTGTTTTTCACTTGGGAAATGTCTGCGCGCCCTTAATGATGTTGCTCCAGCAATTAAGATTATGGATAAAAGAAAATGAGCCGCAACTGTTGCTGGATGCAATCCGGTTAGCACGGTGATGCCACCAAGAACGCCTTGACCAAATATTCCGAGTACCTGACCGAGTGCAAGGCCTCTCAAATCCTTTCGTCCTGACGCTAAGACACTTATCAATACTGTGATCGCAATAAGCACAAGCACGAAGGTGAGAAGTCGATTTCCGAACTCAATCCAAACCTTTACTTGCTCCTCAACTTGATATGGCTTAGGCGTGTAAGAGCCAGGGGTGCATTCAGGCCAAGTGGGACACCCCAAGCCTGAGCCGGTTAACCGCACCGCACCACCCGTCACAACTATCGCAGCCTGAGCAAAAAGCAGAAGGCCGGAGGCTGGTGCCAAAACTCGGGTAGCTATTTCGGAGGCTTTGGACATGCCCGTAGCCTATGACCCAAGGGCCACGCAGGGCTCTTGAGTGGCTGAACGTGTCGAATTACGACACAATACTGTTGTGAAAATGACCGGAGCCAATCCAGCAGGGGATGATGCTCGCACCCGCGATCTTGTGGCCCGGTCGATTCTTGAAAACGGACCCTCTACCGCTGCCGTTTTAGGTGAGCGCTTAGGGCTGACCGCTGCAGGGATACGACGTCACTTAGATCTTTTAGTAGCAGATGGTGTTGTAGAAGCTCGTGATCCACGTTCTTCATCGATCCGCGGTCGAGGTCGACCTTCAAAGGTTTTTGTTATGTCAGATCAAGGTCGCGAACAGTTTGAACATTCATACGATGACTTAGCGGTTGCTGCTTTGAAATTCATGTCGGCACAATCTGGTGCACATCTAGTCGATGGTTTTGCCCAATCACGCGCCGATGACATCGAACGCCAAGCACGTAAATTTATTTCCAAGCGTACTGGCAAAGTTGATGCTCTTGCAGATTTCCTAACCGATCAGGGTTACGCGGCAAGTGTTCATGACAAGCCTATGGGGCAAGAACTCTGTCAACACCATTGTCCTATTGCACACGTTGCTTCTGAATTTCCCCAACTATGCGAAGCAGAAACAGAAGCGCTTTCAAAACTTCTAGGAACCCACGTTCAACGTCTGGCAACGATCGCACATGGCGACGGCGTCTGTACAACTTTTATCCCAAAGACACACACTACAACCCGAAAGGTACGTGCATGACAACAGCACATCCAGAACTCGACGGACTCGGCAACTACGAATACGGCTGGTCGGATAAAAGCTCTGCTGGCGATAACGCCAAGCGTGGCATCAATGAGGATGTTGTTCGTGACATCTCATCAAAGAAATCTGAACCACAGTGGATGCTAGATATGCGTCTAAAAGGTTTGGACTTATTCGGTAAGAAGCCAATGCCTAATTGGGGATCTGATCTTTCTGGAATTTTCTTTGACACCATCAAATACTTTGTTCGTTCAACTGAGAAGCAAGCAACAACATGGGATGACTTGCCAGATGAAATTAAGAACACCTACGACCGTCTTGGAATTCCAGAGGCTGAAAAGCAGCGCCTAGTGTCAGGTGTTGCTGCACAGTACGAATCAGAGGTTGTGTATCACTCAATCCGCGAGGATCTAGAAGCCCAGGGAGTAATTTTCCTTGATACAGATAGCGCACTGAAGCAGCATCCAGAGTTATTCAAAGAGTATTTCGGAACAGTCATCCCAGTTGGAGATAACAAGTTTGCAGCACTAAATACTGCGGCATGGTCTGGTGGTTCATTTATCTATGTCCCAAAGGGCGTACATGTTGATATTCCTTTGCAGGCTTACTTCCGTATCAATACTGAAAACATGGGTCAGTTCGAGCGGACACTAATTATTGCTGATGAAGATTCATACATTCACTACGTAGAAGGATGCACAGCACCGATCTACAAGTCAGATTCATTGCACTCAGCTGTTGTTGAAATCATTGTGAAAAAAGGTGCACGCGTTCGTTACACCACGATTCAAAACTGGTCTAACAATGTTTATAACCTAGTTACTAAGCGCGCTACATGTGCCGAAGGTGCAACCATGGAGTGGGTCGATGGAAATATCGGTTCAAAGGTAACCATGAAGTACCCAGCAATTTTCTTAATGGGTCCACATGCAAAGGGTGAGACATTGTCACTTGCTTTTGCTGGCGAAGGACAACATCAAGATTCTGGCGCAAAGATGGTTCACGCTGCTCCTTACACATCATCTTCCGTAATCTCTAAATCAGTTGCACGAAATGGTGGTCGTACCTCATACCGTGGTCTAGTACAGGTTCAAGAAGGAGCCCACCACTCTGCAAGTACAGTTAAATGTGATGCGTTATTGGTAGACACAATTTCTCGTTCAGATACATATCCATACGTTGATATTCGCGAAGATGATGTTTCTATGGGTCACGAAGCGACAGTTTCAAAGATCAGTGATGATCAGCTGTTCTACTTGATGTCTCGTGGACTCAATGAAGATGAAGCGATGGCAATGATTGTTCGTGGCTTTATCGAACCAATTGCACGCGAACTTCCAATGGAGTACGCATTAGAGCTCAATCGTCTGATTGAACTTCAGATGGAAGGTGCTGTCGGTTAATGTCAGTTTTAACAACTAATTACCTAACGCCTACAGGGCGTGAAGAAGCGTGGCGATTCACACCGCTCAAACGTCTTCGTGGCTTGCATGATGGCACCTCTGTGCAATCTGATCGATCAACATTGATCGCTAAAGATGCACTTCCAAAGGGCGTAACTTTTACCCGTGAAAATCTAGAGCCTCTTGCCGCAAGTGATGATGTCATCATTGAACGTATTCGCTCTTTTTCACCATCTGTTGCACACCTATCAATCGCGGCAAATACAGAAGTAGCAGAGCCGATCTTTTTGGGTCGTACAGCAGGTGCTCTGGATTCTGCTGAATTTTCACGTGTTCGAATTTCACTTGGCACTCACGCGGTTGCAACTGTGATTGTTGAAAACACCACAGACACAATCTTGGCTGAGGATCTTGAAATCGCATTAGCTCCAGGTTCAAACCTGAAGTTTGTTACGGTGCAAGAGTTTGAATCTAAATCTGTTTACACAGCGCGCCATCATGCTGTTATCGATAAAGATGCAACTTTCAAATCAGTAACAGTTACTGTGGGCGGAGATGTAGTACGAATCTTGCCTACGGTTGAATTCACGGCACCCGGTGGTTCTGTTGATCTACTTGGCGTTTACTTTGCTACCGCTGGTCAGTTTTTTGAGCATCGCATGCATGTTGATCACGCAGTTCCAAATGCAAAATCAAATGTTAATTTTAAAGGTGCTCTAGCTGGTCAAGGTGCACACACTGTGTGGATTGGCGATGTGCTAATCCGCGCAGCTGCAGAAGGCACAGATACTTACGAACTTAACCGCAACCTGCTTTTAAGTGATGGAGCACGTGCCGATTCAGTTCCTAATCTTGAAATCGAAACTGGTGAAATCATTGGTGCGGGCCATGCAAGTACAACTGGTCGTTTTGATGATGAGCAGTTGTTCTATTTGATGTCTCGCGGAATCGCAATGTCAGATGCTCGTCGTTTAGTTGTGCGCGGCTTCTTTAACGAGATCGTTTTAGAGATCGGAAATGAAACTGTTCAAAACAGAATCATGGATCGCATCGATAACGAACTAGAAAAGGCGGCCAACAATGGCTGATTTAGCTCTAGATCAAATGACCGAAGGCAAGCCAGTTCTTATTGAAAAGAACGGTAAGTCAATTTGTGTCGCACGCGTGGGGGATGAGGTCTTTGCAATTGATGACACATGCACCCATTCCGACGCATCGTTGTCTGAAGGCGATGTCACAGGATTCAAAATTGAATGCTGGCTTCATGGTGCCGAATTTGATCTACGCACGGGAGAAGCATTAACCCTCCCAGCCAACATTGCATTGAAAACTTATGCGGTATCAATCGACGGAAACGCCGTCACGGTAGAGATTTAGCAACGAGAGAAGAGAGAAAAAATGAGCACACTAGAAATCCGCGGCCTACAGGTATCGGTAGATACAGATAACGGCACAGTCGAAATCCTTAAGGGTGTCGATCTAACAATTAAATCAGGCGAAACTCACGCCATCATGGGCCCAAATGGTTCAGGTAAATCAACTCTTGCTTACTCAATTGCAGGACACCCTAAGTACACAATCACAGGTGGATCTGTAACTCTAGATGGCGCAGATGTTCTTGATATGACAGTTGATGAACGCGCAAAGGCTGGTTTGTTCTTAGCGATGCAATATCCAGTTGAGGTTCCCGGAGTTTCGGTATCAAACTTCCTGCGCACCGCCGCAACTGCACTTCGCGGTGAAGCCCCAAAGCTTCGCACGTGGGTAGGCGAAGTTAAGGATGCAATGCAAGCACTTAACATGGATCCTTCATTTGCTGCCCGTAACGTCAACGAAGGTTTCTCTGGTGGAGAGAAGAAGCGTCACGAGATCATGCAGCTAGAGTTGCTTAAGCCAAAGATGGCGATTCTTGATGAAACAGATTCAGGTCTAGATGTGGATGCATTGCGCATTGTTTCTGAAGGTGTGAACCGTGCAAGGGAAGCCAATAATCTTGGTGTTCTTTTGATTACTCACTACACCCGTATTTTGCAGTACATCAAGCCAGATTTTGTACATGTGTTTGCTAATGGCCGCATTGTTGAACAAGGCGGACCAGAGTTAGCGGACAAGCTAGAGGCAAATGGCTACGCAGATTATGTGAGCAAATAAGAAAGTTATGCCATTTAACGTCGCGAAGGTACGTGAAGATTTCCCAATCTTTGAACGTACTATTCGCGACGGTAAAAAACTTGTGTACTTAGACAGTGGCGCAACCAGCCAAAAGCCTCTTGCGGTTATCAACGCCGAAAGCGATTTCTACAAGTTTCATAATGCGGCGGTTCACCGTGGAGCTCATCAATTAGCAGAGGAAGCCACAGATGCCTACGAAGGTGCACGCCTGAAGGTCGCTGCATTTCTTGGTGCACGCGAAGAGCAGATTGTCTTTACTAAGGGTGCAACCGAATCTCTCAACCTCGTTGCTTATGCAATGGGAAATGCAGAACCTGGAACTCGATTTGCACTTACCTCAAAGGACAAAATAGTTGTCACTGAGATGGAACACCATGCCAATTTAATTCCTTGGCAGCAGTTGGCGGCTCGTACTGGCGCACAGCTGTCGTGGTTTGAAGTTACACCTGATGGGCGTTTAGATCTTTCCACTATAAATTCAGTGATTACAGAAGATACTAAAGTCGTTGCACTCACACATCAATCAAATGTCTTGGGAACCATAAATCCTCTGCAGGCCATAGTTGCTCGTGCACATGAAGTTGGCGCTGTTGTTGTACTTGATGCTTGCCAATCTGCTCCACACATGCCCATCGATGTGACAGAACTTAATGTTGATTTCCTGGTTTTCTCTGGCCACAAGGCCTTAGGACCTACAGGTGTTGGTGTTTTGTGGAGTTCTTTACTTGAAGATCTCCCACCATTTCTCTACGGCGGCTCTATGATTGAAACCGTAACAATGACTGGTGCGGCGTGGGCACCTGCACCACGTAAGTTTGAAGCTGGCGTACCTAACATGGCGCAAGCCGTAGGTCTAGGTGCCGCCGTTGATTATTTAACCGCTCTTGGTATGAAAAACGTTCACAACCATGAGGTGGCATTGACAAAGTATTTGATTGAGAAGTTGCAGCAAGTTCCAGATCTAAAAATTGTTGGACCGGTCGACCTTGATTCACGTGGTGGGACTGTTTCATTTACCGTCGGAGATATTCACCCGCATGATTTGGGTCAATTTGTTGATAGCCAAGGTGTTGCAGTTCGCACAGGTCATCATTGTGCCTGGCCATTAACAAGAAAACTTGGAGTGCCTGCAACTACTCGTGCTTCATTGTATTTATATAACGAAGAATCAGATTGTGATGCATTATTTGATGCAATCCTCGGCGCACAGAAGTACTTTGCATAATGCAACTAGATAGCCTCTATCAAGAAGTAATACTTGATCACTACAAGCACCCACTAAACAAAGGTTTGTCGGCTACTTATGGTGCTCAAGTTCATCATGTGAATCCCAGCTGTGGCGATGAAATTACTCTTAATGTAACTGCAGAAAACGGCGTAATCTCAAGTGTTACCTGGGATGGTGTTGGCTGCTCGATTTCCCAGGCAAGCGTTTCAATTGCCAGTGATTTATTAGTTAACAAGAGCTTTACTGAAGCTGATGCCATTCTCAACGAATTTACCGAACTTATGCACAGTAAGGGAACTAAGCAGGGTAATCCTGATGTTCTTGAGGATGCGGTATCACTTGCAGGCGTATCTAAGTTCCCTGCTCGGATTAAGTGCGCACTTTTGGGGTGGATGGCGTTTAAGGATGCAGCGGTTAGAATTAAGACGACAACAGGGGGAGAGTAACAATGGCAACAAGTGTCGATGATGTAACTGAGGCGATGAAGGATGTTGTTGATCCTGAGCTCGGTATCAATGTGGTGGACCTTGGGCTTATCTACGATGTAATGGTTGATGAAGCCAACATCGCAATCCTGAACATGACTCTCACCTCTGCGGCATGTCCTTTGCAAGATGTAATCGAGGATCAAACACGCGCCGCACTTGCTGGGATGACAACTGATGTGAAAATTAACTGGGTATGGATGCCGCCTTGGGGCCCAGACAAAATTTCTGATGACGGAAGAGAACAGCTGCGCGCTCTCGGCTTTACCGTTTAATTATGTCAATGCATGCAGCGTGGATGACCCACCGCTCAATGACCGCTGATCCTTCGGTTAAGGAACAGAAACTAAAGCCTGGAACAATCAAACGTATCTTCAAATTTGCGTTGCCGTATCGAACAAATATTTTCATTTTTCTAGCAACGGTCATAGTTGATGCCGCTTTGGTAGTGGCCACCCCGCTGCTCCTAAAACAATTAATTGATGATGGTGTTATCCCGAAAAATGGCGAAGTAGTTACCAGACTTGCAATCTTTGTAGGTCTGTTAGCAATCGCAGATGCCGGCTTCAACATGCTGGGACGCTACTTCTCCTCTCGAATTGGTGAAGGTTTAATTTATGATCTCCGATCATTGGTCTTTGCCCATGTACAAAAGCAATCGATAGCATTTTTTACCCGTACTCAGACCGGTGCGCTTATTTCGAGAATTAACTCAGATGTGATGGGCGCTCAACAAGCTTTTACGGCAACGCTGTCAGGTGTTGTCAGCAATGTAGTAAGTCTGGTTTTAGTCAGTGTGACCATGTTGATTTTGTCTTGGCAGATAACCATTTTTTCACTTCTCCTGCTTCCAGTTTTCCTAATCCCAACTAAGTGGGTTGGACGCAGGCTCCAGTCGTTAACTCGCGAGTCATTTAGCGTCAACGCTGAAATGTCCAGCACAATGACAGAGCGCTTCAATGTGTCCGGTGCAATGTTGGTTGCTTTGTACGGAGAACCAGATCGCGAACGTGAGTACTTCAGAAGTCGAGCGCGACGAGTTGCTGATATCGGCATCAAAATGGCGATGCTCAATAGGCTTTTCTTTATCGCCCTCACCAGCGTTGCAGCGATTGCCACCGCATTTGCATATGGAATTGGCGGACATTTAGCGATTAACGGGGGAGTCACAGTAGGAACTCTTCTTGCTATCACAGCCTTGTTAGCACGTTTGTATGGTCCACTCACCGCGCTTTCAAATGTACGTATAGATGTCATGACATCACTTGTTTCTTTTGAGAGAGTTTTTGAAGTTCTAGATCTTGAGCCGATGGTCAAAAACCGTGATGGAGCAAAAGCTCTTGTCACTAAGGAACCGCGCATTGAATTCGACAATGTTGATTTCTCCTACCCGCGCGCTGAAGAGATTTCCTTGGCTTCACTTGAATCCGCTGCAAAGGCTGAAACTGTGCAGAGTGGGCAAGTGCTACGCAATCTTTCTTTTGTTGCAGAACCTGGCACGATGACAGCCTTAGTTGGTCCATCAGGTGCTGGCAAAACTACTATCAGTGCATTGCTACCTCGACTCTACGATGTCACCAGTGGTGCGATTTCTATTGATGGGCACGACATTCGCGATCTAACACTTGAATCTTTGCGTGATTCAATCGGTGTCGTCATGCAGGATGCGCACTTGTTCCACGAATCGATTGCTGAAAATCTTCGCTATGCAAAGCAAGATGCGACAGCTGCAGAGATGCAGGCAGCTTGTGAAGCCGCGCAAATTTGGAATCTGATTGAGTCTTTGCCTAATGGCCTAGACACAATGGTGGGGGAGCGCGGGCACAGGCTCTCCGGTGGAGAAAAACAACGTCTTGCGATTGCTCGATTATTGTTGAAGTCTCCGGCAGTTGTAATCCTTGATGAAGCAACAGCGCATTTGGATTCCGAAAACGAACAGCTTGTACACGCAGCCCTTCAGACTGCACTAAAAGGTAGAACGAGCATTGTTATCGCACATCGTTTGAGCACGGTACGCGAGGCAGATCAAATTCTTGTTCTCGAAAAGGGTTCGATAGTTGAGCGCGGAAAGCATGATGAGCTAGTTGCACAGGGTGGCCTCTATGCAGATCTATATAACAGACAAGATTTAACGGGTGCGACGAATCAAGATTCGCCCGTAAATAACTAAGCCTCCAAAAAATATCCATTGCAAGGCGTATGCCATGTGGGGACCATCGCTTAATTCAGGAAGTTGGGCTGTCACCTCTGGTGTTAGGGATGTTTCGGAGCCAGACAAAAGATCTATATAAAACTTTTCAGTATTTAACTGGGACTGCGCATTTAGTTCTGAAACTAAGCCCTCGCCTTTTCCGGGTAGTGCGAAGAATGAACCACGAGGCAACGAAGAATCAAGACGCAGTCGGCCCCTAATTGAAACCTCACCTTGTGGCAATGCGGTAACTACTGGCGCAGTTGTTGCTGTTGCTCCTGCTTGGACCCAGCCACGATCAACCCAGAAGTTTTTATTGTCATTTGATTTAAAGAGTGTAAGTACCTCATATCCGTACTTACCGTCGTTATAGCGATTTCGTAGCAAGATCTGTTTGTCCGTATCAAAAGTGCCCGAGGTAGAAACCGTTTGCCATTCATAATTAGGTAATTCACTTGTTACGGTATTTAGCTCGATTGGAGATTTCGCAATACGTTCCTCAATCACAGCGTTACGAGCGTGACGATCAACGCCACGGTGGTATTGCCATTGTGAACCCCAAAGGCAAAAAACGATTAAGAGTAGTGCGATCACTGATTTGAAAAGAGCCCACGGCTCTCTAGTT
>JBIKPC010000123.1:0-2838 GCA_044357675.1 Candidatus Planktophila sp. | reverse complement strand
AGCGCTTCATTGCTTCGACCGAGTGGGTCTTGAAGCGTCTTGCCACTCCTTCAGGTTTTATCGAATCATCACGAGCAAATCCCAAGGGTATTGCTAATCAAGTGTGGAAAGACTCTGGCGATTCCTATATGCATGCAAATGGAGTGTTGGCGCGTGGAGATTCAACTGCATCGGTTGAAACTGTGGGTGAAACATACGATGCAATTATGGCTGCCGTAGAAATTCAGGTAATGAAACCAAGTAAGAGTTGGCCACTTTCAACAAAAGAGTTGACTCAATTAGCACATAACCTTCAGCGCTCATTGATCGCATATTTTTGGATGGGAGATAGTTTTGCTTTGGGTCTTGAAAGAGATCCGAATGGTCAGCTCGTCAAATTTGAGTCACTGGCAAGTAATCAGGGACGACTGTTAGATTCTGATGTCCTTTCAGGTGATGAATTCAGCATCTATCGCACAGCTATTGCATCAGCGATGACTGATAGTTCGATGTTAGGTGATAGTGGATTGCGCACACTTTCAAACGCGCATGGTTCATATAGACCTGGGGGATATCACACGGGATCTGCTTGGCCATTTGATGGTGTCCTAACCGCCCGTGGGCTCTTAAAACAAGGATTTACTAGAGAATCAATTTATGTGCAAGATAAAATCAAAAATGCAATTGAATCATGCGGTGGGTATCCCGAATTCTTCCGTGGCGATTGGCCAGAGCAAGATCTCATCAATCGTTTTATACAGGATGTACAATTTGAGGATGAAAGCGGAGTTCGTGCAGACACAAATCGAATTGCACAACCACCTCAAATTATTCAAGGATGGACTGTCGCTGCATACTCCTGGCTTTCTAATAGACAGTGATTGCCCAGTAGTAAATCAAACAAGTTCTCTGGGATACAAATAATGGATAAAAAAAGAGCTTCCATTGTCTCTGTTGCCCAAGAGGCGGGGGTTTCCTTGCAAACCGTATCCAATGTGCTCAATTTTCCAGACAGAGTGAAGCCTGAGACAACTGCAAAAGTACTTAAAGCTATAGACAAACTTCACTATTCACCGAATTTGTCAGCTCGACGATTACGATCAAAAAAGTCATCATCAATCGCGGTCCGAGTAGATTCAAATGCACCTGTAGGCAAGGGATCTGATGGTCTGTACTCCGGATATATTCAAGATGAATTTGTGTATGAACTTGTTCGAGCCTCTGAATTGCGTGGAATTAGAGTTTTTACTTATGCATGCGGTGAGAAAGAAAACGAAGTAGAAAAACTATCAAAACTCATTGATTCCCGTGAGGTTGATGGATTTCTTCTAACCTCGACCGTAGAAGCAGATCCACGACTTAAATACCTACTCGACAGAAATGTACCTTTCCTCAGTTTTGGTAGACCATGGGGAAGTTCCCCTGAGTTTGCTAACTCATATCCATGGATCGATGTTGATGGTGCCAGCGGAACTAGAGATGCGACCAAAATGTTCTGGAAACTTGGACATCGCACAATTGGATTTCTCGGTTGGAAAACTAGCAATCAGAGTTCTGCTAAACCTAAGAGCGTTGCAGAAGATCGCTTACTTGGTTGGTCGCAGACCTATGCTGAATTGAAGGATTTCAAGCCAAAGAGGTCTCCACGTGATTACTCTGAATTAGGTGAAGAGACAATAGCTAGCGCACGTGCTTCAACTGCACGTTTACTCTCGCGCCATCCAGAGATTGATGCGCTTGTTTGTGCCAGTGATACTTTGGCTTTAGGAGCACAGATGGAGATAGCAAGCCTTAAAAAAACTATCCCTGTCTCTGGATTTGATAATAGTCCAACCTCCAAAGTCTTTAATTTCTCCTCGCTAGATCAAAATATCCCAGAAGTAGCATCCCTTGCACTGAAAGTGCTTATGGGGGAAGAGGGTAATTCGATAGGAAAATTCAATTCACTGAAACAAATTAGTGAACCGAACTTAATCATTCCACCCAGATTAGTTATTCGTTAAGTTTATTTCACAAATAGATCGATTAAAGGGTGTTTACTTATCCAATGATTGTTGTGCGAAGGCTTCCTCAAATGGTCTTGGGGTTTGCTCTGGCCTATGCCGGTGTTGGGCATTTAACAACTAGCCGGCAAGAGTTTCAGGCACAGGTGCCAACGGTGTTTGCAGATTATGCAGACTTTGTTGTGTTGGCATCTGGGGTGGTTGAGATCGCACTGGGTGTTGGGTTGATTGTGCTGTGGAAATACAGAGTGCAATTAGGTTGGTTAGTTGCAGCCTTCTTTGTGGCAATCTTTTGGGGAAATATTTCGCAGTATGTAAACGGTGTTGATGCCTTTGGCTTAAACAGCGATAGAGCACGGTTTATTAGGTTGTTGTTTCAGCCATTGTTGGTGATGTGGGCGCTGGGCAGCACTGGTGCCTGGAGTGCGTGGAGATCTAGGGTTAAGCCATGACACAGAGACAAGAGTTCACAGTAGTTAAAAGCTATAACGGCTTTGAGCTTCGTGAGTATCTACCGTGCTCAATAGCAGAGGTTAAAGTCTCAGCTGATTACTCATCTGCTGGTAGCGTGGCCTTTAGATCTTTATTTGGATACATCTCTCAAGGTAATAAGCGGTCAGAAAAGATTGCCATGACCGCACCTGTCATCAGTGCGCAGAAGGCTGACAAGGTGGCCGATGATGAGTGGTTTGTTTCATTTGTTATGCCAGCCGGTAGCACTAAGGCGGATATGCCAGATCCCAATGATCCGCAGGTTGTGTTGCGTCAGCAAGAGGCTGAGAGCTGTGTTGCAGCATCATTTCGAGGTAGAGCTAACGAAGATGTAATGAAGAAAAAAGTAGCAGAGCTACGTGCT
>JBIKPC010000074.1:0-4449 GCA_044357675.1 Candidatus Planktophila sp. | reverse complement strand
GTTAAATCAATTGATGATCTAGCAGCCCCAACTGATGGCTTACCACCTACAGATGGTTTAAGAATCTGGCTAGCTGGTGGAGTTCGAATAATTATTCGTCCCAGTGGTACTGAGGCAAAGATGAAGTGTTACATTGAGGTAATTGAAAAGGATTCCAAATCCGCTCAATTAGTATTGGATCAACTGCGACCACCGCTTAAGGAATTGTTATCGTGAGTTTTTATGGCTTAGTTGATGGCACTGATGCCTCCCTAAAAAGTTACCTCGGTAATCTTTCAGGTGTAGACCAGGTCGGTGCTGAAGCTCGCGCAGCGATGCTTGCAACCAGAAGCATCAAAACAACATCGAAGCGCTGGGCAATAGATACAGCAATCACGATGGTGGATTTAACAACTCTTGAAGGAGCAGATACTCCTGGCAAAGTGAAAGCTTTGTGTACAAAGGCTGTGCGGCCAGACCCAACTGATTCAACGGTTCCAAGTGTTGGTGCAGTCTGTGTCTACAACGACATGGTTGGGGTTGCTCGCGCGCATCTAGATTTAATTGGTGGCCAGCATGTCCCAGTAGCAGCGGTTTCAACTGCTTTTCCTTCAGGTCGTGCATCAATGCCCGTAAAGATTCAAGATACCCAAGATGCTATTGATGCAGGTGCGGCAGAAATCGATATGGTGATTGATCGCGGAGCTTTTCTTGCTGGCCGTTACATCGATGTTTTCAATGAGATTGTTCAGATCCGCCAGGTTTGTGGCGATAAAGCTCATTTAAAGGTTATCTTTGAAACTGGTGAATTAGTCACCTATGACAATGTACGGAAAGCATCATTTTTGGCAATGGCGGCAGGTGCTGACTTTATTAAGACATCGACAGGTAAGGTTGCACCAGCTGCGACTCCCCCAGTAGTTCTGGTAATGCTAGAAGCTGTTCGCGACTTCTATGAGATGACTCAGGTACGAATCGGAGTCAAGCCTGCTGGTGGAATTCGAAATACTAAAGATGCAATCAAACAATTAGTTTTGGTCAATGAAACCGTGGGACCAGATTGGCTCAATCCGAAACTCTTTCGTATCGGAGCCAGTGCATTGCTCAATGATTTGTTGATGCAGCGCATGAAGATGGATGATGGTTATTACACTAGCCCTCAGTATGTGACGATGGATTAAGGGAGACGACTATGACCTTCGAATACGCCCCAGCGCCAGAATCTCGCGCGATTGTCACGATCAAGCCTAAGTATGGACACTTCATCGGCGGCAAGTTTGTTCCCGGTGGCAAGCACTTTCCAACAATTAATCCAGCTACTGAAGAAGTACTAAGCCAGATCGCACTTGCCGGTAAAGCCGATGTTGATGCAGCGGTTAAAGCGGCACGCAAGGCATATACAAACACCTGGTCAAAGATGTCAGGCAAAGAGCGCGGAAAGTATTTGTATCGAATCGCTCGCATCATGCAAGAGCGTGCACGTGAATTTGCAGTACTCGAAACTCTCGATAACGGTAAGCCAATACGCGAGTCACGAGATACCGATATTCCATTGGCTGCGGCTCACTTTTTCTATCACGCAGGATGGGCAGACAAGCTGGAATACGCTGGTCTGGGCACATCTCCAAAGCCACTGGGTGTTGCAGGACAGATTATTCCTTGGAACTTTCCCTTACTGATGTTGGCATGGAAGGTTGCACCAGCACTTGCTGCTGGAAATACTGTAGTTCTAAAGCCAGCTGAATCAACACCACTGACCGCGTTGTTATTTGCCGAAGTGTGCCAACAAGCAGAACTTCCAGCGGGTGTAGTCAACATTGTCACAGGTGATGGATCGACAGGTGCCTTGATTGTGAATCATCCTGGTATCGACAAGATTGCATTCACCGGATCTACCGAAGTTGGAAAAATTATTGCTCGCGCTGTGGCACCTACCAACAAGAGCGTTACCTTAGAACTCGGTGGCAAAGCAGCCAATATTGTTTTTGATGATGCGCCAATCGATGAAACTGTTGAAGGAATTGTTAATGGTATTTTCTTTAATCAAGGACATGTATGTTGCGCGGGCTCTCGACTGTTGCTACAAGAAAATGTGGCTGAAGAAGTTTTACATAAGCTAAAGAATCGTATGGAAAAGATTCGTGTGGGCGATCCTATGGATAAGAACACAGATGTTGGCGCGATTAATAGCAAGGAACAACTTGCTAAAATTATTGAACTCGCCGCTGTTGGCGATTCAGAAGGCGCAGAACGCTGGAGCCCAGAATGCAAACTGCCAAGTAAGGGATTCTGGTTTGCGCCAACAATCTTTACTGGTGTCACACAGGCACATCGAATTGCACGCGAGGAAATCTTTGGTCCAGTTCTTTCAGTTCTGACATTTAGAACACCTGCCGAGGCCATAGAAAAGGCAAATAACACTCCCTTTGGTTTATCTGCTGGTATTTGGAGCGAAAAGGGATCTCGCACACTATGGGCATCTCAACAACTTCGCGCAGGTGTTATCTGGGCTAATACCTTCAATAAGTTTGATCCGACATCACCATTTGGTGGCTATAAGGAATCGGGGTGGGGTCGCGAAGGCGGACGTCACGGACTGGCTGCATATTTGAAGGGAGTAAGCCATGAGTAATCGCATTGATGTGAAGAAGACTTACAAGCTGTATATCAATGGTGCTTTCCCTCGCACAGAATCTGGTCGTACCTACGAAGTTAAAAATGCCAAGGGCGTCTTTGTCGCAAACCCATGTCTTGCTTCACGAAAAGATTTGCGCGATGCAGTTGTTGCAGCACGCGCAGCACATGCAGGATGGAATAAAGCTACTGCATATAACCGTGGACAGATTTTGTATCGTATCGCCGAAATGCTCGAAGGGCGTCGTGGACAATTTGTAGAAGAAATTGTTAACGTCACCGGCGCAACAAAGGCAAAGGCTGACAAAGAGGTAACTGAAGCTATTGATCGTCTAGTTTGGTATGCCGGTTGGACAGATAAAATTGCATCCCTTGCAGGATCTACTAATCCAGTTGCGGGTCCTTTCTATAACTTTACGATCCCAGAAAGTATGGGAGTCGTCGCTGCTATCGCACCTGAATCTCCTTCGCTACTTGGCTTAATTGATGCCATTGCTCCAATAATTACTTCAGGAAACACAGTTGTTGTTTTAGCAAGTACAAAGGCGCCACTATCTGCCATGACATTTGCTGAAGTTCTGGCCACTAGCGACCTACCTGCAGGTGTAATCAATATCCTGACTGGTAAAAAAGATGAGATTGCCCCATGGATGGCATCTCATATGGATATTGATGCGTTAGATATTTCTGGACTGTCGTCAAAGAAGCACGCTGAGATCAAGATTGCTGGAGCCGAAAACTTAAAGCGAATTCATTCCTTTAAGTCAGCAGATCCTGGTCGCATCATTGCCTTTATGGAAGCTAAAACTGTTTGGCACCCAATAGGGCTATGAATTAACGGTTTTTAGCCACAATTGCACAACCGCAGCGACATCTAGATCTAAAGCAACGCGAACCTTCGCTGAATCTTCTAGGTCTAGTGGCTCTAACTGCTTGAGCCAAGCATCTCGGCGATCCACAATTGTCTGACCACGTGCGGGGCCAGCTGATGTGTCAACCACAACATCAAACATTTCGGTTGTGAAAAGTTCTGGATGGATTACTAAAGCAACGGCACCGTAGTCACCCAAAGAAATCGGATCAGTTCTAACTTGCTCCATAAATCCAAGTGCTAGTGATCCTGCAAATTGCGCTGCAGGCTTTTCTGATGTACTCATAACGGTTGCATCTGCTTTGCTAATTGTTGGACGCATAAAGACATCTAGCCCATACATTGAAATAGGAACTCCGCTTTGAAAAACAATGGCAGCGGCTTCTGGATCATGCCAGACATTAAATTCTGCAGCAGCGGTTGCATTACCAGCTGATGCTGAACCGCCCATTAAAACAATGCGATGGATCTTTTTGGCGGTTTCAGGAAATGCGCGCAAGAACAATGCGATATTAGTTAATGGTGCGATCGGAACAATTGTTACAGGATCTACAGATGACTCAATTAGATCACGGAGTAGTTCAACAGCTGAACGTGGGTCAACTGTGCGATGTGATGGAGTAATCCCAAGATCACACATTCCATCTTTACCATGCACATATTCGGCGTATTGGCTCTTGCCCAATAGCGGACGGACCGCACCTCGAGCCACAGGAATGTCTCCGGCACCGGCTGCATCTAAGACCTTGAAGGTATTGGCTACAACTTGATCTACATTTGTATTGCCATCTACGCAAGTAATACCTAACAATTTGATGTCTGGATGCATGGCTGCAAATAAAACAGCAAAGGCATCATCTACGCCGGTATCTACATCCATAATGATTGAAGTTTTGGTCATAACGGCTAGCCTAGCGGTATGCAATCTTTTGGAGCACAGCCAGCTGTCATCGCAGTCGTGGGAA
>JBIKPC010000073.1:0-4459 GCA_044357675.1 Candidatus Planktophila sp. | reverse complement strand
ATGCCAACCAGGACGACCTGGTCCCCACGGTGTAGGCCATGATGGTTCGCCAGGTTTTGCTGCTTTCCATAAGGCAAAGTCACGCACATCTTTTTTGTACGTTTCATCAGCATCTGATGCAGGCTGCAAGTCATTTAGGTTTTGACGAGACAAAGTTAGGTAACTCTTCAATTTACGTACTTCTAGGTACACATCTCCATTGCCTGGAGCATATGCAGCGCCATTTTCAATGAGTTGATCCATTAATTCAATCATTTGTGTGATGTGGCCAGTAGCTCGGGGTTCGTATGTTGGCGGTAAAACATTCAACGATGTGTATGCCTCTGTAAAGAGTCGCTCGTACTTCATTGCTAGCGCCCACCAAGGCATTTTTTCAATCACTGCCTTTTGCAAAATCTTGTCATCAATATCGGTGACATTTCGAATAAATGTGACGTCGTAGCCGCTCTTAGTTAGCCAACGTCGCAAAATATCAAAGTTAACACCACTTCGAACATGGCCAATGTGAGGTGCTGCTTGCACCGTTGCGCCACATACATAGATAGAAACTTGCCCTGTAATTAATGGCTTGAATTCATTTACCTCGCGGGTTGCAGTGTCATACAAATTCAAACTCATGGAGCCAATACCAATGCGTTAGCAATGACATAAATACCTTCGCCGCGACCGGTGAAGCCCATTTCATCTGATGTTGTAGCAGCGACAGAAACAGGTGCGCCTAGCGCATCACTTAATACTTTTTGTGCCTCATCGCGACGGGCTGTGATCTTTGGTTTATTTCCAACAATCTGCAAAGAAACATTGTTAATGACAAAACCTTTGGCGGTCACAAATTCGCGTACTGCTGAAATCATCGCAACGCCAGATGCCCCAGCCATTTCGGGCTTATCGACACCAAAAAAAGTTCCAACATCACCTAGCTGGCAGGCAGCTAAAACTGCATCGCACAATGCATGTGAGGCAGCATCACCATCTGAATGTCCAAGTAAGCGCGGAGTTTCGGGCCATTGCAACCCTGCAAGTGCACAAGGCCCACTTTCACCAAATTTGTGGGCATCAACTCCGACACCGGTACGAAGTTTGGAGATGTTCATTGTCTAAGCGTATCGGCTTCTGTGGTGGTGTTTAATACGCATACAGGCTGTATTCATGGAAAAGAGTTAATGGTGACCTACACATCTCGACTTCGAGATCATGCACTCAAAACTGGTCGGGATACCCGTATCGCATTGGTAGGTGCTGGCCAGATGGGTCGCGGCTTTGGAAATCAATTAGGCCGTAAAGAGGGAATCTCGCTATCCATAGTTGTTGATACAGATCTAGAACGCGTCAAGGTTGTTTACGCCGATCTAGGAATTACAGATGTTGTGTTTAGTGATGACAAAGATGTTTTGTCGGATGCAATTTTGGCCGGCAAGCACACCGGAAGTACCAACGCACTATTGGTTTCAGAGCTTCCGGTTGATTTAGTTGTAGAAGGCACTGGAGTCCCAGATATTGGCGCACAGATTACATATTCTTCACTTCTTGCTAAAAAAGATGTTGCGGTTCTCAATGTCGAAATGGATGTAACAATCGGTCCACTGCTACATAAGGTTGCAACAGATAATGGCGTGATCTACGCAGTCTGTCATGGTGATGAACCGATTGAAGCTAAAGTCTTGGTTGATTACGCGCGTGATTTAAATTTTGAAATTATCTGCGCAGGCAAGGGTAAGAACAATCCCTTTGAGCCATTGAGCACTCCGGATACAGTCCGCGATATCGCTATTAAAAAGAAGATGAATCCCAAGATGTTGTGCTCATTTACTGATGGCTCAAAAACAATGACCGAAATGGTCGCACTTGCAAACACAACTGGATTACAACTATCAAAGCGTGGAATGTACGGACCCGTATCATCCATCAAAACTCTGCAAGACACCTTTGCACTTGAAGCAGATGGTGGAGTTTTAGATCGACCAGGAGTTGTGGATTACTGCACAGGTGATGTTGCGCCGGGAGTCTTTGTGATTGTTCGCCACAACGATCCTTACATCGCACATGAGATGAGTTATTTGGCAATGGGACCTGGTCCTTACTTTGCTTTGTATCGTCCATTTCATTTAGCCTCGATCGAAGCTCCGATTACTGTTTACAGAGCAATTCTGGATCGCGAGTCTTCACTGTATGCACCACATCTAAATGCTGAAGTTGTGACAATGACAAAGAAAAACCTTGAAATTGGGGATGTTATTGATGGAATCGGTGGATATACAGTGCGTGGCTATGCCGACAACGCACTTGATGCCAAGCGCGATAACTTAGTTCCGATTGGATTAATCGCTGGAGCAAAGATCATTAAGCCAATTGGTGTGAGCGAATTGCTGACATATGACCATGTTGAGCTCGACCAGGATTCATTTATTGTTGCTTTGCGTAAAAAGCAAGATGAATTAGGTCTTACCTACGCACCACACCAGAAGTAATCATGAGCTCACGGCCCACAGTTGCAGCAATAGTTTTGGCGGCGGGCTCTGGCACACGTTTTGGTCATGACATCAACAAGGTGTGGTTACCGTTGAATGGTCGCCATATTATTTCTAGATCACTTACAAATGCATCTGCAAACTTTGCTGGCGCACGTATTGTTTTGGTAATTAATCCAGATGATGAAGAGTTTGCTCGTAAAGCATTGGCAGCTGATGCAATGCCAACAAACATTGAAATCGTTTATGGTGGTGCTAGTCGCCATGAGAGTGAATTCAACGCCCTGAAGTATTTAAAGCCCGCGATTCTTGCTGGCGAAATTGATATCGTTTTAATCCACGATGGTGCAAGACCTTTAGCAACACCTGAATTATTTACTGCGATTGCAGATGGCGCTGCACTCCATGGTGGGGCTATTCCAACGATTGCTCTTGATGCTCGAGAAATGGATATGGATCGCGTCGAAACTGTGGCACGTGTTCAAACTCCGCAAGGCTTTAGAGCGCAACCGTTGTTAGCCGCCTATGAGAAATCAGTTGAACAAGGGTTTGTAGGAACAGATACGGCCGCCTGCATGGAAGAGTTTTTCCCTGATGTAAAAATTCTTGCAGTCCCTGGCGATGTCTTTAACTTTAAAATTACCTACCCACAGGATTTAACTACTGCGGAGCTTTTAGTTCCTATCCAATAAGAACTTCATTAATTCAATCTCTTTTTCTGAGTTAATACGTGCACTTTCAGGGTCCGCATCGACAGTAGCTATGTGTGCATCAGCTTTGATTGGAACAAACCAGGTTGATGTTGCTTTAATGTCGATTGCGTTGTGGCGAATTAGCTCGGGTGTAGAGGTTCTCTTCATTGAATTTCGATCAATGGTGCCGGCAATGTACTGATCGGTACCGATTGATTTGAGGGTCTCAGTAAAGGCCGAAACTGGTCGAACCGCATCAATGCTGGGGGTTAAGGCCTGCATTACTCGATCAAACTGGGCCACTGTGGTTAGTGCTCGTTGTGAATCATGAATCATTACTAAATCAGCTGCTGCGGCACTGTGCAGAGCTTGTGCAAACTCTTGGGCATTGTTTGGATTACATTCAATCTTTTCGCAATTTACTTCTGCAAGCTGCACAAGATCAGCTTTAGTACCGGCAATAGCTAGATGTGCGCCTAAACCATAGTGGGCAACAAATTCACCTGCAGTATCACAACAGGTTTGTAGGATGCTTTGATTCTTTAATGTGTGAAAAGCAATTGGCGATGTAATCGCCACAACAACCTTCAGAGAAGGTGTGCTCATCAATTAGGAAGCTAAAACCTCGTCAAGGATTACTGCAGCCTTTTCTTCATCAGTGCGCTCTGCAAGAGCAAGCTCTGATACCAGGATCTGCTTCGCCTTGGCGAGCATGCGCTTTTCACCAGCTGATAGTCCACGATCTAAATCGCGACGGTAAAGATCACGAACAACTTCGGCAACCTTAATAACATCACCTGAAGCAAGCTTTTCTAGATTTGCCTTGTAACGACGTGACCAGTTTGTTGGCTCTTCTGTATATGGCTGGCGCAATACGCTGAATACGCGATCTAGGCCTGCTGAATCAACAACATCACGAACTCCGACTAGATCTACATTGTCTGCTGGAACGCGGACTGTTAGATCGCCTTGAGCAATTTTTAACACTAGGTAGGTCTTTTCTTCACCCTTGATCACACGAGTTTCAATAGCTTCAATTAATGCAGCCCCGTGGTGAGGATAAACAACGGTTTCGCCGACCTTAAATGTCATGTGATGCCCTTCGCTAGAGGGTCAATTCTACCAGCAATCTTTAGATCAGAAAACCCAGTAAAAGTAGCGTTAAATACTGCTTATTCGATGTGAGACAATTGTGCTTATGCGTCGCACTATTTCAGCATTAGTTATTGCAGCATTAGCCGTCTCACTAAGTGGATGCGGCGCCGGTAACAATGCGTCGACTCGCCAGGTAAAGCAAGT
>JBIKPC010000072.1:0-4462 GCA_044357675.1 Candidatus Planktophila sp. | reverse complement strand
GCCTTCTTTGCGGTCTTCTTAACGGCCACTTCGAACTCCTTGGATTGCTATAAGCACGTAATTAACGCGCTGTGATAGGTAAAGGTTACCTCAGGCTTGCAAGCAAATGGATGACATGAGGTGCTATCGCGCGTAGTGATTTTCCACGGTGACTGGCTACATCCTTTTCTTCCGCGCTCATTTGCGCAGAGGAAATGGTCAGGCCTGCTGGCTGGAAAATTGGGTCGTAGCCAAATCCATTCTCACCAACAGGGGCGCGCAAAATATGGCCGTCGAAACGACCTTCGGCAACCTGTTGGCGACCATCCGGCAACACAAGAGAAGCCACGCACATGAAGTGTGCAGTGCGCTTTTCATCTGGAACATCTTTGAGCTGATCTAAAACTTTCTCCAGATTTGCACGGTCATTGCCATGCTCACCTGCCCATCGTGCAGAAAATATTCCTGGATCACCCTGTAAGGCATCTACACATAGTCCTGAATCATCAGCGATCGCTGGCAACCCCGTTGCTTGACTTGTGTAACGCGCCTTGAGCAAAGAGTTTTCTTCAAATGTTGAACCCGTTTCTTCAACATCAACTAAATCTGGAAATTGATCAACACCAATAAGTTCGATTGCACCTGGTGCTAAGGCATCCAAAATGCGTCGGAACTCTGTGATCTTTCCTTGATTACGTGTTGCTAATACAAGTTTGTGAGACATTACTTAGCAAGGACATCTTTCTGCATCTGGTTAAGTGTTGAACATCCCGCAACCGCTAAATCAAGGAGTTGATTCAATAATGCGCGATCGAAAGGTTCACCTTCAGCAGTTCCCTGTACTTCGATGAAGCGTCCATCGCCAGCGACAACAACATTCATATCTGTGCCTGCTCGAACATCTTCTTCGTAACAAAGATCAAGCATGGGAACACCATCAATGATTCCGACACTTACCGCTGCAACAGAATCGTTTAGTGGTTTTGCATCAGCTTTGATATGTCCTTGGGCCTTTGCCCACGAAATTGCATCAGCAAGTGCAACATATGCGCCAGTGATTGCTGCCGTACGAGTTCCACCATCTGCTTGTAAAACATCACAGTCAATAACAATTGTGTTTTCGCCAAGTTCTTTCATATTTACCACTGCACGCAAAGAGCGGCCAACTAAACGAGAAATCTCTTGTGTGCGACCACCAAGTTTTCCTTTAACGCTTTCTCGGTCTGAACGTGTGTGTGTTGCACGTGGCAACATTGAATACTCAGATGTAACCCATCCGTTGCCAGTATCTTTTAACCAACGTGGAACACCTGGTGTAAAGGATGCAACGCATAAAACGCGAGTCTTGCCGAATTCAACCAATACAGAACCTTCGGCATGATCTAACCAACCGCGAGTAAATTTAATGTCGCGTAGATCATTAACTGTGCGTCCGTCATTGCGTGCCATGTATAGCTCCTAGTTTTTTGTTAGCGCTTGGTGTTCGACTTGTGTGACCTCGGGACCTAGAAAACGTCGAGCCAAGGTTTCAAATGCCTTTGCATCACCGGTTGCTAAGAATCTATGTGTAGCTGGGGTTGACGACTGGGCACGTAACAAGCCATTTTCAACCAATGTGCGATACAAGTCTTTTGCTGTTTCTTCCGCACTCGATACCAGGGTGACGCCTTCGCCCATGACATAGGAAATAACACCGGTTAACAATGGATAGTGGGTGCAACCCAATACCAAAGTATCAACATGTGCATCCATAACCGATGCTAAGTATTCGCGCGCAACTTTGGTGATCTCAGCGCCAGATGTTTCGCCACGTTCTACATATTCAACAAATAATGGACATGCAATCGAAGTAATCTTTAATTGCGGCGCTGCTGCAAATGCATCTACATATGCCTTTGAATCAATAGTCGCTCGGGTTCCAATGACTCCAATGTTTCCTGTTCGGGTTGCCGCAACTGCGCGACGAACTGCAGGTTGAATAACTTCGATTACCGGAACTGAGTACCGTTCCCGCGCATCACGTAACATTGCAGCCGACGCTGTATTGCATGCGATAACAATTGCTTTAACGCCTTGTTCAACCAGGAAATCCATTGTTTCAAGAGCAAATTCACGAACTTCGGCTAATGGACGTGGACCATAAGGACCACGTGCCGTGTCACCAATATAAAGAGTGGATTCATTAGGAAGTTGATCCAAGATTGCACGTGCAACGGTTAGACCGCCTACACCTGAATCAAATATTCCTATTGGGGCATCACTCACGGGGCTAGCCTACCTTGCGCCTATTGTTTTATAGGCAGAACAACTATTCAGATTCATCCATAAGGGCAGAAATCAAACTTTCTTGCAGCCAGCCTAGCCAGCTATACACCGCATACACCCCACGCATTGGGTCGTCCGGTGCCAACAATTCCAAATCTTCGTGTGTATTTTCCTCAACTTTTAGACGTACTCCTAGTGCAAGGCGCACATCATTCATTGCACCAAGCCAAGCATTGGCACCGTCATGATCAACTTCAACAATTCCATCTGTTGCACTTTTCAAGTGCATCCGCATGGCCATTGCATGTGCCTGCTTCTTTTGGCGCAATGTCGATTCGGTATATCTCCTAAATTCAGATGCGTCTACTTGATCTGCATATGCATTAGGCAACAAACGCAGTAATACTTCATCATCTGGTGGTGTGTCATGCATTGTTATTCCAACCATTGCAGCCAACGGATCATCACTGTCATGATCAACACGTTCGGCAAGTAATTCGATTATTTGTTCTACTAAGTTACTCAGAACTTCACGTTCAGCTTCAGAAAAATTAGCTAGGTAGGCGTTATCCCCGTGTCGGAAAAATCCGTGTTCGTTTTCGCTCATATGGCTTGATCGCCTCGCTGCAAGGTTGCCCACAATCCGTATTCGTGTAATCGTGCAACATCATGTTCCATTTCTTCACGACTACCACTTGATACAACTGCTTTGCCTTCAGTATGAACCTTCATCATTAGCTCATGGGCTTTTTCTTTGTTATATCCAAACAATTCCATTAATACATATGTCACATAGGTCATCAGATTAACTGGGTCATCCCACACAATGGTTATCCACGGAACATCACCACTAAAGATTGCTTGAATCTCCTCTTCAATCTGGTCTTTGATTTTCACCATAATTATCGAATCACAATCGCAAATGGAGATGAAGCGATGTCACCGCTAACTTGAATTCGCAATGTCACTACTCCCCGTTTAGTTTCGGTGGAGGTAAAAATAAACAAACCATCGATATCTGACATGGATGCCACACCGATATTTTGCCACTTCCCATTTATGTATTTCTGCAAATTCGCTGACTTACCGATTAATTTAGGCAATAGCTGCCCCTTAATTGTAAATACAGATCCTTTTGTCGCAGATATTGGGCGATCTATCTGAAGCAGGCTCTTTACTGAAATCTTTTCCTCGGCACTTACCGATGCGGCTCGCTCCCATGTGCCAACTGTTGATAGCTGGATAGAAGCATCGCTACCTAGAGTCAATTGAGTTAAAACAGTTCCATCGGCTGCTGTTACTAGATCTGCAATTTTGGTCCAGGCGGTTTCATTGGGACGCTTGATTTCAACTGCAACATTTAGCCCAGCTATCGGTGTTTTATCTTTCAGTGTGATCAGGCCCTTAACGGTAAATGCGCTTCCATAATTTATCGAACCATCTGTAACACTTTCTAATGAAATTGTGTTGACGACTGGATCTGGTGCAATTGCAAGGGCTGCAGAGCGAATCTCATTTGTTGCTGCCATTTCTTCCATACCTAGTGTCCACATTGCGGCACCACCAAGACGGTACTTAGCAACTAGCGCCATTCGATCAGCAAAGCTGCGGGCATTTTGGTACCAAACAGTTCGATTTACGGTGCAGGTGGTTGCTGCACCTGTTGCAGATAGTCCGTTATAGCTCTGGGTGTAGCTGTATGTGGCCTCGCTATATTCGGTATTAAATGTTGGAATCGCTCCATCAATCGCAGCCTTTGTCGCTGCATAATTCATTTTAAATGTTGCAGCCTTAGCTCCACCGATTAAGCCAGGTGGCGCTGATGTTGGACACTTACCTTTTACCGACGTTATCCAGTCACGTCCATATCCAGGCAAACCCACATACACCTTTGCAGGTGACATAACACTTATTGCATATTTAATTGTTTTTTCAGTCCATGCCAATGGACCCATGGGTCCTGGTCTGGCAACAGAATAGTCATAGGTCATGATTCTCAAACGATCGATACTGCTTGCAATATCTGCCCATGCATACACAAAATAACCTTTTTGCTTCTCTTTTGGGTCAAACAAGTATGGTGTTGAGACTGATAACAACTTATTTTTTGCATGCAAGGCGATGCTTAACTCTTTAACCAAAGCAACCCAAAGTGGAGCCGTTTTGGTCCAAGTATTATTTCCATCAACAAATGCAAAGCCTTCATAATCAAGATCAA
>JBIKPC010000070.1:0-4466 GCA_044357675.1 Candidatus Planktophila sp. | reverse complement strand
GGTAACAACAACTTTTTTCTTACCCTTTGGCCGATCACCAAATGCTTCTTTAAAGGTTTCAATATTTTCGCGCGCAAGAATTTGATACAAGAACTCATTACCGGCGCGACGTGCAGGATCGCCGGTACATGTTTCCTTCTTACCCAACACAGCAAAATTAACACCAGCCATGTACAAAAGCTCTGCAACCGCCTTTGTAGTTTTCTTCGCGCGTTCTTCATAAGCACCAGCGCAACCAACCCAGAACAAGTATTCGACATCTTCTGGTAATTCACCCTCAATAACATTTACTGGGAAATCACATTCTGCAATCCATGCTTCGCGGTCTGTGCGATTAGCACCCCATGGATTACCGGTCTTTTCAAGATTTCTAAATGTGCCACCAAGTTCAGATGGAAATTAGGATTCAACCAATACCTTGAAGCGACGCATGTTAACGATGTGATCGATGTGTTCGATATCAACTGGGCATTCATTAACACAGGCACCACATGTTGTGCATGACCACAAAACATCCAAACTAATTGGTGAATTTTCCCCAACAAGTGCTTCATTTTCAACGGTTTTAGCAAAGGCGTGATCACGCATAGCCATGATTAAAAGCTTTGGCGACAATGGTTTATCGGTGTGCCACGCAGGACATTGTGATTGGCAACGACCACATTCGGTACACGATGTCATATCCAACAAGCCCTTCCAGGATATGTCGGCACGTGTACCTAAACCAAAGACATCATCTTCCTTTGGATCTTCAAAGTTAATTTCTTCGCCATGAGACAACATCGGAGGCAATGCACCCAGTGATGATTTTCCATCAGCATTGCGACGATAGTAAATATTAAATGGTGCCAAGAATCGGTGCCAAGCAATACCCATCGTAAAGTTGGTTGCAATCACAATGAACCAGGCCATCGATCCAACAATCTTGATGGTTGCAACAATTTGAATCCACATAGTTAGCTGTGACAGCGTCATTGACTTGAACATTGAAGCGATAAACCAAGTAGTTATGTAATGACGATTCCACGCAGTTTCTTCACCGAGTGCGCCTTCGAGTCCGCGAAGTGCGATGACACAGACAACAATAAGCACGATCGTAAACTCAACGTAGTACGCCTTGGCATTTCCGGAACCGGCAAAACGGGAACGCTTATTGCTAAGACGTGTGACCTGGCGGATTCCAATTAAAGTTACGATTCCGATTCCGGTAGCCCACGCAACTAGTTCTGTGATGTATTCATAAACCCAGAAGTGGCCAATAATTGGTAAGGCAAACTGCGGATCAATTAATTGTCCGTATGCGGTGACCAAGGTTCCGAATAAAACAAAAAAGCCGACCATGACAAACCAGTGAGCAAAACCAACAACGGTAAAATTGAACATCTTGGTATGGCCAAAGATTTCACCAGCTGCCATTCGCAAACGCTGCGCTTTATTGTTACTACGCGTTGGATCTGGTTGACCCTTCTTATAGATACCAATTAACTTCTTGGTGCGAACGGCAAGAAGGACAAGGGCAACGACGGTGACGCTGTAGGAAAGGCCTGCGAGTGCGAGGTTCATGGGGGTAAGGCTATGTCCGCGCGGACCGGTTTCGCAGCGAGGTGCGAGGTTCCAGGCCAAGAAAACGGCTTCGGGAATAAGTTCTCTAACCTGTTGGTTCTGTAGATAGAAACCTGAGTCGCTTCGACTCAACCTTTTGTGTATACTCGACTCAGGTTCAACAATCCTCGACCCTAAATCAGGCTCGAGCGGGATAAAAGGAGCACACACAATGGCTAGAGCAGTCGGAATCGACCTCGGAACAACTAACAGCTGCGTATCTGTCCTTGAAGGTGGCGAGCCAACGGTTATCGCCAACGCAGAAGGTGCGCGCACTACCCCATCCATCGTGGCATTCGCCAAAAACGGTGAAGTCCTTGTTGGTGAGGTTGCAAAGCGCCAATCAGTAACAAACGTAGATCGCACAATCCGATCCGTTAAGCGTCACATGGGTACTAACTGGACAATCGATATCGATGGCAAGAAGTACACCTCACAAGAAATTTCAGCACGTGTTTTGCAAAAGCTAAAGCGCGATGCCGAAGCATATTTGGGCGAAACAGTAACCGATGCGGTTATCACTGTTCCTGCTTACTTCAATGATGCACAGCGTCAAGCAACAAAAGAAGCTGGCGAAATTGCTGGCCTCAATGTGCTTCGTATCATCAACGAGCCAACTGCTGCAGCGCTCGCATACGGATTAGATAAGGCAGATAAAGAACAAACAATTCTTGTATTCGACCTTGGCGGTGGAACATTTGACGTTTCATTACTAGAAATCGGCGATGGTGTTGTTGAAGTAAAAGCAACTAACGGCGATAACAATCTTGGTGGAGATGACTGGGATCAAGTACTTGTTGATCACCTAGTACAAACATTCGGTGCAGCAAATGGCATTGATCTAACAAAAGATAAGATGGCGATGCAACGTATTCGTGAAGCTGCTGAAAAAGCAAAGATCGAATTGTCATCATCACAATCTGCTTCAGTCAACCTTCCATACATCACAGTTGATTCTGAAAAGAATCCATTGTTCATGGATGAAACTATTACTCGCGCACAGTTCCAGCAGTTAACAGCTGCGTTGCTAGAGCGTTGCAAGAAGCCATTCCAAGCAGTTCTAAAAGATGCTGGAATTCCAATTGCAAAGATTGAATCTGTTGTTCTTGTCGGTGGATCAACTCGTATGCCTGCAGTTGTTGATTTGGTTAAAGAATTAACTGGCGGCAAAGAGCCAAACAAGGGTGTTAACCCTGATGAGGTTGTTGCAGTTGGTGCATCTCTACAAGCCGGTGTTTTAAAGGGCGAAGTAAAGGATGTCTTGCTCCTAGATGTAACCCCGCTGTCACTTGGTATCGAAACCAAGGGTGGCGTTATGACACGTTTAATCGAGCGCAACACAACGATTCCTACAAAGCGCAGCGAAGTATTTACAACAGCTGATGACAATCAGCCTGCTGTACAGATTCAGGCATACCAAGGCGAACGTGAAATGGCTGCTTACAACAAGAAGCTAGGAATGTTCGAGCTAACAGGTTTGCCACCAGCACCACGTGGAGTTCCACAGATCGAAGTTACTTTTGACATCGATGCAAACGGAATTGTTCATGTGTCCGCAAAGGATCTTGGAACAGGTAAAGAGCAGAGCATGACCATCACTGGTGGATCTGCACTGAACAAAGATGAGATCGCGCGCATGATGGCCGATGCTGAATCACATGCTGAGGAAGATCGTCAGCGCAAGGAAGAGGCAGAGATCCGCAACGCAGGAGATTCACTGCTGTATTCAACTGAAAAGTTCATCAAGGACAACGAGGAAAAATTGTCACAAGGTGATGCACTTGAGAAGAAGACAGAAACAGAGGCTGCACTAGAAGAGTTGAAGACCGCACTCGGTGGTTCAAACTACGAAATGATTAAGTCAGCAACTGAAAAGGTTGCAACTGTTAGCCAAGCACTTGGATCTGCCTTGTACGCAGCAAGTGCAGCAGCTGAAGGTGATGCAACACCTAATGAAGATGGTGTTGAAGACGCTGAAGTTGTAGAAGAAGAAAGTAAGTAATGTCAGAGGAAACTACTGAACAAGTAGCTGAAGAGGTTGTTGAGCCGGGTCAAGAAATTGACCCGGTTGCAACACTCACATCAGATTTACAACGCCTACAAGCAGAGTATGCAAATTACCGTAAGCGGGTAGAACGCGATCGCGCAGTTGCACATGAAAGCGCAGTTGGTGCAGTTCTAACCGAGCTATTGGCATTACTTGATGATGTTGATCGCGCAGAACAACATGGCGAACTATCAGGTGGCTTTAAAGCGGTGGCAGACCAGCTAAATTCAATAACTTCGCGCATTGGCCTAGAAAAGTACGGCACCGAAGGTGAAGCCTTCGACCCACAAATTCATGAAGCTTTGATGCATGAAGAATCAGCCGATGTTGCTGTTGCAACTGCATCAAAGATCTTGCAGCCCGGATACAAGTACAAAGAGCGCATCTTGCGTCCCGCGCGCGTTGCAGTAACAGACCCAGCGGGAGCGTAATTAAAAATGGCAGCTAAAGATCTATACGAAAAGGACTTTTATAAGGTCCTTGGAGTAGATAAGAAGGCAGCTGCCGATGAAATTAAGAAAAAGTACCGCGCTCTTGCACGTGATCTACACCCAGATAAAACTAAAGGTGATGCTGCTAAAGAGGAAAAGTTTAAAGCGGTTTCGGAAGCTTATGAAATCTTGTCTGATGCAAAAAAGCGTGCTGAATACGATGAAGCCCGATCACTCTTTGAAAAGGGCGGCTTCCGTGCACCACAAGGTGGAGGTTTTCAGGGCGGCGATTTCAGCGATGTCTTTGGTGGTGGAAATCCACAAGATATTTTCGCAAACCTATTTGGCGGCGGTGGACGCCGCGGTCCTCGCAAAGGTCAAGATTT
>JBIKPC010000071.1:0-4466 GCA_044357675.1 Candidatus Planktophila sp. | reverse complement strand
GCTGAATCACCAGATTGGGTAAAGGTAACTAAGTATTTTGCACCCACAATTGCGCCTACTTCAGCAGCAGCGCGTGTTATTGCACCACCCTTAGTTTTTGGAGTTGTGCGCAACGGGCGAATCATTTCAAATCCACCCTCTTCTGTGCGAGCAATAATACGAGCCATTGTTGCAACTGCTTCGATAGCAAAAGCACCTACAGATGTTTCGCCAGACAACATCAACGCATCGGCGCCATCTAGAACAGCGTTTGCACAATCTGTAGCTTCTGCTCTAGTTGGTGAAGAGTTAGTGATCATCGAATCCAACATCTGAGTAGCAACAATTACTGGCTTTGCTGCTTCGCGCGCAAGTTCGATACAACGCTTCTGAACTAGTGGTACATCTTCAATTGGAAGTTCTACACCAAGATCTCCACGAGCAACCATGATGCCATCAAAGGCGTTAACGATTTCTTGCAAATTTTCAACCGCTTGTGGCTTTTCAATCTTTGCAATTACCGGAACGCGGAATCCAACTTCGTCCATGATTGCATGAACATCATCGACATCGGCAGCGTTACGAACGAATGAGAGAGCGATGAAATCTGCACCGGCACGAAGTCCCCACCGCAGATCCTCTTTATCCTTTTCCGAAAGTGCTGGGACAGAAACAGCAACACCAGGCAAGTTGATTCCCTTGTTATTGCTTACAGTTCCTGGCTGAATAACCTTTGTAACAACATCGTTGCCTTTAACTTCAACAACTTCGACGGTTACCTTTCCATCATCAATAAGGATGCGATCTCCTGGCTTGCAATCTCCTGGTAAACCTTTGTATGTGGTGCCAACGCGATCTTTGGTGCCTTCTACTTCATCAATAGTGATTGTAAAAATATCTCCACGTTCTAATTCGTGTGGACCGTTTGCAAAGCGAGCAAGACGAATCTTTGGACCTTGAAGATCAACAAGGATTGCAACAGGCACGCCAGCTTCTTTAGCAGCAGCGCGCACGCGATCTAGGCGAGTTTGGTGTTCGTCGTATCCCCCGTGTGACAGGTTCAGGCGAGCCATGTTCATGCCCGCCTCGATGAGCTCCATTACCTTCTCTGGAGATTCAACAGCTGGACCCATCGTGCAAACAATTTTCGCTCTACGCATGGCTCAACCTTAAACCATCAATGGACGGTCAGTTGGCGCTACAGGTGCTGCAAGTTGAGTTCGACCAGTGAGATATCTATCAACCGCCGCAGCTGTGCTTCGTCCTTCAGCAATTGCCCACACGATTAAAGATTGACCGCGTCCAGCATCGCCTGCAACAAATACGCCTTCTTCAGTTGATTGGAAATTCTTATCGCGCTTGATCATGCCACGCTCATCTAATTGCACTTCAAGCTGAGTAAGCAAAGGAGATTTCTCTGGTCCCGTAAATCCCATTGCCATGAAGACAAAATCGCACTTAATTTCCTTTTCAGTACCTGCAACAGGTGCGAATTTGCCATCTATAAATTCAGTTTCCACAATTTTAATCGCGCGAAGGTTTCCATTCTCATCACCTAAAAACTCTTCGGTGCTGACAGCAAATACTCGATTGTCATTTTCTTCGTGAGCGCTGGAAACACGATAAATCATCGGGTAGGTCGGCCATGGCTGACCCGTTGGTCGCTCCTCTGTTGGACGAGGCATGATTTCAAGCTGAGTGATACTTGCAGCTCCTTGACGAATCGATGTACCTAAACAATCTGCACCCGTATCGCCACCACCAAGAATGACAACATGCTTGCCAGCAACATTGATATCTGGGTTTTCAACTTCACCAAGTGCTTGCTTATTACCCCATGGCAAAAATTCCATTGCTTGATAAATGCCTTTGTAGTCACGACCCTTAATTGGAAGATCTCTCCACTGCGTTGCGCCAACTGCCAAAACAATCGCGTCATACTTTTTGCGCAGATCAGAACCTGTTAGCCCTAGGCCAACATCAACGCCTGGGCGAAAACGGGTTCCCTCTTTTTCCATTTGTTCCAAGCGACGATCAAGAATGTGCTTTTCCATTTTGAATTCGGGAATTCCATAGCGAAGTAGTCCGCCAATTTTGTCCGCGCGATCGTAAACCGCAACTGTGTGCCCCGCGCGTGTTAATTGCTGCGCCGCAGCAAGTCCTGCAGGTCCTGAACCAATGACAGCAACAGTTTTACCCGTTAAGCGATCAGGTGCCATTGGCTTTACATTGCCAGCATCGAATGCTTCTTCAATTGTGCGTAGCTCAATCTGTTTAATGGTTACGGCATCACGGTTAATTGCAACAACACATGCAGTTTCGCATGGGGCAGGACACAAACGTCCCGTGAACTCTGGGAAGTTATTAGTTGCGTGAAGACGATCAATTGCTTCCTCTTTATCGCCGCGCCAGATCAAGTCATTCCATTCAGGAATTAAATTGCCCAGTGGGCACCCGTTGTGACAGAAAGGAATTCCGCAATCCATGCAGCGACCAGCCTGCTTTTGTAGATGTTCAAAGCTTTGCGGTTCATATACTTCGCGCCAGTCTTGGATGCGAACATCAACTGGTCGACGAGTAGGTGTCTCGCGCGGAGTTGTCATAAATCCCTTTGGATCAGCCATTTGCTGCAACCTCCATCACTAGTGCATCTGCTGGTAGTCCTTCGCGAACTGCACGTTCCATTGCGGCAAGTACGCGTGCATAGTCACGAGGCATGATCAATGAAATTCTGCCAATACTCTTGTCCCAATCCTTTAACAGCGCAGCTGCAATCTCGGATCCTGTTTCAGCTAAGTATGAAGAAATGTGTGACTTGAGGATTTCTTTTTGATCATCCGGAACAGCCAATACATCAACCATGTCAGCATTTACATTGGCAGCATCAAGATCTAGCACAAAAGCTCGCCCGCCTGACATTCCTGCTGCAAAATTACGGCCTGTAGCACCTAGAACAACAACTGTTCCGCCGGTCATGTATTCACAACCATGATCGCCAATGCCTTCAACAATTGCTAACGCTCCAGAGTTTCGCACGCAAAAACGTTCACCGACGACACCACGAATAAAGATGTCCCCTGCAGTTGCGCCATAACCAATCACATTTCCAGCGATCACATTGTTGTGAGAGACAAATGATGCTTTTTCATCTGGACGCACAATTACTCGTCCACCTGAAATTCCCTTACCGACATAATCATTTGAATCACCGTACAAACGGATTGTTAAACCCTGTGGAATGAAGGCACCTAGTGATTGACCAGCAGAGCCATGTAATGTCACATCGATTGTTCCTTCAGGTAATCCTTCAGCGCCGTATTTACGTGTGATCTCTGCGCCGAGCATTGTTCCGACTGTGCGATTTACATTTCGTACAGGCAAATCAATCCTGACCGCTTCGCCCTTGGCAAGTGCAGCTTCAGAAAGTTTGATCAAGGTGTTGTCCAACGCAGCATCTAAGCCATGGTCTTGTGTGATGGTGTTGTGCAATGGACCAGCAACATCAGGTCGCACCAATAAAGGCTCAAGGTTTAAGCCTGCCGCCTTCCAATGATCCACTGCTTTTCGAGTATCTAGGAACTCAACATGGCCAACAGCTTCTAGAAGTGTTCGGAATCCAAGTTGAGCCAAGATTTCACGAACTTCTTCGGCAATGTATTCAAAGAATGTTTCAACGAATTCAGGCTTGCCCGTAAAGTTCTTGCGGAGCTCTGGATTTTGTGTTGCAACACCAACAGGACAGGTATCCAAATGACATACGCGCATCATGATGCAACCAGAAACAACCAACGGAGCTGTTGCAAAGCCAAACTCTTCAGCGCCCAATAACGCGGCAATAACAACATCTCGACCAGTTTTCAACTGACCATCAGTCTGCACAACAATGCGATCGCGCAAACCATTAAGCAACAATGTCTGCTGAGTTTCAGCAAGCCCAAGCTCCCACGGTGCACCTGCATGCTTTAAAGATGTAAGCGGTGATGCACCAGTTCCACCATCATGGCCAGAAATCAAAACAACATCTGCGTGTGCTTTAGATACACCTGCAGCAACGGTTCCGACACCAACTTCGGCAACTAATTTCACGTGAACACGAGCGTTCTTATTCGCGTTCTTTAGATCATGAATCAATTGTGCAAGATCTTCAATTGAATAAATGTCGTGGTGTGGCGGTGGTGAAATTAAGCCAACACCAGGTGTGGAGTATCGCGCCTTAGCAATCCACGGATAAACCTTGTTACCCGGAAGCTGACCACCTTCACCTGGCTTTGCACCTTGCGCAATTTTGATCTGAATATCATCACTGTTAACCAAGTAATTACTGTTTACACCGAAGCGACCCGATGCAACCTGCTTGATTGCAGAACGCTTCGAATCTCCATTTGCCATAGGCAGATAACGCTCTGGCTCTTCTCCGCCTTCACCTGTATTGGATTTTCCACCAATACGATTCATTGCAATCGCTAATGTTTCGTGAACTTCTGCAG
>JBIKPC010000069.1:0-4529 GCA_044357675.1 Candidatus Planktophila sp. | reverse complement strand
AGGGTTACCTCATGGCCAAGGTTGAAAAAGATCCATTCCGCTGCACCGAATGCGGCTGGACATCCCAAAAATGGGTTGGTCGCTGCGGTGAATGCCAAGCATGGGGCGTTGTCGAAGAAATTGCTGCCCCTAAGAAATTGTCATTAGTTGCAGGAAATGTAACTGCTAAAGCAACCCCTATAGGTGATGTTGATTTATCCGCAGCCCATGCACGCCCAACAGGTGTTTCCGAACTCGATCGTGTTCTTGGTGGTGGCTTAGTCCCAGGAGCTGCAATTTTATTAGCAGGTGAACCTGGCGTGGGAAAGTCCACATTGCTACTTTCAGTTGCTGCGCAATCTGCATCAAAAGGTATCTCTGCTTTATATATTAGCGGTGAAGAATCTGCCTCCCAAGTACGACTTCGCGCAGAGCGCATCAATGCCATTGATCCACAATTATTCCTTGCATCTGAAACTGATCTAGGTGCGGTAATTGCCCACATCGATTCTGTTAAACCACAGTTGTTAATCATTGACTCAGTACAAACCATCGGCAGCGCTGCAGCAGATGGTGCCCCTGGCGGCGTTACACAGGTTCGAGAAGTTGCTGGTGCGCTAATTCGCATTTGTAAAGACCGCGACATAACGTTGTTGTTAGTTGGACATGTGACTAAAGATGGATCAATTGCAGGTCCTCGATTGCTAGAACACATCGTTGATGTTGTTTTGCAGTTTGAAGGCGAACGCCATTCTCGTCTGCGCTTAATCCGTGCAATCAAAAACCGCTTTGGTGCATCAGATGAAGTTGGTTGCTTTGATTTAAGTGACACTGGAATCGAATCTGTTTTAGATCCAACTGGTTTGTTTACATCCCGCCATGCAGAACCCGTACCTGGAACATGTGTGACTGTAACTCTTGAAGGACGCCGTCCACTGTTGGCAGAAATCCAAGCTTTAGTATCTGCGGGGCGTGAAAATGATTACGGAAATGCACGTCGAGTAGTTTCAGGTTTGGACTCAGCTCGCACATCTATGACACTTGCTGTGTTAGAGCTGCGTGCAAATGTGCGCGTAGGTGGCCGCGATGTCTATGCAGCAACAGTTGGCGGCATGAAAATGACCGAACCAGCAGCGGATTTAGCCCTTGCTTTAGCGGTTGCATCTGCTGCAAAAGGCCTTGCCCTGCCTTCAGATTTAGTAGCAATCGGTGAAGTTGGTTTAGCTGGTGAAATCCGTAAGGTCAGCGGCGTTAATCGCAGATTACAGGAGGCGTACCGTCTCGGTTTTAAGCGCGCACTTGTTCCTACGGGATCAGATACAACAATTGATGGCATGGAAATCGTTGAAGTTTCACGCCTTGATGCCGCTCTAAAACGGGTAAAAATCACCGGCGAATGAGTTCGTTAGAAAAGCCAATTCTTACCTGGTTTAAAAAGCACAAAAGAGATTTACCGTGGCGTGATACATCACCATGGGGCGTGATGGTTAGCGAATATATGTTGCAACAAACCCCAGTCAATCGCGTTCTTCCTAAATGGAATGAATGGATGCAACGGTGGCCTACTCCTAAGGATTTAGCACAGGCAACACCTGCTCAAGTCATCACTGCATGGGGTCGACTTGGCTATCCGCGTCGTGCGCTTCGACTACATGCTGCGGCTCAAATTATCGCTGAAGATTTCAATAACGAAGTACCAGAAGATCAAGAAACACTTCAATTGCTACCTGGCATCGGTGAATACACCGCGGCAGCAATTGCAGCCTTTGCATTTGAACAAAGATCGCTTGTAATGGATGTCAACATTCGCAGATTGTTAGTACGCGCAGTCGATGGTGAAGAACATCCAAAGCCTGCACCTACTGCTCGAGAAAAAGCGCGTCGCCTAGAAATACTGCCAACAAAAAATGCTCACATGTGGGCTGCTGCAACCATGGAGCTTGGTGCATTGGTTTGTACTTCTAAAAACCCTGCCTGCGAGCTGTGCCCAATAATTAGCCAATGCCAATGGCGCAAAAATGGTTATCCGAAAACTGATCTTGTTCGTAAATCCCAAGATTGGCACGGCACTGATCGCAAATGCCGCGGAACAATTGTGCAAGCACTTCGTGATAACGAATCATTAACTGAATCAGCGATAAAGAAATTGTGGCCAGAAGAATCACAGGTCGAAAAGGCGCTTAAAACACTGCTTGCAGACCAGCTTATTCAAGTGCTCCCCCGTAAGCGTTATAGACTGCCGCAATGATTCGTTATGCAACTAAAGCTGATGTCCCGCGCATACATCAGTTGATTAAAGATTTAGCGGAGTATGAAAAAGCTCCATTGGAAGCAAAAGCGACTCTCGAACAAATAGAAGAATCACTTTTCAGTGAACATCCAGTCGCCTACTGCCATGTTGCAGAAGATAACGGTGTTGTAGTTGGAATCTCTATCTGGTTCCTCAACTACTCAACCTGGGTTGGCAAGCCAGGAATTTACCTTGAAGATCTTTATGTCGATCCTGCCTATCGCGGCAAGGGTTATGGCTTAGCTTTCCTCAAAGAATTAGGAAAGATCTGCCTAGAGCGCGATTACGAACGATTGCAGTGGTGGGTACTTGATTGGAATCAACCAAGCATCGACTTCTACACATCCCTAGGCGCAGTACCTATGGATGAATGGACTGTCTATCGCGTTAGCGGTGATGCTCTTAAAAAACTAGGAAGTTAATTAAGCAGTTGGTGCTTCAGCAAGATCTTCAGGAGTATCAGGTGTTGCAACCTTTGGTGCTCCTGCAAATGTGAAGACAGCCTCAGCACCCTCTCCTTCAACATCAACAACGATAATCTCGCCAGCCTTTAGCTCACCAAACAAGATTCGCTCTGACAATCCATCTTCGATCTCACGTTGAATAACTCGACGCAATGGACGAGCACCCAACAATGGATCGTAACCACGCTCTGCAAGAAGATTCTTTGCAGCAGGTGTGAGTTCGATACCCATGTCCTTTGCCTGCAAACGATCATCAAGATTCTTCAGCATCAAATCAACAATCTGAATGATCTGAGGCTTAGTCAACTGGTGGAAGACGATGATGTCATCAATGCGGTTGAGGAACTCAGGACGGAAGTGTGACTTAAGTTCATCACTTACCTTGCCCTTCATGCGCTCGTAATTAGTCATATCGTCATCGCTGTTAGCAAAGCCAAGCCCGAGTGACTTAGAGATGTCACGAGTACCAAGGTTTGTTGTCATGATGATGACAGTGTTCTTGAAATCTACTTTTCGCCCTTGTGAATCTGTTAGGTGGCCTTCTTCGAGCACTTGTAGAAGTGAGTTGAAGATATCTGGGTGTGCCTTTTCAATTTCATCGAAGAGTACAACTGAGAATGGACGACGACGAACCTTTTCCGTCAGCTGTCCACCTTCGTCATATCCAACATATCCCGGAGGCGCACCAAACAAACGTGAAGCGGTGTGACGCTCTGAGTATTCAGACATATCAAGTTGAATCAACGCATCCTGATCACCAAACAAGAATGAAGCAAGTGTGCGAGAAAGTTCTGTTTTACCAACACCTGAAGGACCAGCGAAGATAAATGATCCGCCAGGACGACGTGGATCCTTAAGGCCTGCGCGCGTGCGGCGAATTGCTTGTGACAACGCCTTGATCGCCTGGTCTTGTCCAATAACACGGTTATGTAATTCTTCTTCCATGCGAAGCAGACGTGCTGTCTCTTCTTCAGTTAACTTGAAGACTGGAATTCCAGTTGATGCAGAGAGCACCTGAGCGATGAGTTCTTCATCAACTTCAGTCACCTTGTCTAGATCAGTTGCCTTCCAATTCTTTTCAGCTGCCTGCTTTTCGGTGATAAGAGTCTTTTCCTTATCGCGCAAAGTAGCGGCTAATTCAAAATCTTGTCCATCAATTGCAGACTCTTTTTCCTTGCGCGCATTTGCGATCTTTTCATCAAATTCGCGAAGCTCTGCAGGAGCAGTCATTCGCTTAATGCGAAGACGTGAACCCGCTTCATCAATAAGGTCAATCGCCTTATCTGGCAAGAAGCGATCTGAAACATATCGGTCTGCAAGATTTGCAGCGGCGGCAAGTGCGCCATCAGTGATTGAAACACGGTGGTGAGTTTCGTAGCGATCGCGAAGACCCTTCAAAATCTCAATTGTGTGCGCAACAGAAGGCTCTTTCACCTGAATTGGCTGGAAGCGGCGTTCTAACGCTGCATCCTTTTCAACATGCTTGCGGTACTCATCAAGAGTTGTTGCGCCAATTGTCTGTAGCTCGCCACGTGCCAGCATTGGCTTCAAGATGCTCGCGGCATCAATCGCACCTTCTGCAGCACCTGCGCCAACAAGTGTGTGAATTTCGTCGATGAAAAGAATGATGTCACCGCGAGTTTTAATTTCCTTGAGCACCTTCTTCAAGCGCTCTTCGAAATCTCCACGGTAACGACTACCTGCAACAAGTGCACCTAAATCTAATGAGTACAGCTGCTTATCCTTCAAAGTTTCTGGAACATCGTTCTTGTAGATCGCTTGTGCAAGCCCTTCGA
>JBIKPC010000068.1:0-4591 GCA_044357675.1 Candidatus Planktophila sp. | reverse complement strand
TTGAGGCTGCACCTAGTGAACACTCTGGAGACAAGAAGTACTCAGCGAGCTCCTTAACAGCAGCTCCCTTTGTCTTATCTTCATATGAAGTCTCTAGCAACATGTAACTGATGATTCCAAGTGGGTATGCGCCTGCAACCTTTGTGTTGTAGTCAAAAGTAACGATTCCATCAGCAGCTTGCTTTGCCTCACCTAGGAATGCAGATGTTGAAGCTGAATCTGGAGCTGTGAAGTTACCAGATGCATTTCCAATGTATGCGGCACGGAGACCAAATGATGTACCCCACTGCTTTTCTGCATATGTAATTGAGTATGGAGACTTGGCTGCAAGTGTTGCTACACCTTGTGAACCATTTGCACCAACAATACGACCGATATTTGCAGTGTCGTTGATGTTTCCTGGGAAGGCAGTTGTGAATGCATCGTTAGCTGGCTTTGTCCAGACTGTTGGAGCTACACCATTCATGAAGCGTGTGAAGTTGTTTGAAGTTCCTGATGTATCTGAACGGAAAACAACCTTGATTGGCTTGTTTGGAAGTGTGTAATAAATAGTTTTTGAAGCGTTACGCAAAACAATTGGATTGCCTTTTTTATCCACAGCAACGTTTCCTGATGCAGTCTTTCTGTAGATAACTGACTTTACAGTGCGGTTGTTATCCGCGACGATCAATGGGTCATTCCACTTTGTAATTTCACCTGAGAAAATCTTTGCAACTGTAGTTGAAGAAAGGTAGATGTCCTTCTTTGCAGGTAGGTTAACTAGAACTGCAATTGGAGCTGCAACGATTGGTGCATGGTAAATTGTTGAACGCTTCTTGGCACCTGTATGCGCTGAATCTGAAAACCAGAAGTCTCCAATTTTGTTATCGGAGTTGTTCTTACCTGTTCCTGAACCGGTTGATGTGTAAACAAATGAGTGTCCGGACTTCTTAGCAAAGCCTGCCTTGCACGCTTCTACTAGAGGAACAACGAATGACGCGCCTGAGCCCGCTAGATCAACAGCGTGTGCTGGCTGCGCAGATGAAACTGCGATTACTGCGGCAACAGCGAATGCTTTTGCCTTATTTGAAAACTTCATTTAATACCTTTCGTAGGAGGGTAAAACCTTTACATCCACGAAAGTAATCAGCCAGAGTTACGGCTAGGCAAGAACTAAGTAAACAAATCCCCTACCTTTGGTGAACAGTAGGTGTTATCCGAACCGTCCAGTTACGTAATCTTCGGTGCGCTTATCCGTCGGAGAAGAGAAGATCTTGCTCGTTGGAGCGGTCTCAACCATGACTCCTGGGCCACCGTCAGATAGGAAGAATGCTGTGTAGTCAGCAACGCGAGCAGCCTGCTGCATATTGTGAGTAACGATGACGATCGTCATCGACTTAGCTAGCTCTGAGATTGTCTGTTCAATTCTGAAAGTCGATCCTGGATCCAGGGCAGAGCATGGCTCATCCATCAGAAGCACTTGAGGCTCGACGGCCAAAGCGCGTGCAATACACAAACGCTGTTGCTGTCCACCAGAGAGTGCACCGCCGTGCTCGCCGAGGCGATCCTTAACCTCAGTCCAAAGACCTGCACGTACTAGGCATGACTCGAGCAGTTCATCAGTGTTGCTCTTCTTTAGTTGAGCCAGCTTTAGTCCGGATAAAACATTTTCGCCGATAGTCATCGATGGGAATGGGTTTGGCTTTTGGAAAACCATACCAACGCGCAAACGAATCTTTGTTACATCTGTACCGGGTGCGTAAATATCTTTGCCATCAAGCAGAACTTCACCAGCAAGTGCCGCCGTTGGGATGAATTCGTGCATGCGGTTAAGAGTTCGCAAATATGTTGACTTTCCACACCCTGAAGGTCCGATTAATGCGGTGACGGTACCGGCAGCAAAGTCCAATGAAACATCTGAGAGCACATGCTTGGTGCCAAACCATGCGTGAACCCCACGAGTCTCAAGACCTGTTCCTAGAAGGTTTGTCCCTGGGACTCGTTGCTCACGATTGCCTGCAACTGATGCAAGTGATGATGGCGTCGTTGTCTGCATTTTTTTCTCCATATTGTTATCGTTATTTGAATTCCCTGTAGGTGTCATCTCAAGCTACCTTTCTACCGCTTAGGTAACGGGCAAGCCCGAATAGAACCACAATCAGGATTAGCAAGATCAACATGCCACCCCACGCTCTTGCATATGCCTCTTCTGTACCGCCTGTAAGGAATGCCTTCCAAATATAAAACGGTAGCGAGCCCATTGGACCCGAAGTCGGATTGAAGTTCAGTGCATCTGCTCCACCTGAAACAAGAAGAATTGGAGCAGTTTCACCAATGATACGAGCGATTCCGAGGATTACCGCAGTGACCAATCCGCTCTTGGCAGCAGGAACTACCACGCCAGAAACGGTGCGCCACTGAGTTGCACCTAGTGCTACACCTGCTTCACGAAGTTCGTTTGGAATCAATAGCAGCATCTCTTCAGCTGTTCGTGCAATTGTTGGAATCATCAAAATACTTAATGCAAGTGACCCCATCAGGCCAGTTAGCTCCTGCGTTACAGGAATAACTAAAATCGAAAGAATAAACAGACCCGCAACAATTGATGGCACACCGCTCATTGCTTGAACAAGAAACTTAATTGGCCGTGCCAAATTTCCGCGAATCTCAGTTAAGTACAGTGCGGTTAAAAGTCCAATTGGGAAACTAACGATAAGCGCGCCGCCCACCATAATGATGGTTCCGACTAAGGCGTGTAAAAGTCCGCCTGCCTGAACAGGGTCGTTTACAGAAGCTAGCGTCATGTCATTAGCAAACATGCCAAAGTGGATTCCTTTGTAACCCTTAAGCACCACAGTCATAACAATGCTCACAATTGGAATCAAAGTTATGGTCATTGCAAGAAATGCAAAGCTACTAAGTAAAGAATCCTTTGCAGCTGGCAAATCTCGAAGCCGTAGTTGCTGTACAAAAATCAAAAGGCTGGCAAAGAAAAAGTATGCTGCGGCAAAACCTAATTTGCCACTTAAGCCAGTAAGTTCTACTGCAGCACCTGCAAGAACACCGGCCAGAGCTAATATGGCAGCGGTAGCCAGTCTCTGTGCGATCGACGTGCCCCAAGGCTTCTGCGGTGTTGGAATCGTGGCTTGATTCATCGTCCCTTTTTCCCAAACTTATTGATTAATACGTCAGAGATAGCGTTTACGGTCAAGGTTAGAAGGAACAAGACAAGGCCCGCGGCCATTAATGCATTTACTTCTTCTGGTCCGGCTTCACCGAACTTCAAAAGAATTAGCGATGCAACGTTTCCACCAGCACCGAAAAGCACCTGCCAGTTGATCTGATAAACAACGTTAAGCACGGTGTAAACCGCCACTGTTTCACCCATTGCACGTCCTAGGCCAAGCATTGCTCCGCCTACTACTCCGCCACGGCCATAAGGAATTACAACTGCGCGAATCATTGCGAGTTTCGATGCACCCAATGCATAAGCAGCTTGCACTCGATCCAAAGGTGTCTGATCAAAGATTTCGCGAGAAATCGCAGTAACAATTGGAATGATCATAATTGCAAGAACTAACCCTGCAATAAATGGTGAGCGTTCAAAGATTGGCGCAGGAACATCAAAGATTGGAATAAATCCCAAATACTTATTGATTAACTTTGCCCAATATTCTGCGCTGCTCATCAAAACTATAAAGCCCCAAAAACCAAAAAGAAGTGAAGGAAATGCGGCCATGAGATCGATGAGAGAAATTAAAACCTTCTTTACTGATCCGCGTGCATAGAAGGTCAAATACAAAGCACTCAAAACGGCGATAGGAACACCGACAATCACAGCAATGAAAGCTGCGAGGAATGTTCCGATAAGCATTGCGCCAAGCCCAAAGGTACTTTCAGCAATCTTGCCGTCGGCATCTTGCAATACTTCCCACTTGGATTCGGTTATGAAAGAAAATTTCTCAACACGCAAAACACTTATTCCCTTTAGTGACAAGAACAGCGCAATAAGTCCAAGGATGACCAAGGATGTCATTCCACCAATTGTCACAACTGCGCGGAATATTTGATCAGAGCGTCGTGGCTTGGTCGTGATCTCGCGTGGGGCAGGGATTGCCGACTTGTTTTCAAGCAATGTCATGAGGTGAATCTTGTACTTACGCGGGAATTTTTACATAGACCGAAGGTGTCTAGAAGGTTAACAAAAGGTGAAATCACCCCTTTCCCTCTAAGGTTGCCCCCATGGCCAACGAACAACCCAATCTGATCTGGATCGACTGCGAAATGACGGGACTTTCCTTGGAAAAGGATGTCCTGGTCGAAATTGCCGTCCTTGTGACCGACTCTGATTTAAATGTCATTGGCGAAGGTGTCGATGTTGTCATCAAGGCGAGCGCCGAGCAGTTGGCGGGCATGAATGAGTTCGTCACCCAGATGCACACCACATCCGGATTGATCACCCAGATTCCTAATGGAATCTCAGTTCAAGAAGCCGAAGCCAAGGTCATTGCCTATCTGGAAAGTGCATCAACACAACCAGGCAAATCCCCATTAGCCGGTAACTCCGTCAGTGTTGATCGATCATTTATTGCGCGCGATATGCCACTGCTCA
>JBIKPC010000067.1:0-4676 GCA_044357675.1 Candidatus Planktophila sp. | reverse complement strand
GTGCTCCCCGCACGACATAAAAAAGCCCAGCTGTTGGTGGTTCGTAAAACTGCCACAACGCTGGGGTCTTAGGTAGAACCTTATCAGTGAAGGCTTAGTGAACTCTTGAGTATCTACTCGTTAATTCAATAAATCAGGCGAGAGGCCGCTTTCAGTATCTGGAATTCCTAGCTCTTGCGCACGCTTATCAGCCATCGCTAGTAGGCGGCGAATACGTCCGGCTATGGCGTCCTTTGTCATCGGAGGGGTAGCCAACGATCCCAGCTCTTCTAACGATGCCTGGCCGTGATTAATGCGCAGATCCCCAGCCTCCTTTAAGTGATCAGGAATTGTCGGCCCAAGAATCTCCATCGCGCGTTGTACTCGGGCTGCCGCAGCAACCGCCGCGCGCGCAGAACGGCGAAGGTTTGCATCATCAAAGTTAGCCAGGCGATTAGCTGTTGCGCGAACCTCACGGCGCATCCGTCGCTCTTCCCAGGCAAGCACGCTTTCGTGCGCACCTAAGCGAGTGAGTAAAACACCAATCGCATCACCATCACGGATTACAACTCGATCGACTCCACGAACTTCGCGAGCCTTTGCCACAATTCCCAAACGACGGGCAGCACCAACAAGTGCAAGGGCTGCCTCTGGGCCGGGGCAGGTAATTTCAAGGGAAGAGGAACGGCCCGGTTCGGTCAAGGAACCGTGAGCAATAAATGCACCACGCCAGGCCGCTTCGGAATCACATGTTGCTGCTGAAACAACCTGCGGAGGTAATCCGCGAACAGGTCGACCATTGGCATCTACTAATCCTGTTTGGCGGGCAAGTGCATCGCCTTCATTAATTACTCGAACAACGTAACGTGAACCTTTTCGCAATCCACTTGATGACAACACCGCTAAATCTGAATCATGTCCATAAATATCTGCGATGTCCTTGCGCAAGCGACGAGCACTTTGCGATGTATCAAGTTCGACTTCAATAACAATTTTGCCTGCTGCGATATGGAGCCCACCAGCAAAGCGAAGTAGTGAGGAAACCTCGGCCTTGCGACAACATGGTTTGGTGATGGAGAGACGAGAGAGTTCGTCCTTAACTGATGCTGTCATTGCCATGGGGCTAATCCAACCATCTACCGAGAAAAAATGTGGCCCAAATGGAGAGCTAATTTTTCAGGATCATGATGAATGCTGCCCGGGGCTTTTCGAATATCTGCCACGATAATCTCTGAACCTAAGGTTGATGCTGCTGTGCGAAGCGCATCCTCATCACGCACAACAGATTGGTCCACTAAGCAGTAATCAACTGTTAATCCAGGTGCATAGTGATGAAAAAACTCTAAATGCTGCTCTGGAGTCGATCCGGCAAACTCTTCGCCCTGTGATTGGCTGGATGCATCTAGATTTAATATCAAAATCTTCTTAGCGTCCGAATCTTTAAGGGCAGCTAATTGGGCGGGTACCAACAGGTGAGGAATCACACTTGAAAACCATGATCCTGGACCCATGGTTATCCATGTGGCATCTGCAAGTGCAGCTAGCGCTTCAGTTCTTGCAGGTGGATCTTCCGGAATTATTCGAAGCGATTGAATATGTCCCTTAGCTGTTGCCACCTCTTTTTGTCCTCTAACAACTATGCGACCAGTTGAGGTATTAAATGTGCCTTCTATATCTAGCGCAACCGCTGCCATCGGAAGCACGCGCCCGATAACTTTTAGAAGTTGGCCCACGCGATCTAATGCGACAACAGGATCATCTCCGGCGTTCCACATTGATGCCAGTAGCAAATTTCCCATTGCATGGCCACTTAATTCGCCATTGCTATCAAATCTATGTTGCAGGATTTGCGCCCAGGTACGACCCCAATCATCATCAGCGCACAATGCTGTTAGCGCCATCCGCAGATCACCAGGTGGAAAAATTGGGAACTCTTCACGTAATCGACCGCTGGAACCACCGTTATCAGCAACGGTAACAATTGCAGTAATTTCTTGAGTTATCTGGCGCAATGCGGCAAGGGTTGCAGCCAAACCATGGCCACCACCAAGTGCAACAACTTTAGACAAATTTACTCACGCCCTACATCACGATGTGTTGGATGTGCCGAAATTTCAGAACCTATTGCACTTAGTTGTCGTGCGATTTCTTCTGTGATTGCAACGCTGCGGTGCTTTCCACCAGTGCAACCCACTGCAATTGTTACGTACTTTTTTCCCTCACGCATGTAACCATCCATCATGGAATTAACAAGCTGTACATATCCATGAACAAAATCTTTCACGCCATCACTGCCAAGAACCTTTTCGCTGACCTGTGGTGTTAGGCCCGTCAATGGGCGGAGTTCAGGAATCCAATGTGGATTCGGGATGAACCGACAATCCAAGACTAAATCTGCATCTACCGGGATTCCGTACTTATATCCAAATGACAAAACGTTAACTCGGATTCCTTGTATTTTTCCTGACCCAAATATTTCACCAATCCGCTTTTCTAACTGGTGAACATTGAGATTACTTGTATCAATTGCGACATCTGATTGCGAACGAACATCTTCGAGCTTTTCACGTTCGCGAGCAATTCCATCAACTATGCGGTCCTTGCCTTGTAATGGATGAGGACGACGAGTTGATTCAAAACGTTGGACTAATGATTGATCTGTAGCATCTAGAAAAACCAGCCGGTAATTAGAATTACTCTTCTTGAGTTCAGATAGCGCTTGGGTTAATTCATCAAAGAAGGCTCCCCCGCGAACATCTACGACAACAGCTAGTTCTTTGCCTTGTGGTCCTGTTGCTTTGTTCACTAACGCTGGTAACAAAGATGGTGGAAGATTATCGACAACATACCAACCAAGATCTTCTAGGGCATTAGCAACGGTTGATCGGCCAGCACCTGACATGCCGGTGAGAATCAAGGTCTCTTGTGTCATGGAACTATTGTGTTACATCTGTCAAGAAGGTGGAAACACGCTCCATTGTCTTTTCCAAGTAGGCCGGCACCATCTCTTTGTGCTCGGGGTTCTTGGTTTCATAGAGATAACTAAGCAAAAGGAGGCGCCTTTGAAGCAACAAGGCCTTCATGGAGTTTTCAGAGTACAAAGGCAAGGGGCGAATGCTCTGATAGCCATCGAGTAATGCTGCCTCTTGCTCGGGAGTATCCAAGTAATACAAAGCAATAGCAATATCCTGTGCTTCAACGCCAAAACCGCAATCATCAAAATCAAAAATGAATAACTGATCCTGATGCCACATGAGATTCCAGCCATGGAGATCTGCGTGGATAATGTGCATGGCAGAGGTTGCATAAAGTTCATCTGTGTACTTCATGATCAGATCACGAGCTTGCATCAGAAGTTCTTTTTCCCGTTGCGGAATTATTGATTTTGCTGAGAACAAAAAGTCCTCAGTCCCCCATAAGAAATCATTAAAGGTGGGTAGCTCTGCGCCATCAGTAAGTCTGAATTCAGTTGATTTTTCATGCAAGGTTGCCATGGTTCGCCCAACGAGATGTAATTGACTCAGTGTTGGCTCATCTCCTAACTCTTGACCCTCTAGCCATGAATACATGACACCGTAGATCGTGTGGCCAGAATCTGCATGTAGTGCTGAAACCACATACTGATCATCAAGTGATGCAATCGGTGTTGCCACATTGATTGAAGGGATGCGTGCGAGATCGCGCACCCATTGGGTTTCGGCCTGAATATTTGGGAGGGTGCGAGTTGAATTGATGTTTAGGCGCAGTGCGTATTTCTGGCCAGATTCAGTCGAGACCGCAAAGGTCGCGTTGAACTCAAAGTTGATGCTCTCCACATCGGCCTTACTTATTCCATACTTTTTCAGGATTTCATGGGCAAAGACGGTCAAGGAGTCTGTCTGAATTTTTACATCCTGATCAAAGAAATTGGCAATCATCGCTAACTCCCTATGCCCCTAAAATTTCGCCAGTTTCAGTGTTTACTTTCTGCGAGGAAATAGTACTTAAATGTTGTTCAATGATTGATGCGATCTTGGAACCAATGCCTGGTGTCGCTGCAATGTCATCTACATTGGCCTTGCGAATGGCGGCCACAGAACCAAATCGGTCTAGAAGAGCTGCTCTGCGCGCAGAACCTAACTGCGGAATATCATCTAAGACAGACTCAAGCATCACCTTGGATCTGCGGGATCTATGGAAGGAGATCGCAAAGCGGTGAGCTTCATCGCGGATTCTCTGTAGTAGATACAGGCCTTCGCTATTTCTCGGCAAAATCAATGGATCACTCGAACCTGGGATCCAAACCTCTTCCAAGCGCTTAGCTAAACCGCATAGAGCAATGTCTGTAATACCTAGTTCATTTAATGCACGTTGTGCGGCACTCACCTGTGGCGCACCACCATCAACAACAATTAATTGTGGTGGGTAGGCAAACTTGCTTGGCTTTCCACCAAGTTCGGCGACCTCTGCTTCATTTTCTTGTCGATCATCGATCAAGCGCTTAAGGCGACGAGTGATCACTTGATGCATGGCTCGAGTGTCATCAAAACCTTCATCTGTATTAATAATGAAGCGGCGGTACTCACTCTTCTTTGCCATTCCATCTTCAAAGACAACCATTGATGCAACCACCGATGTGCCAGAGATATTTGAAATATCAAAACACTCAATTCGCAAGGGTGTACGACCCAAATTCAGGGACTCTTCAATCTCGGTTA
>JBIKPC010000065.1:0-4720 GCA_044357675.1 Candidatus Planktophila sp. | reverse complement strand
ATAGACGACTAAGGATCCATTTATCGATTGCATTAAGTGAATCCACTGCAGGCAAATCACCGGAAACAGTTGCACCATTCATCATTGCAAAACGCGTTGCGTTCCAGAGCTTGGTTGCAAAGTTTCGAGATCCGCCGATCCAGTCTTCTGCTAGCGCCTGATCGGTGCCTGGATTAGCACCACGCGCCAAGGTAAAGCGCAGCGCGTCTGCGCCGTACTTGTCCATAAATTCAATGGGGTCAACAACGTTTCCACGGCTCTTTGACATCTTCTTACCAAATTGATCTCGTACTAAACCGTGCAGCATGATTGTTTTAAATGGTGCAACACCATCCATCGCAAATGTTGACATCATCATCATGCGTACAACCCAGAAGAACAAAATGTCATAACCGGTAACAAGTACAGATGTTGGATAAAACTTTGCTAAATCTGCTGACTTTTCTGGCCACCCAAAGGTAGAAAAAGCCCATTGCCCAGAAGAGAACCAGGTATCTAAAACATCTGGATCCTGTGTCCAACCAGCCGGTGCGTTTTCATCAGGACCAACAACTTGTACTTCACCGTTTGGTCCATACCAAACTGGAATTCGGTGACCCCACCACAGCTGTCGAGAAATACACCAGTCGTGCATGTTGTCGACCCAGTCAAAATATCGGGGAGCAAGTGCTTCGGGTTCAATTTTTACTTCGCCGCTGCGCACAGCATCTGCTGATGCCTTAGCCATCGGTGCAACCTTTACAAACCACTGCTTTGATAAACGTGGTTCTACGGTTATGTCGCAACGAGAACAATGTCCAACAGCGTGCATATACGGACGCTTTTCAGCAACGATGCGATCTTCGGCGCGAAGTGCTTCAACAACAGCCTTGCGAGCATCAAAGCGATCCAAGCCATCAAAAGCGCTATTGGTTCCAATTACTTTTGCATCGGCATCCAAGATCACAATGTTTGCCAGGTTGTGACGAACACCGATTTCAAAGTCATTTACATCGTGTGCCGGAGTCACCTTGACCGCACCAGTGCCAAAGGCAGGATCAACATGTTCATCTGCAACTATTGGGATCTCTCGATCAATCAACGGAACCTTGACGGTCTTGCCAATCATGTGTGCGTAGCGCTTGTCGTCAGGATGCACAGCAACAGCGGTATCGCCAAGCATGGTTTCTGCTCGGGTTGTTGCAACAACTATTGCGGTATCTCCATCGCCATAGCGAATAGAAACTAATTCACCAGCATCATCACTGTGCTCTACTTCGATATCTGACAGCGCTGTTAGGCAACGTGGACACCAGTTAATAATTCTTTCGGCGCGATAAATAAGTCCTGCGTCATACATACGCTTGAAAATTGCTACTACGGCCTTGGACATTCCTTCATCCATAGTAAAACGTTCACGCGACCAATCAACTGATGAACCCAGACGTTTCATTTGTTCAAGAATCGCTCCGCCTGATTCCTCTTTCCATTGCCACACCTTTTTAACAAATTCATCGCGACCTAGATCGTGTCGTGACTTGCCAGCTGCAGCTAATTGTTTTTCAACAACATTCTGGGTTGCAATGCCTGCGTGATCCATTCCGGGTAACCACAAAACTTCAAAGCCTTGCATGCGTTTCATGCGCGATAAACAATCTTGCAATGTTTGATCTAGCGCGTGACCAATGTGTAATACGCCGGTGACATTGGGTGGTGGCAAAACAATTGAAAATGCTGGCTTGCTAGAAGTTGCATCAGCTGTGAAATATCCGGCCTTCATCCACTTTTGATACAGCGGGGCTTCAATCTCGTTGGGCGAGAAGGCTGCGGCTAATTCACGGCTTGAAGACATAGTGCGCAGTCTAGATTATGCGCTCTTCTCCTCTGCACCTTTTGGTGCTCGTGAGCGCTTTGGACCAGTGTGATGTACCAATGTTGGCGCTCCACCAGATGTGATGCACTCCTTGGTGATAATCACCTTTTCTACATCTGTGCGGCTTGGAACGTCATACATAACTGTGAGAAGTACAGATTCCATGATCGCGCGAAGTCCGCGTGCGCCTGTGCCACGTTCTTGTGCAAGATCTGCGATTGCAAGCAAGGCTTCCTCATCAAATGTAAGTTCAACATGATCCAGGTCAAATAAACGCTGATACTGCTTAACAAGTGCGTTCTTAGGCTCGGTCAGGATCTGCATTAATGCAGGCTTATCAAGGTTTTCGACACTTGTTAGTACGGGCAAGCGACCAATGAACTCGGGAATCATTCCAAACTTCAAGAGATCTTCAGGCATTACATCAGCAAAGATGTCCTTGCGGTTTTTATCTGAGGCATCTTGCAAAGTTGCATTAAAGCCAACACCTGATTTTCCAATGCGACTTTCGATAATCTTTTCCAGGCCTGAAAATGCCCCACCAACAATGAACAACACATTTGTTGTATCAATCTGAATAAATTCTTGATGTGGGTGCTTGCGACCGCCCTGAGGTGGTACTGAGGCAACTGTTCCTTCAAGAATCTTTAGCAATGCTTGCTGAACGCCTTCACCTGAAACATCACGAGTAATCGATGGGTTTTCAGATTTGCGTGCCACCTTATCGATTTCATCGATATAGATAATTCCGGTCTCGGCCTTTTTCACATCGTAATCTGCTGCTTGCAAAAGCTTGAGCAAAATGTTTTCAACATCTTCACCGACGTATCCTGCTTCGGTCAGCGCGGTCGCATCGGCAATTGCAAATGGAACATTGAGCATACGAGCCAATGTCTGGGCCATAAGCGTCTTGCCGCAACCAGTTGGTCCAAGCATCAAAATATTTGACTTAGCTAATTCAATAGCTCCATCGCCCTTTGATTCACCACTTTGTACGCGCTTGTAATGGTTATACACGGCAACAGATAAAGACTTCTTTGCGCGATCTTGTCCGATTACATATTGATCTAGAAATTCAAAGATAGCTTGTGGCTTTGGAAGTTCAGCTAGACCAAGTGAGGTCGCTTCGCTGAGCTCTTCAACAATGATTTCATTACACAGCTCGATACATTCATCGCAAATATAAACGCCGGGACCGGCAATGAGCTTTTTGACTTGCTTCTGGGTTTTGCCGCAGAAGGAGCACTTCAGCAGATCGCTTGTTTCACCGATTCTTGTCATGGTCTAATTTTACGTTCTTAGGCAATTTTGTGCTTGGGTTTTTGCGCTTACTTGTGTTCGCCGTGAGAATAATCAGTGTCGATTTCTTTCTTTGGCATCTTCATATCCTTGACGCCCGGAACCCCAAGGATCGCAAAGCTAATGAGCACATGAAAGATTGATGCACCGATCAGCAACTCTTTTTCACCAAACAAGGTAACAGCTGGTCCTATTAATGCCATTCCTAGTGGCATTAACCCGGCCGAACCCATGTGATCAATAGAAAAGACTCGGCCCTGCAAATGTTGTGGAACTTCTCTTTGCACTGCAGAAGACCACCAGGCTTCCCACGGTCCAACTGAAAATCCTGCAAACAAATATGCAACAACTATAAATGTGCCTGACACAGGAAATGCCAACGAAAGTGGAGCGATAACGATGAACATCCACACAAAGATTGAAACGTAGCCTTCGTGCTTTACCTTAATCTTGATGCACAGCAACGCTGAAAGAATACCGCCAACCGAAAAAGCGGCCGCTGCCAATGCAAATGGAGTGTTTGAATCAAATTCGCGACGGCTAATTACTGGGAGCAAGACAGTTTCGGCGGCAATAACAACCATTAACTGAACTGAAACCATCAGAATAAAAGCGCCAATCCAGGGAATATCTCGCACGGTACGCAAGCCTTCGCGAAGTTCTGTTAAAAATGGCTCTTGTTCACGTTTATCGCCGTTGATATCTTCTTTAATTTTGGAGAGAAAGTACGTTCCTAAGACAAATGCAACAGCTGTAAAAATAAAAGTAAATCTAGCCCCAACCAAGAACACTGATGCGCCACCTATACCGGGGCCAACAATTGATGCACCTTTGACCACAATACCCCGAGCAACATTTGCTGCAGGAAGTTTTTCGTCAGGAACAAGACTTGGGATTATCGCGCCAGCTGCGGCAGCACCAAATGCATCTCCTGCACCCATAAGGAAAACGGCTAACCCCAAAAAGATGTGAGGCATTGTTGGAGTCGAAACAAAAATCATTACAACAACAAGTGCAGATCTAAATAAGTCTGCACCGATCATTACATATCTGCGAGGCAACCTGTCAGCCCACACACCAGCAAATGGTGCAAAGACAACTCCAGATAAAACTCGTGCACCAAGGATTAACCCTAAGGAAGTTGCCGTTCCACCTGCATCAAGAACAGCAACAGCTAGTGCAATCGGAAATGCTGATGCACCTAGTACGAAAATTGTGTTGGAAAACCAAAAGAACCGGTATCCCTTGTATGACCAAAGGGAACCCGGTTCAAATAGTTTCAATTAGATGTAAAGAAGGATTACTTCTTTGCCTTACGTGATGCAAGAACTTGATCAATGATTCCGTACTCAACAGCTTCAGCTGCTGTAAGAATCTTGTCACGCTCGATATCTTTGCGAATTTCCTCGGATGACTTAACCACGTGGCGTGAGAGAAGTTCCTCTTGCAGACGGGTAATTCGATCGATTTCGCGAGCTTGGATTTCAATATCCGATGCCTGACCGCCACCTTCTGATGATGGTTGGTGAATCAAGATACGTGAATGTTCTAGTGCATAACGCTTGCCCT
>JBIKPC010000064.1:0-4731 GCA_044357675.1 Candidatus Planktophila sp. | reverse complement strand
GTAAAGGATTCATAGGGGTGGTGCAGCAGAATTTCACCTTGACGTATGGCAGCAAAAAATAGGTCACTATCTTCAGAATCCACCTCGGATAGCGCTTTAGCGGTACGGGATCTAAATGGTTCAAACTTTAGATCTGAGAAATCAAGGTCTGCAATCTTATGAAGAGATGTCAGATTTAACGGTGCAGTCACGTGAAAAATATTTTCTGGACCGATACCAAGCTCTGCTCCAAGTTTAGAAACTAGAACCTCATCAACTCCTGCTTCAATTTCAAGGCGCACAGGTGGGCCAAAGCGACGGCGTAATAGCTCCTGCTCTAACGAAAGCAGCAAATCCTCTGCCTCATCTTCATCTAGCTCGATATCTTGATTACGGGTAACACGAAATGTGTAATGGTCTTCAATCGTCATTCCTGGAAATAATTCTTGTAAATGAATTGCGATTAAATCTTCTAAGGGCAAGAAGCGAGTCGACCCAGACTTTGCTGTCGCAATAAAACGTGGCAGAATTTCTGGAACCTTTACGCGTGCAAAAAACTCTTCGTGCGTTGCTGGGTTTTTAACCATCACTGCAAGATTTAGTGACAAGCCAGATATATATGGGAATGGATGTGTTGGATCTACGGCCAACGGAGTTAGAACAGGGAATATTCGATCCTGAAATAACTTGGCAACGTACGCGCTTTCAGTCTCATCAAGATCTTCCCACTTAACAAATTCAATTCCATGCTTTTTAAGTTGTGGCAAAATCTCGTCATGTAAGGTTTTGGATTGACGTGAAACTAACTCATTCACTTTTGTGCTAATCAATGCCAGCAGCTCTTTTGGCTTGTGTCCTGCAACATTTGCAGCGGTTACATCGTTGTCAATCTTGCTCATCAACGTTGCAACGCGGACCATAAAGAACTCATCCAAATTTGAGGATGAGATTGCCAAAAAGCGAAGTCTTTCCAGAAGCGGAACTGTCGAATCTTCGGCTAGTTCAAGGACCCTTTGATCGAATGAGAGCCAACTAATCTCTCGGTCGGTCAGGTGCTCGATTTTCATGGCCAAATTCTCTCGCGAATGGGTGAACAACAGGTAATCAGTAGGCATCTCGCAGCCAAACCAACCCGAGATTTCACGCTTAACGGAGGTGTGCTTACCTTCATTTCCTGAGAGACTGCCCTCCGTGATGAACAACTATTGGATGAGCCCAGAGACAACCTCAGTAAACCGTTTGCCCATGCTTAACATCGAGCACTTTGAGCAAATTTCTTTGGACGGCACCTGGCGTTTTCAGTTGTTACACAGCCCAACAGAAAAACTAGGCAAGCGATGGGCATCTATCCCGGTCCCAGGTTTATGGACGATGCAGGAACCATCTGAAGTTTTCTTTGATAAACCAATTTATACCAACACACAAATGCCATTTGAGGAGATGCCTCCTTTTGTTCCAGCTGAAAACCCAACCGGTGTCTATGAACGTGACTTTGATGTGCCAAAAAGCTGGAGTGGAAAGAGAATTGTTTTACAAGTTGGTGGCTATGAATCTGTTGCCCTCGTTTATATCAACGGTCAAGAGGTTGGTCTTTCTAAAGATTCTCGTTTGGCCGCCGAATTTGATGTAACTCAGTTTGTTAGTAGTGGAAACAATGTTGTGCGCATTGATGTTACCAAGTGGTCTGATGCAACATTTATTGAAGATCAAGATCAGTGGTGGCACGGTGGCATAACTCGTTCAATTAAATTGTTTGCAACCAACAAAGTCTTTATCGAAAGATTCAAATCAGTTGCTGGATTAGAAAAAGATGGCTCGACAGGAACTCTTAGCATCGAAGCTGACCTTGGCTCACTTGATGATCTTTCAACTAATGGTTACACACTTCGCACATCGATTACCGAGTTACCTAAGGTCAAAAGCGCCAATCTTTCAAAGACTGTAAAGAATTTCGCATCACCTAAGTGGACTGAACGTGATGCTGATCTGAAAAAGCGTAGTGATGATTACTTCCACGGTAAGTATTGGGATGGCAAACTTCCAGCTGATGCAAAGGCAGCAATCATGGAAACTGAGCCTTGGCCACATGGAAAAGTGATCCTAGAAACTCGAATTCCTAAGGTAAATCCTTGGTCTGCAGAATTGCCCAATCTGTATACCCTGAACATTGAATTAATCGATCCCAATGGCGCAGTCATTGAGGTTTCCCAACAGCGAATTGGTTTCCGCTCCATTGTTATTAAGGGCCAAGATTTCTTGGTCAACGGCCAACCAATTATTTTCTACGGCATCAACCGCCATGACTTTAATCGTTTCACGGGCCGCGCTTTGACCCGCGATGACATGCGCCAGGATCTGCTGGAACTTAAGCGTTGGAATTTCAACGCGGTACGCACATCGCACTATCCCAACGATGCAGCGTTTTTAGATTTGTGTGACGAACTAGGTTTCTATGTAATCGGTGAAGCAAATATCGAATCGCATGCTTTCATCACATCTATCTGCAATGACACTAAATACTTAACAGCATTCGTTGATCGTGTTGGTCGCATGGTTCAGCGCGATATTCATCATCCATCAGTTGTCATGTGGTCACTTGGCAATGAATCCGGTGCAGGGACTAATCACGAAGCAGCAGCAGCATATGCACGCAGCTTTGATCCATCGCGTCCACTGCATTACGAAGGTGGGATCCGTGGCAACTGGATGGGCAGCCATTCACTAACAGATGTGATTGCACCGATGTATCCAGCGATCAATGCAATTAAAGAGTATGCGAAATCACCAAAAGCTGACCGACCACTGATCATGTGTGAGTACTCGCATGCAATGGGTAACAGCAACGGAACATTGGCGGAGTATTGGGAAGTAATTGAATCAACACGTGGCTTGCAAGGTGGATTCATTTGGGAGATGTGGGATCACGGCCCTGTTCAGACAATGCCCGATGGTTCAAAGCGCAACGCTTACGGCGGCGACTACGGCGAAACAAAGCATGATGGCAACTTTTGCTGCGACGGAATGGTTTTTCCAGATCGCACAGCTAAGCCTGCAATGCATGAATTTAAGGCTATTGCCGCACCTATCGTAATTACTGGCGTTAAGGCTGCAACTGGTCAGTTCAAGATCTTCAATAAGAACTTCTTCAAAGATTTGAGTGAGTACCAACTTCAGTGGTCAATCACATGTGATGGTGTCATCCAAGATGGTGGAGTTGTAAAACTTCCTAAGGTTGCACCTCGCAAATTCGCTAACTTTAAAATTTCATCTAAGAAACTTGCAAAGGGCACATCACGTGGAGAACGTTTCATTACATTCTCACTTGTTTGTCTAGCAACTACCCCATGGGCTCTTCCAATGTCAGAAGTTGCCTGGAGTCAGATTGCGTTGCCATCAACTGCGCTCACCCCTGCGAAGAAAGCTAGAGAAATTGGCGATGTTGTAGATGAGCACGGACAAATTATTCTGCCCTATGGAATTGTTGCTCCATCAGTTTCACTATGGCGAGCACCAACAGATAATGATCGCATCGGTCATATCGCAAGTAAATGGGAACAGTATGGAGTTCGTGAAATCTCGCGCACTGATTGTGTTGTGAGACAAACTGCAACTGCAATTAAAATAGCAAACACATGGGAAACAAGTACTGGCGTTTCTTTCAAACATACACAGTTGATTACTCCAGTTGTTGGTGGGTTTACTGTTAAAGAGTCAGTAACTATTCCTAAGGCATTTGATGACTTGGCACGTGTTGGAACTTTGTTTGAATTAGATGGATCGCTAAGTGATCTTGTGTACTTCGGAACTGGTTCACACGAGTCATACCCAGATCGCAAGATTGGTCGAATTGCGCGCTATGTTTCGACGGTTGCTGCTCAGTACATTCCATATGTACGCCCACAAGAAAATGGTGGGCATGCTGCTGTGCGCTGGTTTGAAGTTACAAATTCAGCTGGCGAAGGGCTGCGCTTTGCAATGGCCAAGCCCGCTCAGGTGTCTGTAACGCCTAACAGGGATGCAGAATTAGCTGATGCCACGCATGATGTGGAAGTTAAGGCGTGTGGAAACACAGTTGTCCATATTGATACTGCTCATCGTGGTGTTGGCACTGCATCGTGTGGTCCAGATACTTTAGATAAATACATCATCAAAACTGGGGTTCATACCTGGGAATGGACCGTTACGCAGCTTTAATTCACTAGTTCTAATCTAAATGAGCCTAATCTAAATGAGCCTAATCTAAATGAGCTAGTGGCCAATTGATTGCAATCGGATACTTACAGGTGCGTCCATCGCCAGATGATTTGCCACGAGCACGTCGCCACATCCATGGCAGAGCAAAGGTTGCAAACCACGCAATAGTTACTGCTGACTTAACAAATTGAGGTACTGGCTCTTGTGGCGCTAGCGGACGACGCCATGAAGGATCAAATGGAAGTTCGATTGTTTCCAAGACGGCTTGTGCAACTCGATCGTGGCCCATTGGGTTTAAATGCAATCGATCAAATGCTAAAAAGCGTGGATCTTTGAAAGCTGCCTCACCATTTGCATCACACAATATTGCGCCAACCTCTTCAGCCATTGCACGAACATTTTCATTAAAATCTTTAAAGCGAGCTTGCCACGATTCTGCCAAACGCCCTGTGCTGCCACTGTCTTCTAGAACTGTAAACAACATAACCGTTGCACCTGATGCTGCAACTTTGCGGACCGCTTCGGCATACATAGGTAAAGTGACATTTGGATTGTACT
>JBIKPC010000063.1:0-4795 GCA_044357675.1 Candidatus Planktophila sp. | reverse complement strand
CACAAGTAGGAATTCCTGTGGCATCAGAACTTCAAGCGCTAGCTGGCAATCCTGCGATTACTCCATTTTTGTTATTAGCTCGCGTTGCAATCGGTGCACAATCTCTTAATTTGGATACAGCAGAGCGTTTATTGCTTTCAGAATTTGGTGGCGCAGATTCGATTTCTTTGCGCCGAATCCGCCGAGCAATGATTACCGCCCGCGCTGAAGGTGATGAGCGTTCTGGAACTCAGATGTTGTTAGATGCCATTGTCGATGGGCAACTCTTTATTGAAGGTGCAGACAGCGTGCTTCACGTTCATGAGTTGCTGAAGGGTGCAAAAGCGATTGCTCGCAACAAGAGCGCGTTAGCTGATGATTTGTTGTGGTTCATTTGGGACAACGCGGTAACAAGTGATGGACAGAAGTTAGCAACTGCGTGGCGCAATCAAGCGTTGCGTCCTGGAATCCGCGGCGCAGCCGCTGATCGTGATCTAGATGCCATGATGCAGCTATTTGAATCCGCTGCCCGTTATTCAGAACGTTTTCCATTGTCTGGTCCCGCTGCATTTATCAACGAAGTTGCGCACGAAGATATTGCCGGGGATGTGATTACCGCCAAGGGTGTCCGGCCAGATTTTGTGGAAATTCTGACCGTGCACAGCGCCAAAGGTCGCCAATGGGAACTAGTTGCAGTTGCAGGTTTGCAAGAGGGAACCTGGCCTAATTTGAAGCAACGTTCATCATTGCTGGGTGCCGAACGATTAGTCGAACGTAAGCGAAATCCTGATATTCCGCGAGATCAGCTAGATGTCATCGCAGCCAACGGCTTGATGCAGGATGAACAACGCTTATTTCATGTCGCTCTAACCCGTGCCAAGCAATCACTTTTCATCACTGCAGTCCAGCGTGAAGATGAGGAACCATCACAGTTCTTTGAGGCTATCGAAGTTATGGTTAACAAGACTGATGAGGATGAGCATGTAATCACCGATGTGCCACGTCCTATAACCGTGCCAGCATTGGTTGCCGAACTTCGTGCACAGTTGAATGGTCCAAAGGCTAAAGAAGCAGCGGCCTTGTTGAAAGCAATGAGCACTGAAGGTATTTATCTAGCAAACCCTGATAGCTGGATCGGATCTGTTTCATTAAGCACAGATGCAGCTGTCATTGATGCTGATAAAGAGGTAGTTGTTTCTCCGTCAGGTGCGGAAAGCTTTTTGGAATGTGGCGTTAAGTGGTTCCTGCAAAACAATGGTGGATCAGATGGTGACAGCACCGCACAGGTGTTGGGTTCTGCGATTCACGCCTTTGCCGCAAAGATGGTTCAGGAGCCTGGGACAAGTCGCGAACAATTGATTGAATCCTTACAAAGTTCATGGAAATTGATTGATCCTGATAGCGGATGGGTTAGTGCATCTCATCTGGAGTCTGCAGTCATCATGCTTGAAAAGTTTGTTGAATACCACCAAAAAACAAAGCGCGAAGTAATGGGCGCTGAATTGCGATTTGATGTGAAGCTTGGACGTGCCCGGATTATTGGAACTGTCGATCGCCTTGAAGTTGAGGCTGATGGTTCACTTTTCATCATCGACTTCAAAACCGGTAACACGGTAATCAGCAAGGAAGATGCCACAAAGAATCTGCAGCTTGCTAGTTATCAGTTGGGTGTTTTTGAAGGCGGATTTACTGATGGGACTAAGAGTGCCGGCGCTGAACTTGTTTATTTGGGTACTAGCAGCGCTGGTGCTTCTATCCGTCAGCAGTATGCAATCGACATCGAAGAAACCAAGGCAACCATCGAAACAATTGGTGAGGGCATGGGTGCTGCAACCTTCTTTGCCACCGTTAACAAGCGCTGTAAAGGCTGCCCAGTAAGGAAATCCTGCCCTGTGCAAAGTGATGGACGGGCGGTGACTGAGTGAGCGCAAAATACACACCTGAGCAAATCATTGCGATGCTTCAAGCCCATCCAAAGTTTGGTTCACAGATTAAGCCGATCACTAAGCATCAATCAGCAATCATCAGTAGTGGGCTAGAACCTGCCGTTGTAATTGCAGGTGCTGGATCAGGCAAGACAGAGACAATGAGTAATCGTGTCCTGTATTTAGTTGCCAATGGTTTTGCTACGCCCGATCAAATTTTAGGTCTTACCTTTACCCGCAAAGCTGCTGGCGAACTATCTGTTCGAATCCGTAAGCGTCTGCGTCAACTATCGCAGCTGCCTGAATTCAAACACATCACGTCAACTAGCACCGCTGTTACTACTTACCATTCTTATGCTGGCAAATTACTCAGCGAGCATGCCATTCGTTACGGCATCGATGCTGATGCAGATCCATTGGGCGAGGCAGCTATTTGGCAGATCGCATCTGACGTTGTGCGCAACTGGTCTGATGATTCATATCGCAATGACAGCGCCGTCAGTACCGTAATCAAGGATTTATTGGGGCTATCTAAATTTATGTTAGAGCACCAGGTAAAGGCTTCAGATATTGAAGCCATCGGCAATGAAATGTTGGAAAAACTTGCCGCACTTGGCGGTGGCACTAATGAAGATACTCGCGCCGTTGCGCGCGCGATGCGTCAGCGAAATTCGCTATTGCCGATGGTTGACGCATTTATGCAACGTCGAAAGGCGGCAGGGGAGCTATCTTTTGATGATCAGATGTCGCTGGCCGCAGATATCGCACAAAACTTTGAAGATGTCGGCACCTTAGAGCGTGGCAAGTACACAGTGGTCTTACTCGATGAATACCAGGACACATCACAATCTCAGGTGCGCATGTTGTCTTCCTTGTATGGAAATTCGGTAAAGGAAACCGGCCATCCCGTAATGGCTGTCGGAGACCCATCGCAGGCTATTTATACCTGGCGTGGGGCCTCGGCCGGCACTATGGCCTCATTCCATAAATACTTTCCAAAGGCCGAAGGACAAACCGGGACACAGCAATTCTCGCTTCCAACCACATTCCGTAATGACGCAATCATCTTGGCTGCGGCTAATGCAATCAGTGCACACATCAAAGCTGATGGCGGGCAACAAGTTGTAGAACTTGAAGCACGCAACGGTGCAGGTGTGGGTGAACTTGCCTACGGAATCTATGAAACAGTTGAAACAGAATCTCAGGCGATTGCCGAGTACTTCAAAGAGTTGTGGAATCCTGATGCAGCTAAATCATTTGCGGTTTTGGTGCGAAAGCGTAGTCAAATACCTTCCATAGAACATGCCTTGCGAGAACAAGGATTACCTGTAGAAGTAATCGGTATTGGTGGACTAATCCATATTCCAGAGGTCGCTGATGTTGTTACATTGATGAATATCATTACAGACCCTGACGCTGGTTCATCACTGATGCGTCATCTAACAGGACCACGAATTAATTTGGGTCCACGAGATATTGCTGCTCTCGGAGGATTTAGCCGTGAACGCGCAAAGGCAATGCACGCAGATTCTAAGAGCTTTATTAAAAAGATTGCTGCGGGCAATCCAGATCAGTTGGAAGCAGATGATCAATTTACAGGCTCAATTATCGATGCCTTAGATGAAATTGCATCGGCCAAGAAGCATGGCTTCAGCGATCTTGGCTATCAACGTCTAGTGACCTTCGCCCAAGATCTTCGTCGTTTGCGTTCTCGCGCAGGTGGGCAGATCACAGATTTGATAACAGAAATTGAAAACTATTTAACGTTGGAATCAGAAATAACGTTGCGTGTAGGTTCACAAACAGGCCGACGTCACTTAGATCGGTTCTTGGATGAAGCAGCAAAGTTTGAACGCAGCGGTGGCTCTATCTCAGCATTTCTAGATTGGCTAGATGTGGCATCTGATGAAGAGGGCGGGCTAAAGGTTGGAGCCCCAGAAGTACGCACAGATGTGGTCCAAATCCTTACTGTTCACATGGCAAAGGGCGCCGAATGGGATGTTGTGGCAGTGCCTGGCTTATCGGAAGGAACATTCCCAGGTGTTAACAAGAGCGATCCAGATAACTGGTTGAAGAATGAAAAGCATGTGCCATTTGCTTTGCGCGGTGATGCACAAGAACTTCCGCGCTTTACATTAGATGGAATTGCTAAGAACAGTGATGCAGCAAAGGCAATCAAAGAATTTGCTACCCAATGTGTGGATCAGATCAAGATGCGAGAAGAAATGCGTCTTGCTTACGTTGCTGTCACGCGTGCTCGCACACACCTGATCTGCACAACTGCATGGTGGCGCGATGGAGCAAATTCAGTGTCGCCCTCAAATATCTTTGCGCTGATTGCAGGTGCAGCAAGTGCACATGATGGTCGTCTAGTTTCAGATGTCGCTGCACCCGATAACGATGCTGAGAACCCAACGCTTGAAAATCCTGTTACTGCAGTGTGGCCTCGCGATTACCTGGGGGACAAGCGCGCACAATTTGATGCAGCTATGGCTCTAGTTAATGCATCCGAAGTTCACCCTTTAATTGATTCACACGATACCGAAGTAAATTCTTGGATAATGGATGCACATAGTTTGATCACCGAACAACGTAATCGCACTTCAGATGTTGTTACTGTGCCGCTACCAACCAGACTGTCCACATCTACTTTGGTTGCCTTACACGAGAACCCACAAGAGCTTGCCTTAAACATTCGCCGCCCAATGCCACGTGGGCAAGATCAGTATTCACGTCGCGGAACCGCTTTCCATTTGTGGGTAGAACGTCAATTCACAGATGCAGCGACATTATTTGGGGATGAATACTTGGATTACTTGGATCCACTAGAAGATGATTCAAAGTTAGAGGATCTCAAGGCGGCCTGGCTAAAGAGCAACTTTGCTAATCGC
>JBIKPC010000062.1:0-4807 GCA_044357675.1 Candidatus Planktophila sp. | reverse complement strand
TCTCTTTCACCTTTGCCACTTCTTCTGGTGTTCCTTCGGCAACAACTAATCCCCCACGGAATCCACCTTCAGGTCCCATATCAATCACCCAGTCTGAACACTTAATGACATCGAGGTTGTGTTCGATCACAACTACAGTGTTGCCGGTATCAACCAGACGGTTGAGAACAGTTAACAACTTATTAACATCTTCAAAGTGCAGACCAGTGGTTGGTTCATCCAAAACATAGATTGTGCGCCCAGTTGACCTGCGCTGTAGCTCAGTTGCAAGCTTTACACGTTGTGCTTCGCCACCGGACAACGTTGGAGCAGATTGACCTAAGCGAACATAGCCAAGTCCCACATCGTTTAGGGTCTTTAAATATCGAGCAATCGCTGGGACAGATTCGAAGAAACCGCCAGCTTCTTCGATCGGCATATTCAAAACTTCAGCGATCGTCTTGTTCTTGTAATGAACTTCTAGGGTTTCGCGGTTATAGCGCGCACCATGACAGACCTCGCATGGCACATACACATCTGGCAAGAAGTTCATTTCGATTGTGATCGTTCCGTCACCCGAACAGTTTTCGCAGCGACCGCCCTTTACGTTAAAGGAGAAACGCCCTTGTTGGTAGCCGCGAATCTTGGCTTCGCTAGTTTCAGCAAATAACGCGCGGATTTTGTCGAAGACACCGGTGTAGGTCGCTGGGTTAGAACGTGGCGTGCGTCCAATTGGCGATTGATCAACGTGAACAACTTTGTCCAGCAATTCAACACCAGTGACCGTACGGTGACGACCGGGTACTAAGCGCGCACCATTTAGCTTGTTCGCCAAGACGGTGTACAAAATGTCATTTACTAGAGTGGACTTACCGGAACCACTAACACCAGTTACTGAAACAAAGACACCCAAAGGTACTTCGACATCAATTTCCTTAAGGTTGTTTTCCTTTGCACCCTTAACCACCAGCTTGCGTTTTGGATCAATAGGGCGACGAGTCTTAGGGATTGCAATTGATTTGCGACCTGATAAATATGCTCCAGTGATTGATTCTTTCGAGGCAATCAAATCTTCGTAGCTGCCAGAGACAACAACCTTGCCACCGTGTTCACCAGCACCTGGGCCGATATCAACAATCCAGTCAGCGGTGCGAATTGTTTCTTCATCGTGTTCTACAACGATGAGCGTGTTACCTAGATTGCGCAGGCGGGTAAGAGTTTCAATCAAACGCTTGTTATCACGTTGATGTAATCCAATTGATGGTTCATCGAGTACGTAGAGAACTCCAACTAGTCCACTGCCGATCTGAGTTGCCAGGCGAATGCGCTGTGCTTCACCTCCGGACAAAGATCCAGCAGGACGAGCAAGTGAAAGGTAATCAAGACCAACATCTAACAAGAAGCCAAGGCGAGCATTGACCTCTTTCATGACACGTTCTGCGATTTGCGCCTCGCGCTTGTTGAGCTTGATCTGCTTTAAAAAGGTCGCACAATCTGCAATTGAGAGTTCGCAGATCTGCGAAATGTTCTTGTCTCCGATTGTTACTGCCAGCACCTCTGGCTTTAAACGAGCTCCGTTGCACTTTTCGCAGGAGATCTCGCGCATATACGCCTCGTATTTATCACGGCTGTAATCGCTATCTGTTTCCTCGTGGCGGCGGTGAATAAAGGGAATAACTCCTTCAAAGCCTGTTGTGTAATTACGGGCACCGTAGCGACCCTTGTACTTCATCTTAATTTCATACTCGTAGCCATTAAGGATTGCTTCACGTGCTTTGACAGAGATCTTCTTCCACGGCGTATCAAGTGAGAATGGCAAGTCTTTTGCAAGAGCTTCTAGTAAACGCAGGAAGTAATCTGATGATTGTCCGCCCGACCAAGGCGCAATCGCGCCATCATTAATTGAAATCGAATCATCAGGAATGATCAGATCCTCATCAACCTCTTTTTTAGTACCAATACCTGAGCACTCAGCACATGCTCCAAAGGGAGAGTTAAATGAGAACGACCGGGGCTCGAGTTCCTCAAAGGAAAGCTCGCAATCATGGCAGGCAAGATGCTCGCTATAGGTGCGCTCTTTGTCAGCGCCCTTTGCATCCACAAAATCAAGCACAACAATTCCGGAGGCAAGTCGTAACGCCGTTTCAATTGAATCTGTAAGACGCGTCTTACTTTCAGTCTTTGCAGTTAAGCGATCAATAACAACTTCGATGGTGTGCTTTTCCTGCTTTTTAAGCTTTGGTGCATCAGAAAGCTGAACTACTTCCCCATCGATACGTGCGCGTGAATATCCTTGTGTGATCAAATCACTGAACAGCTCAACAAATTCGCCCTTACGTGCACGAATAACTGGTGCCAAAACCTGAAACTTAGTTGTTGGTGGAAGTTCGAGAATCTGATCAACGATTTGCTGAGGCGATTGACGGGTAACTGCCTGACCGCAGTTAGGGCAATGTGGTCGACCTGCACGTGCAAAGAGCAGACGCAAGTAGTCATAAACCTCGGTGATTGTTCCAACTGTAGAACGAGGATTTCGGTTAGTTGATTTCTGATCAATTGAAACAGCAGGAGACAAGCCTTCGATGAAATCAACATCCGGTTTGTCCATTTGCCCTAAGAATTGACGGGCATAGGCTGACAAAGATTCAACATAGCGACGCTGACCTTCGGCAAAGATTGTGTCAAAGGCAAGTGATGACTTTCCTGAACCCGATAATCCAGTAAATACAACTAAGGCATCTCGTGGAAGTTCGATGGAAACATTTTTGAGGTTGTGTTCGCGTGCTCCGCGTACAACCAACTTATCGATACTCAAACCCCGGCCTCTTCCATCATTCGTAGCTCTTTCTTCAAAATCTTAATCTCATCACGCAACCGTGCAGCCACCTCGAATTGAAGTTCAGATGCAGCATTTCTCATCTGATCGGTGAGCGAGCCTATCAACGCGATCAGATCCTTGCGCGGTAAAGATACAGAGGATTTATCGAAAATTCCGGCAGATGCCCCGACCTTCTTGGCTCCACCCTTTTCATGGGACAAAAGCTCTTCCGTGTCTTCACTCTCGCGATTGATTAAATCGGTTATGTCGGCGATTTTCTTGCGCAATGGCTGAGGGTCAACGCCTCGTTCCAGGTTATAGGCAACCTGCTTTGCACGACGACGGTTTGTCTCATCTATTGCCTTGGCCATTGAATCAGTTATGCGGTCTGCATACATATGAACTTCACCCGATACGTTACGAGCAGCACGCCCAATAGTTTGAATCAAGGAGGTTGCTGAACGAAGGAAGCCTTCTTTGTCAGCATCTAAAATTGCAACAAGTGATACTTCTGGTAAATCCAAACCTTCACGCAGCAGGTTGATACCGATCAATACATCGTAATCACCGGTGCGAAGTTCGCGAAGAAGTTCGACTCGGCGCAAAGTGTCTACCTCAGAGTGCAGATATCTGACATTGACCCCACGCTCTTGCAGGTAATCAGTTAAGTCTTCCGACATCTTCTTTGTCAGTGTTGTGACAAGTACGCGCTCATTTTTTGCTGCACGAATATTGATTTCGTTGAGTAGATCATCGATCTGACCCTTAATTGGTTTGATAACAATCTGGGGATCTACTAATCCCGTAGGGCGAATAACCTGCTCGACAACATCGCCATTGACCTTAGCCATCTCATACTTACCCGGTGTTGCGGAAAGATAGAGAGTTTGTCCGGTTCGTTCAGAAAATTCTGGAAACTTAAGTGGGCGATTATCCATTGCACTGGGTAAGCGGAATCCATGCTCAACTAAAGTACGTTTACGTGAGGCATCGCCTTCAAACATCGCACCTAATTGTGGAACAGTCACATGGCTTTCATCGATAACGACCAAGAAATCTTCAGGAAAATAATCGAGCAAGCAATGTGGAGCAGAGTCTGCAGGGCGATCATCCAAGTGTCGAGAATAGTTTTCGATTCCACTGCAAAATCCGATTTGCTCCATCATCTCAATATCAAATGTTGTGCGCATCCGTAGACGTTGAGCTTCTAGCAACTTGCCTTGCTTTTCAAAAAGGTTTAGCTGAACCTGTAGTTCATCCTGAATATCACCAATAGCGCGCTTCATCGTTTCAGGGCCAGCAGCGTAATGCGTTGCCGGGAAAATAAAGATCTCCTCTTCCTCTCGGATGATCTCCCCCGTTAACGGATGAAGCGTGGTCAATTTTTCGATCTCATCACCAAACATTTCAATTCGAATCGCCAGCTCTTCATACATAGGAATGATCTCGATCGTGTCCCCGCGCACCCGGAATGTGCCGCGCTCAAAGGCCATGTCATTGCGTTTGTACTGAACATCTACAAATCGGCGCAGCAGTGCATTGCGTTCAATTTCTTCTCCAACTCGCAGGCGCACCATACGATCCACGTATTCCTGCGGGGTACCCAAGCCATAAATGCAAGAAACTGTTGCAACAACAATGACGTCGCGACGAGTCAGCAGTGAATTAGTGGCGGAGTGACGTAACCGTTCCACCTCTTCGTTAACACTCGAGTCCTTTTCAATAAAGGTATCTGTCTGTGGAACATAGGCTTCTGGTTGGTAATAGTCGTAATAAGAAACAAAGTACTCGACTGCATTGTTAGGAAGTAGCTCGCGAAACTCATTTGCTAGCTGAGCAGCCAAGGTCTTATTTGGCGCAAGTACCAAAGTTGGACGCTGTAGCTGTTCAATGAGCCAGGCAGTTGTTGCCGACTTTCCGGTACCTGTGGCACCAAGCAGTACAACATCTTTTTCACCGGCGTTGATTCTTTTTGTTATTTCAGCGATGGCGGCAGGCTGATCTCCAGCT
>JBIKPC010000061.1:0-4810 GCA_044357675.1 Candidatus Planktophila sp. | reverse complement strand
CGGCTGCTCGGAGCCGTAACAGTTGATGATGTGCTCGATCACTTATTGCCTGAAAATTGGCGACATGATCACCGAGAAAAATCACCAGTCACTTTTAAGTCAGAAACACTGTAAGGAGGTCACAAGATGGCACGCAACAATGGATTAGATACTCCACGCGAAACACGACGTTCGCTACGCCCTAACTTTGACCCAGAAGCTTTTGGTCGTTTGTCAGAACGTTTCGCACGATTCTTAGGTACCGCACGTTTCCTTGTGTACATGACTTTCTTTGTTTTGTTTTGGGTTTTGTGGAACTTTGTTGCACCAGTTGATCTGCGTTTTGATGATTATCCATTTATATTCTTAACCTTGATTCTTTCCTTGCAAGCATCGTATGCGGCACCTCTGATCCTGCTTGCACAAAATCGCCAGGCTGACCGTGATCGTATTCAGCTCAATGAAGATCGTGCCCAAAACGAAAGATCAATTGCCGATACCGAGTACTTAACACGCGAACTTGCTGCACTACGTAATTCTTTGGGCGAAGTTGCTACTCGTGACTTTATGCGCAGTGAACTCGCAGATTTAGTTGATGAGCTTGCAAAAGAGTTACGTCGAGATACCCAATCGGACTCCGAGTAAAGATTTATTTCGTTTCACAATTTTTTCTGCTATTTCCAGAATCGCAATAGAAGCAACTGAAGTTGGGTCAGCTTCTACGATCGGAGCGCCATCATCTCCACCAGTTCGTAACGCTGGACTAAATGGAATCTTTCCAAGCAATGGAACATCACTGCCCACTAATTGGGATAAGCGGCGAGCTGTTTCTTCTCCCCCACCTTCTCCAAACAGTGACATTGGCTCACCGCATGCTGGGCAAGGAAACTGCGACATATTTTCAATAACACCGATTACATGTTGATGTATTTGATGAGCGATGCGGCCTGCGCGTTCGGCAACTTCAGCGGCGGCAATTTGCGGGGTGGTCACAACCACAATTTCAGAGTTTGGAATCAACTGACCTAGCGAAATCGCTAAGTCACCAGTTCCGGGTGGCAGGTCGATCAATAAAAGATCAAGATCGCCCCAATAAGCATCAGAGAGCAGTTGTTCCAGCACACGGTGAAGCAAAGGTCCTCGATAAGCAACGGGATCTGAGCGCTCGGGCTTAAACATTTCCATGGAAACAGTCTTTACTCCATAGGATTCAAGCGGAATAAACATTTGGTCAATTGCTGTTGGTCGTTGTCCCATCAAGCCCATCAGACGTGGGATCGAGTGTCCATAAACATCAGCATCTAAAATTCCAACATTCAAGCCCTTTTTAGCTGCCGCAACTGCCAGATTGGCGGTCACCGAAGATTTACCGACTCCACCTTTTCCAGATGCAATTCCGATAACACGGGTTAGTGAATCAGGTTGTGCAAACGGGATGAATTTTTCACGCCCACCACGAACAATCTTTTTTACATTATTTCTTTGTTCTTCAGTCATTACTCCAAAAGTTAAATCAACAGATGCAACACCTTCTACATTAGTAATCGCAGTTGTAACATCATTGCGCAATCGATCTTGCATTGGACAAGCAGAAATCGTAAGTAAAATTGTAACTGTAACGACACCAGCTTTTTCCTGTAAATCTTCAACCATTCCTAATTCGGTAATTGGCTTACGAAGTTCGGGGTCTTGAACTTTTGAAAGCGCATCAGAAATTTGTTCGACTAGACTCATAATAAGTCTGGATCAATCATTGCCTTTGGGCGATTTACCTTTGGTTTAGCAGTTCCTTCATCCAGTAAATCTGCTACCTGCTTTTTCATAAAAGTTTTTGGGTTTAAATCTTTAGGTTGCAAATCTTCAAAACCAGGTCCTAGGTTTTCGCGGAGCTCGGTGGTGGCAGTTGATGCCAATCCGCGAAGTTTCTTAACCCACTGAGCGGCTTCAACAGCTAATTTTGGCAAACGTTCAGGTCCAACCAACATCATGCCCAAAATTGCCAGGCCTAATATCTCGCCCGCGCCGATATCAAAGAACATAGCGTTAGCCTACGGTACTTACTTCTTTCCTGCGATCAGAGTAAGAGTGACTGTTTTCTTGAGTCCATCACGCATAAATTCAAGGGTTACACGATCCCCAACATTCTTTGCTCGAATAGAAACAATGAGCTCTTCAGGTGAGTAGATCTCTTTCCCATCAATCGAGATGATGACATCCCCGCCCCGTAAGCCGACCTTCGCCGCTGGGCCTCCTGGCAAGATTCCCCGCCCATTTGTCGAAACTTGCGCACCATTTTCTGTGTAATTCATGTTCAGTGAAACACCAATTACTGGATAGGTTGCAACGCCATTCTTGATCAATTGATCAGCGGTCTTACGTGCTTGATTAATTGGAATAGCAAAACCCAATCCAATCGAACCAATTTGTGAGGTTGTACCAAGGGAGGCAATTGCTGAATTAACACCGATTACTGCGCCCGTCGCATCAACAAGTGGTCCACCAGAGTTTCCTGGATTAATTGCTGCATCTGTTTGAAGCGCATTAATAAATGCACTCTCAGTATTTGACTCACCCGCAGTTACGGCACGATTCTTAGCGCTGATAATTCCGGTCGTAACTGTTCCGGTTAATCCCAGCGGCGAACCAATCGCAATTACTAAATCACCAACAGCAACAGCGTCACTGTCTCCAAATTGAAGGGCCTTGAGTCCCGAGGCACCAATTTTTAAAACCGCTAAATCGTATGAAGCGTCACGGCCAATTACTGTTGCTGAATAAAAAGTTCCATCGCTTAAGGAAACTTGAATACTTCCACCTGATTGTGCTGCATCGCTAATCACGTGGTTATTTGTCAGAATATATCCGTTGCTATCAATAACAAAACCTGAACCTGTGCCTGCTCCATCAATTGATCGCGTACTAATTGATACAACTGACGGTAAAACTCTCTGGGCTATACCGGCAACAGAATCTGGTGCTCGTTGAATTGTGCTCGTCGATGAAACTAGTTGAACACGGTCGAATAAACCCCCGCCAGAAGCATTAACACCTAAAGCACCGCCGATACTTCCGGCAAGGACCGCGATCAGTATCGCGTTACCTTTTGAACTCTTGCGTGCAGTTGGCGGTTGCCACCAAGGCGCAGGAACTTCTTGCTTAACTTTGTTTCTGGGAAAAATCATGGTCGTATCTTTACACCTTTGTAGCTACGAGTAGGCCATCTCCCGCTGGAATCAAGGAACTTACCCAATGTTCTGAGTCGTTCTTGATAATTTTCCCAGCATCGCGCAAGGCCACTGTCTTTGGATCTCGCTGCGCAGCATCGCTTACTTTTCCACCGCCATAATAATTATCGATGACTAAGGCTCCCCCGCTACGCAAAATTCGGTGAGCTTCGCTAATGACAAAGCTAAGGTCTTCTGGATTGTGGCGCAAAACAACCAAGTCATACGCGCGATCAGTTAGCTTTGAAATCACATCAACAACAGAATTGGTGATTAAGCGAAAACGTCCCTGTGCAATATCAGCGTCAGCGAATGCTAATTTGGCGATTTGAGTATGTTCCATTTCATCATCAATTGATGTGAGGGTTCCACTTTCTAACATTCCATCAAGTAACCACAATGATCCAACGCCTGAACCTGTTCCAACTTCGACAACAGATTGCGCCTTCAGGGTAAATGCTAAATATCGTAAAAATGCACCAGAACCAGGGGTGGTATCAGTTGTTCCCAGCTCTACGCCTCGAGCACGTGCCTGTGATTTGAAAAAGTCTTCCGGAATAAATCCTTCAGCAAATTGATGAGGATCAATTTTCATCACAGCGAGGTGATCCATTCAGTTAACAAGCGAACACCAAATCCAGTGCCACCCTTTGAATTCTCTCCTGCATCAACTTCGCTGCGCCCAGTCCCGGCAATATCTAGATGAACCCATCGGCGTGAGCCAACAAAGTTTTCCAGGAATAAAGCAGCCGTAACCGAGCCTGCAGAATACTTTCCCTTACTTGCATTGTGATTGAAATCTGCAATATCGCTACCGAGTGAATCTTTGTAGTCATCAACTAATGGCATATGCCAAACACGATCACCAGAAGTTTCTCCAGCTTTTGAAAGTTGCGCAGCAAGGGCGTTATCTCGGGTGTACATCGCAGCATATTGTCGACCTAATCCAAGAGTTGCTGCACCTGTCAGCGTTGCAATATCTACTAAGTAGTCAGGATCCAGATTTATATCTGCAAATGCAAGGCCATCGGCCAAGACCAAGCGACCTTCGGCATCTGTATTAATTACTTCTACAGTTGTTCCACCGTAATGTTTAATGACATCACTAGGGCGTTGTGCAGTGCCAGAGATAGCGTTTTCAGCCATCATCATCAATGCAGTTACGCGAACATTTGGTTGCAAATGCTCAAGAGCAATTAATGTTCCGAGAATTGCTGCAGCACCTGCCATGTCGCTCTTCATCGCCATCATGGTGTCGTATGGACGTTTCAAGGAAATGCCGCCGGTATCAAAGGTGATGCCCTTGCCAACCAAAACTATGTGGGGCAAGGCATTAACTGTGTTCTTTTTAGATTTTGGCTGGTACGAAACTTGAATCATGCGTGGGCCAGGCTTTGGTGATGATCCACCGACTGCGCGTAAGCCACCAAATTCTTTAAGCTCGGTACCTGCAAAAACTTTAACTTTAAGCGTTGTTCCTTTTGCAAAAGCTTCCGCCTGCTTACCCATCCAGGCTGGAGTCTTGATATTTGCAGGAGTATGAACTAAATCGCGAGCGCCACACATTGCTTGCGCAATCGCGGCCGCATCTTCGACAACTTTCTTAT
>JBIKPC010000060.1:0-4895 GCA_044357675.1 Candidatus Planktophila sp. | reverse complement strand
ATTCTTGCATTGATCGTGGCAGCAGTGTTTTTGTTGACTGGATGTTCACAAGTCGGAGCAGCAGCGACAGTTGGTGACACAAAGATCACTCAAGCAACGGTGCAAGGCAGCATTGATTCAATTCTTGCTGAACGCGCAAAGGTTGATGTGACTCAAATGCAATTAGAAACCGGTGAAACCCTCAACCGAAGTCAAATTCGCTTTCACTTGTTCAGCGCTATTTTAAGAGCCCTAGGTGAAGAATTAAAGATCAAGGTAACTAAGGCAGAGATCGATACTCGCCGCGCAAGCATTCTGGAACAAGTTGGTGGCGTGGCTTCTCTACCAACAGCATTAGTTAATGCAGGCATTGCTCCCCAAGATCTTGATGCATACATTGAAGCAATTTCATTGTCAGACAAGATCAGCCAAAAACTTGTTGCAAGTGGCGTAACTGAGGATCAAGTTGGAACCGAGATTCAAAAACTGATCGTTGCTAAATCAAAAGAGATTGGCGTAACAGTCAATCCTCGTTATGGTAAATGGGATGCAGACACAGCAGATATCGTCGAAAGTGATCCCGCATCATCTGCCGTAACTCCGTCAGACGACTAATTCTGCTTGAGATAAGTAGCAACTAGTGATGCACGGTTCACAACTTCAACGTTTAGTTGAAGTAATGAACACTTTGCGTTCACCGGGTGGTTGTCCGTGGGATGCAGAGCAAACACATGAATCACTTCTTAAATATCTGCTGGAAGAGTCGTATGAATTTGTAGATGCCGTGCAAGCTGGCAACCGTATTGATATGCGCGAAGAGCTAGGCGATGTTTTACTACAGGTTTATTTTCACGCACGAATGGCTGAAGAACACCCAACAGATCCTTTTTCTATCGAAGATATTGCCCAGGGGATCGCAGACAAACTAATTCGCAGGCACCCCCATGTATTTGCAGGTGTCGAAGTTCGGGATTCACAAGAAGTCCTTGAAAATTGGGAAGAGATTAAGAAGAAGGAAAAGGGTCGCACCTCACCGCTAGATGGAGTTGCAATGTCACAACCGGCATTGCCATTAGTTGAAAAATTGTTGTACCGCGCAGAAAAATACAATGTCGCTGTTTCAACTCCAAACACTGTTTCAATCGATGGCATCGCCAATGAAGGCGCGGTTGGCCAAGCCCTGCTTGCAGTAATCGCCTGGGCAAACGCCAACGGGATTGATGCCGAGGCCGCCCTGCGTAAGGAAGCCATGCGCATCGCCGAACAGATTGGCCCCGCGTAACTCACGGTAGGATTGGCATAGTTAAGAGGTGCCATTTCAGCGTTGAGGTCGGTCACAGTTTTAGAACCCAAAGCTTGAAAATACCCAAAGCTTTTAATTATTTTGAGGAGAAACGCAATGGCAATCATCGAAGCATTAGGTGCCCGTGAAATTTTGGACTCCCGTGGAAATCCAACGGTTGAAGTCGAAATTCAATTAGAAGATGGAACACAGGCACGTGCTGCAGTTCCAAGTGGTGCATCAACTGGTGCTTTTGAAGCAGCAGAACTTCGTGATGGTGGCAAGCGTTACCTTGGTAAAGGTGTAGAAAAAGCTGTCGCTTTTGTTAATGATGAAATTGCACCAGAGATCATCGGTTTTGATTCACAAGATCAGCGTCTAATCGATGCAGCGATGATCGAACTTGATGGAACCAAGAACAAGTCTCGTCTTGGCGCAAATGCGATCCTTGGTGCTTCACTTGCAGTTGCTAAAGCATCTGCCGAGTCTTCAGATCTTTCCTTGTTCCGCTACTTAGGTGGACCAAATGCACATGTGCTTCCAGTTCCGATGATGAACATTCTTAACGGTGGAGCACACGCAGATACCAACGTTGATATTCAGGAATTCATGATTGCGCCAATTGGTGCACCAACATTCCGCGAATCTGTACGTTGGGGTGCTGAGATCTACCACGCATTAAAGGCTGTTCTAAAAAAGCGCGGACTTGCAACATCTGTCGGCGATGAAGGTGGCTTTGCTCCAAACCTAGATAGCAACCGTGCAGCACTTGATTTAATCCTAGAAGCGATCGAAGCAGCTGGATTTAAGCCAGGCTCTGAAATCGCACTAGCGATGGATGTTGCCGCAACTGAATTCCACGAGAACGGCAAGTACAAGTTTGAAGGCGCTCTCAAGTCTTCTGATGAAATGATCGCGTATTACACATCTTTAGTTGATGCCTACCCAATCGTTTCAATTGAAGATCCGCTCAATGAAGAAGACTGGGCTGGTTGGACTCAGATGACTAAGGTCCTTGGCTCACGTATCCAGATCGTTGGAGATGACCTATTTGTTACTAATCCAGAGCGTCTTGCAAAGGGAATCGCTGGCAACACAGCAAATGCGCTCTTGGTAAAGGTAAATCAGATTGGAACTTTGACCGAGACAATCGATGCGGTTGAAATGGCACACCGTGCTGATTACCGCAGCATGATGAGTCACCGATCAGGTGAAACTGAAGATACAACAATTGCTGATTTGGCTGTCGCACTTAATTGTGGCCAGATCAAAACAGGTGCTCCAGCGCGAACAGAACGCGTTGCAAAGTACAACCAACTTCTTCGCATCGAAGAAGAGCTAGCTGAGGGTGGACGTTACGCAGGCCGTGACGCATTTCCACGTTTCAAGGCGTAAGAATTAGCGATGGCACGTCGTCAACTTCGGTTTACTCGTCGACGTACCTCTAATCGTGTTTTAGCGCTGTCAGCAATTCTTTTTATTCTTGCATTAACTATCGCACCGCCCGTGAAGCATTACTTCACACAACGTGCACAGATAAGTGCTTTGAAGTCGCAGCTTTCTGCAGATAATTCCGCTTTGCAGAAAGCTCGTGAAGAGTTATTGCTGTGGCAAGATCCTGACTACATTAAATCTCAAGCTCGTGAACGGCTGCACTTTGTCTTGCCGGGCGAGCGTCAATATATTGTTACCGATGATTCAACGACGGATTCCAACAACACATCAACAAAGATTGCTAGCGCACTGACCGATGGACAACCTTGGTATGCCCGGCTAATTGCATCAATTAGCGAAACTGGTAATTAATGCGCGAAGTAACACAATCCGATCTTGATTGCATTCAAACTCAATTAGGTCGCACACCTCGTGATGTACATGCGATCGCATATCGCTGCCCATGTGGAAAGCCTGCGGTAGTCGAAACACCACCTAGGCTGGAAGATGGGACACCATTTCCTACCTTTTACTACGCAACCTGTCCTCGCTTAACAGCTGTTATTTCCACCCTAGAAACAACTGGACTGATGGGCGAAATGAATGATCGCCTGGAAACTGATGCCGAATTAGCCGGTGCTTATCACGCGGCACATGATGATTACATTGCATCACGATCTGCCTTAGGTATTGATGTGCCAGAAGTAAATGATGTGTCGGCAGGTGGAATGCCCAATCGAGTTAAATGCTTACATTCATTGATAGCGCATTCACTTGCAGCAGGCCCTGATGTCAATCCATTAGGCGATGAAGCGTTAGCAAAGTTGCCCGAATGGTGGAAGAACAACCCATGCGAGTAGCAGCCATTGATTGCGGTACAAATTCGATTCGATTGTTAATTGCAGATATTGATGGCAATAATTTCCGCGAAGTTGTCCGCGATATGGAAATAGTTCGATTAGGACAAGGTGTTGACCAAACAGGGCAGTTTCATCCAGATGCGATCGCGCGCACCCTTGCAGCCGTTGATAAGTTTGCAGTAGAGATTGCAAAGCGTGGGGTAGAAAAGATTAGATTTTGCGCAACTAGTGCAACCCGCGATGCCACAAACCGCCATTTATTTGTTGATGGAGTGCGCGATCGATTAGGTATCGAACCTGAAGTCATTAGCGGGGATGAAGAAGCAGCGCTGTCATTTGCTGGTGCGATTAAAGACTTAAACCCAAGTGATGGACCATTCTTAGTCGTAGATATCGGTGGAGGATCAACAGAGTTTGTCTTTGGCACAACAACAGTTGAAGCGGCCAAAAGTGTGAACATTGGTTGTGTTCGTATGAGCGAGCGTCATTTTGCTAATGATCCTGCAACTGCAGAACAAGTTGAACTAGCTCGCACAGATATTCGGGCTGCTATTGCTGAAGCCGCCGCCGAAGTGCCTATTACACAGGCAAAAACATTAGCGGCCGTTGCTGGTACAGCAACAACAGTTGCCGCAGCTGCGTTAGACCTATCTGAATATGATCGATATGCAATTCACCTTTCACGGATTACTGCTGATCAAGTTCATGTGGCATCAGCAATGTTTTTAACTAGCAATCGCGAAGATCGTTTAGCCCTTGGCTATATGCACCCTGGTCGCGTTGATGTTATTGCTGCTGGCTCACTTGTTCTGTCAGAGATCATGAAGGCAACAGGAGCAAGACAATTTGTGGCATCGGAATCAGATATTTTGGATGGAATGGCATATTCACTTGCCCGCAATTAAATCTATAAAGCTGCTTGATCAAAGGATTGTTGCCTGTAGAAAGTGTCCACGCCTGGTGCAATGGCGCGAAGAAGTCGCGGTAACTAAACGTAAATCCTATGAAAATGAAAAGTACTGGGGAAAGCCGGTTCCTGGCTTTGGTCCAGCTGATGCACGAATTGTCATCGTTGGTCTAGCACCAGGAGCCCACGGAGCAAACAGAACTGGTCGAATCTTCACTGGTGATTCTTCGGGGGATTGGCTTTACAAAGCACTGCACAAGACCGGCCTTGCAACAATTCCAACCAGTACATCTGCAGATGATGGACAACAGCTTATTGATACCCGTATTACCTGCGCTGTTCGATGCGCACCGCCAGATAACAAGCCATCAACTGAGGAAAAGAACCAATGCTCTGATTATTTAGTCAATGAAATTGAGTTACTTTTGCCAAC
>JBIKPC010000059.1:0-4900 GCA_044357675.1 Candidatus Planktophila sp. | reverse complement strand
GGCAGCACGTAAATCCCACGCCCCAGTGGCTCTTATCGATATTCCCCTGGCCCCAGTGCGGCGGGTTACGCCCCGCACAAGTAGCAAAGATGTCGAATACAAAACATTGGCGTATTCGCTCTGAACATCGGTGAAAAATGTGGAATCACTAAGTCCATAGCCATCATCAAGAGTTAGGAAAATAACACGTCTGCCTGAACGCACCGGTGGTGTCTGCATCGCAACCTTGATGCCTGCAACCAGAACTGATGATTGAGATCGTTGCTTTAACAAATCACTAGACCTGACAGCACCAATTGAATTGAGGAACTCTCCATAAAATTCGATCATGTGGCGAGACATATCAATACCTAATCGATCAACTTCGTACTTCACGCTCTCTGCAGCAGTCATCGCAGGCAGCCCGCTGCTAATCAGTGCAGGTGGTTCAAAACCTAAATTCATCTGTGCGCCAGATACAGCCGCACTGGGTGATTTTTGAAGATCAGAAAAGTGCAGCAGTAGATCCCGGCGATTCACATCGACATGCAGCGCATCAAAGGCACCGGTCAAGATCATGCTTTCAGTAATTGGGGTGCTGCATCCTGATCTACGGACAAAATCATTAAGGTCGATGTAGGGACGGCCAGCGATAATTGATTGCACTTCGGCATCACTAATTCCGGCAACAGTTGATAACGCGATACGAATTGCATTGCCATGATCTTCAACCCTGTAGACAGAATCAGATGCGTTGACATCAAGGGGTGCAATGGTGATTCCCATTTGTCTAACCTCATCGACAATTAAACGCTTGGGATACATGCCGGGATCATGGGTAAGTACCCCGGAAAAAAATGCTGCGGGGTAATGTGTTTTAAGCCAAGCAGATTGATATGTAGGCATGGCAAAGGCGGCAGCGTGTGCTTTGCAAAAACCAAAGGATGCAAAAGCGCGCAGCACATCCCAGATTTCGTTAATGATCGGTAGCTCATGCCCCTTGCTAGTTGCAGCAGGAAAGAACCAATCGCAGACCTCTTGTTGACCAACCCGGTCCCCCAACGATCTGCGTTTTTCATCAGCTGTTGCGAAAGAAACCCCTGTCATCGTTGCGATGATCTGAATAACTTGTTCGTGGAAGACGACAACGCCTTCGGTGTGGGCCAAGATTTCATACAAATCAGGGTGCATTATTTGTGCTGCGCTCCACCCATGACGTGCCTTTAAAAATGGCGTGATCATGTCGCTTTTAACTGGCCCGGGCCGAAACAGTGAGATATCAATAATTAAATCGGTAAAGTTTTTAGGAGCAAGCTTTCCAACTAGTTCGCGCTGTCCCGGGCTTTCAATCTGAAAGATTCCGAGCGTCTTGGTTGATTGAATTAATTCATAGGTTGCTGTGTCATCTAGTGGCACCGTATCGATATCAATTTTTTCTTCATGGACCCGTTCGATTTCTTTCATGGAGTACGCAATTGCAGACTGCATCCGAACACCTAGTACATCTAGCTTTAGCAACCCAACAGCTTCGACATCATCTTTATCAAAGGCAACCATGGGATATCCCCCGGCACTTGCCATTAACGGTGCGCGATCTAGAAAACCACCATCTGATAAAACGATTGCACATGGATGCATTGCAAGGTGGCGTGGCAGGCCATCTAGGCGTTGTGCCATTTCAATTGTTGCAGCCATTAATGGGGCTGAAGTATTGAGCCGACGAAGCTCTGGCAGTGATTCAAGGGTTGCTGCAATATTGCGCGCACGCACATGTGGCATTGATTTTGCCAACATGTCTATCTCCATCCCGGGCAAACCAAGTGCTGCGCCGGCATCACGGATTGCATGGCGCGCGCGATAGGTATCGACCATAGAAACAACTGCGCACCGTGATTGATTGGCAGGTGATGTCCAATTGCTATCGCCGTAGCGCTTAAAGACCATGTCATAGATTTCTAATCTGCGCGCAGATTCAACATCGATATCGATATCAGGTAGCGCTCTGCGCAACGGTGAGCAAAAGCGTTCCATTAACAAACCATGTTGCATTGGTTCGACCCCTGAAATACCAAGCAGGTGACAGATCAGTGAGCCAGCACCACTGCCACGTGCTGCGACTCGGATGCCAGCATCACGCGCCATATCTGCAATATCTGCAACTGTTAAAAAGTATGATTCAAATCCAAGTGTTGCAACCGTTGCTAACTCATCATCTAAACGGGCGCACGCTTTGCTGATTTGATCACTGTTGTTGTAGCGCCAGTTAATGCCAGCTTCGCTACGGCTGCGCAGCAAGGTACGCATCTCTTGTGCGGTATTTACGCCTACAACGTGCGGCTCTGGCAGGTGGGCTGCTCCTAATCCAATATCTCGCTGCGGCGATAGCAAAGAACGCTCTGCCCATTCGCGAGTTGTCTTTAGCAGTGCGCGCGGTGTTCGCTCCCCTGCAGCCCGTGCGATTTCAGCTGCCAAGGAAATCATTTCATCACTAGATTTTAAAAAGCCTTCGGCGTTACGACGTTCGATGTGGCGATCATGTAGTGGAACTAACTGGCGCACACAATCTAAAACATCTGCAACTGGGCCATCGGTGCGATCCTTCATACGTACAGCGTTGGTAATAACAGCCTCTAAATCATTGTCGCGCGCAAAGATTAGGGAACGGGCTGCGTGTTCGGTAGATCGCGGGCCACGTCCTGCTACTAAATGTGAAACACATTCAATTGCATTATTGGCAAATAGATCACGGGTTTGATTAAAGATAGCTAACGCCTGATCAAAGCGATGAGTTTGTATTGCGCTGCTAATAGGTGATTCGGGTCCATGCATCGCATAAACATTGGTGCTGTACTGGCTGAACTGTTGTAAGAAATCTAAAGTTAAAACTGGAATGCGAGTATCACTTGTCATTGTCAGCGATGTCATCAATCTGCACAGCGAGCGCCATCCCCCATCGCTATGTGCCAACAGCGTGATGCGACCTTTTGCGTTGCCCAGGTCTATCGCACAATTAACACCAATGATCGGTGCGATCCCGTACTCAACACAGCTTTGCGTAAAACGGATAGCACCAGCTAACCCATCGCGATCTGTTAGCGCTAGCGCCGGCATTTCAAACTGCGCAGCTCGCTGTACTAAATCGCTGGGTTGGGTTGTTCCGTATTTCAATGAATAGCCACTGGCAACATTGAGATGAATAAAACTCATACGTTACGAATAATCCACTGACCTGTTACTTCATCACGTTCTAGTTCGAAGGTTGTTAGCGCCCCAATGGGTGCCGCCTCTACCCGCCACAACGCACGTGCCTGATCATCGGGGCGATACTTGCCATCGCTAATGCGATTCCACCAACCACCTGCTTCGCACCACCGTGACAACACTGCATGGATGCGAAAACGTTTTCCTTTATAGGTGAACTCAATAGGAGTTGTTGCCCCATCGATAGTGACATCGAGGGCGGAGTTAACCTGGCTGGCTGACATGTGTGAGGCTACCTTTCAAGGCTGTGGATATTCGAACAGATGTTCGAAAAATAGCCCTTGCCACCGACAAATAGCAAGCCCACCAGCGTGTTGAGCCTAGGCAGCCACGAGTCCTGCGTGCCCCACAATTGCCCCATGGAGATCATCGGTGGATTAATTGCAGGTGGTTTCATCGGGGCAGTTCTTGGCTTCATCGGTGCCGGCGGGGCGATGCTCACAGTCCCCATTCTTTTATACATCTTTGATTTCACACCACTGACTGCGACTACTGCGGCTTTGGCAGTGGTCTTAACCGCTGCAATCTCAGGGCTTTTGCCAAAGATAAAAAGTAAAGAGGTTCTGTACCGAGAAGCCTTAATAATTTGGGGGCTTGGCTTAACTACAAATATTGCTTTTTCAATCCTGGCCTACCACTTAAGTAATTCAGTTCTTACAACAGGCTTAGCTCTTGTGTTAGTTATTGCCGGAACTTCGATGCTCATTAAACCAATTGCCGGAACAGAAAAGAAGGTTCCCCTCTTATGGCTAGTTCTGATCTCTTTAGTAATTGGAATGATCACCGGGTTGTTTGGTATCGGCGGAGGATTTCTTGCGATTCCAATCTTGGTCTTATTCTTTAAAGTTCCGCAAGGAAAAGCTGCAGGAACCTCACTTGCTATTATCGCGATTAACTCGATTACCGCTTTCTTTGGGCACTATCAAAGTTGGAATGATGTTAATTGGAAGGTTCCGCTAGTTATGGCCGTCGCAGCTGTAACCATTGCTCGACTAGCTTCGATTAAGAGCGGTCAAGTTAATCCTGCTTTGCTGAAAAAGGGTTTTGCAATTCTGCTGTACTCGATTGCACTCTTCACCCTATTAGAAACCTGGGTTATTGCTTAAGCGCTCGTACCTTGATGTGCTTTGCTTGCACGCCAGCGATCAAATACAAGATGACTGGGAAGGCAAATGCCACCGGTAGCGATGTAACCTCTGCAATTAAGCCAATTAATGTTGGTCCGCCAAAGTAGGCAGCAATTGCAATTAAGCCAATACGAGCTAAACCAACTGATGGTGCAATTCCTGGAATAGATGCTGCCGCCAGATTGAAGGCTGGAAAAAATGGCCCCATGCCAAGACCGGCTGCTGCAAAACCAGCACAAACAATTATCAAACCTAATGTCTTGTGAGATTCGGATAGTGGAATGCCAATCAGCATGCCAACTCCCCACAACCCACCACCAAAATATCCGCCATATTTAACAGTGTTCACATGGCCCCACTTTGCAAATGCACGATCACCCAATAAACGACTCGCGATCATCGCTAAAGAGAAAGTTGTGGCTGCGGCTGCATTTAAGCCTTTACCAATTCCCATATGGTCTTGCAAAAGGATTCCGCTCCATTCGTAAGCGCCACCTTCGGGAATCAAGGAACACATCAATCCAATTCCAAGG
>JBIKPC010000058.1:0-4934 GCA_044357675.1 Candidatus Planktophila sp. | reverse complement strand
GCGATGTCTTTGGTGGCGGAAACCCACAAGATATCTTCGCAAACCTATTTGGTGGTGGTGGACGCCGCGGTCCTCGTAAAGGTCAAGATCTGCAAACAGAAGCAACAATTACATTTCGGGAATCAGTATTTGGAACAACACTTGATCTGCGTTTAGCAACTGATCGCGGGCAAGCGCAAAACATTTCGGCACGTGTTCCAACTGGTGTTAGCGATGGCGCAAAGATTCGTGTTAAAGGTAAAGGCGCACAAGGTGAAGCAGGTCCTGGGGACTTATTTATTCAACTACATGTCAAGCCGCACCCGATTTTTTCTCGCAAAGGTGAAAACTTAACAATCACCTTGCCAGTTACCTTTGCAGAAGCTGCGTTAGGTGCTGACATTAAAGTGCCAACCATGGCCGGAGATGATGTAACGGTGCGAATTGCACCCGGAACACCTAACGGTCGCACGCTGCGCGTAAAGGGTCGCGGCATCGTAAAAGGCAGCGTCACAGGCGACTTATTGGTCACCGTAGAAGTACAAGTTCCTCAGCGCGTTGATGGTAAAGCGCTAGAAGCACTGAAACAATTTGCCGAAGAAACATCAAGTGATGATGTCCGTGCTGATTTTGTAAGTAAGGCAAAAATATGAGCATCGAGAACAACAACCAACCAGATGACGATGCTGGCGTCTATGTAATTTCAGTTGCTGCAGAAATTTCCGGTATGCATCCACAAACGTTGCGACAATATGACAAGTTAGGTTTAGTTTCTCCATCTCGCACTGAAGGACGCAATCGCCGTTATTCATTGCGAGACATTGCGCTACTTCGAGCAGTTCAAAAACTTGTTGGTGAAGGAATTAATCACGCAGGTATCAAGCGAATCATCGAATTAGAATCAGCGGTTGCAAACATGGCTGTTGAAGTTGCCCAGCTGCGCATCGAAGTTAATGCATTGATTGAGCAAAACCCACCAAAAGGTTTAGCTGCACGACGTAAGAGTGAAGTAATTATCTATAAAGAAGATTAATTCATACAGTTGATGCGGCCAGCCCATGTTCCTAGCGTTGGCCCAACTGGTGATTTCAATACCTTTTCAAGAACAGTGGCATAGACATCACGGAAATCTGTAGTAACAGCCAAATCACCCTTGTACAAGTTCTTCAATGACGGTTGTTCTCCGTAGAAACCACCCTTGACTGAGTTGCCAACAATAAACATAGGTCCTGCAGTTCCGTGATCTGTTCCATCTGATCCATTACCAATTACTCGACGACCAAATTCGCTATAAACCATGATGGTCACATCATTACTGCGGGTAGTAGATTTCAATTGACCCATAAAGCGCGATAATGAATCTGAAACAGTGCCGAGCAACGATGCTTGTGCGTTTGCTTCATTGGCATGAGTATCAAAACCACCTAGGGAGACAGACCACACCTTTGTCGGAGATCCTGCGGCAATTAACTTTGCAACGACATCTAACTGCTGCGCCAAATTGCTATCTCCGCCAGCGTTTCCACCGTTAGTTGTAGGCAAATCGGGGTTAACCGGTGCTGGTGCTTTAAGCACTGGCTGCACATTTGTGGACACTGAAAACAGATTGCGCATAGAAGTTGCAGCAGCAGCCATCAATTTGGAATCCTTAGCAACAGGTTTTGAAAGCTTTTGGCACTGAGTTGCTAAATCACCTTTAGGAATAATTAATCCGCCAAGAGGGAGTGCAGAACCCGAACGCTTTGCACCAGCAAGAAGTGGTGGCAAAACAGAACCTAAGGAAATTGCAAGCATGGCATCTTCAGGTTGAGAATCTACCCAACGGCCTAGCCAGCCCGTTGAAATGTGTTTTGCAGGAGATGCTGTTTGCCACTTTGCCATTGATGAAAAGTGGGAGTGATCCGGGTTGGGATAACCAACACCACGGACAATTGCGACTTTGTTTTGATCCCACAACGCTTTCAAACCTTTCATTGCAGGATTTAAAGCAAGCTCAGCATTTAGCGGCAAAACAACTTCTTGTTTGTATGCAAGTTCTGGTCGTAACGAGTAATACAAAGGATCTGTGTAAGGCACAACAGTATTTAATCCATCATTGCCACCGTACAAAGTAACAACAACAAGAATCGGAGTATTTGCAGGCAACGGCCGATCAATAGCAGCTTGTGCAATCTCATTAATACTAAGCAAAGGCGCTGCAGCACCAACAGCCACCGCACCTGTCGTTAACTTAAGAAACTTTCTTCTTGTTACTGTATCCATGGCCGTCTCCTATGCACTCACGATAAATTCGGGGCTACACAAAGCAAGTAATGCAAATTGTGCAGGATCAGTTAATGATGCGCGTAGCACTAGTTGAGTACGGGGACTCCATTCAGCAACACCTAACCAATCCGCACTCTTTAATACACGTGAACTAACCGGAATCTCTTTTAAGCCACGAAGCTCACTTTGTTTAATCAACCAGCCTGCAAATGCAATTCGGTACTGCGCTGTCGCAGAAGACAACCATGCTTCGCCGGCGGGCCAACCACCAACACTTGGCGGGTTAAAGGGAACTTGGCCTAACTTGTCCAAGTAATTAAAGAGTTGACCAGGTGTCTTCAGATTTGATGGGGTTAGTTCAAGGGCTCTACAAGCGGCGATAAACCATTCGACAGGAGCTTTAACTAAGTCATTCTTAGAATCCTTAATCGCTGGATCACTTGCCATTGCTTTTACCGCAGCAGAAATATCGCGACCAGCAAATGCTTTCTTTGCAGCAAAGGTTGCTGGCATGGATTCAGTGCTAGAAATGAATCGGTACCACAAACGCTCTGCAATAAATGTTGCGTTGTCATCACGTGCTACTAAGAAATCTGACAGAGATTCTCCAGTAAATGATTGCGTTGTTCCTAAAATGGTAATTGGATTTGTGTCGTGTCGCTTTAGATTGAAAGTAACAGTGCTACTGCTTTTATCAACCTGGTACCCAGTTAATGCACGAGCTGCAGATTTAACATCATCTTCAGAGTATCGATCCACACCTAGAACAAAGAGCTCCATTAACTCGCGACCTAAGTTTTCATTAGGTGATTTTGCTGTGCTCTCTTGTCCATCTAACCAAAACTGTAAAGCACCATCATTGACCATGGCGCTAGACATTGTTTTAAAATTTCCTAAACAGTTTGTACGTAATGTTTTGTTTTGCTTAAACATCGGCATCGCATAATTAAGTTTTTGAATTGAAGTTGCCCAGTGACCATGCCAAAACCAGGTCATGCGTTCTGTTAAGCCATGATCACTTAACGCCATGCGATCAAGCCACCACAACGTCATTTGCTGCACTTGAAATCGCAGCGCAATAGAAAAGGGAACAATCTCAGCTGAATTAGCTGCAGGACGCTTTCCTAAATCTGTTATTTCAGGTTCGACCACTTGTGCCGCACCTGCATCAACTGCTGGAACTGTTAGAACCTTTGTGCGAGTTGCCTCGACACCACTTTTCAGAGCTTTTGCATACTCGCCGGGACGTGGCCCAAAACCAAAGCGTTGCAACAATCGTGAGGTCTCTAATCTCTGTTCATTCATGTCGTCACTGTAGAGAAGCGCTGGTGTCACGGTAAGGTTTAAGTATGAATTCACGTGAAACTCTCAGAGAACAGATTCTTACTAAGGCAGTTGTTCATGGGAAAGTTATTCTTTCCAGCGGCAAAGAAGCGGATTATTACGTAGATCTGCGCCGTGTCACATTAGATTCACAGGCAGCTCCACTAGTTGGCCAGGTCATGTTGGATTTAACAAAAGATCTTGATTACGAAGCTGTTGGTGGCTTAACACTTGGCGCAGATCCTGTGGCAACAGCAATGATGCATGTGGCAGCAGCACAAGGAAAAAAGATTGATTCATTTGTAGTTCGCAAAGCTGAAAAAGCACATGGTTTACAGCGTCGTATCGAGGGCCCTGATGTAAAGGGTAAGCGTGTGTTGGCAGTAGAAGACACTTCAACAACTGGCGGATCTGTTCTTACCGCCGTTGAAGCGCTGATTGAAGCGGGTGCAATTGTTGTTGGCATTGCTGTAATTGTGGAGCGCGGGGCAGAACCAAAGATCAAAGAAGCAGGGTATGAATACCGCGCCGCCTATCAGTTAGCAGATTTAGGCTTGTAACTATTTCTTAAAGCGCTTGGATTGCCACTCGCGAAATAGTTCGATTAATACAGGCACAAGACTTACAAAAACAATAAGCCCTATAACCGGTAGCAGGTACTTATCTACTGAACCCTCTAGAACATCACCCAAAATAAAGCCCAAACCAATAACACCTTGTGTCCAAATCAATGCACCAATGAAATTCCAGATCATGAATGTCTTCTTTGGAACACCAATGATTCCGCACATCGGATTGATTAGTGTGCGAACAAAAGGGACGAAGCGAGCTAAAACAAGTGCTTTACCGATTCCATACTTAGTAAGCCATTTTTCGGTGGCGGCAACTTTGTGATGATTAAAGATTCTTCCATCTGGTTTATCAAATAATTTCTTTCCGTATTTTTCACCAAACCAGTAGCCAACTGCGCTTCCAAAGATCGCAGCAAAAGGTGAAAGAGCAAACAACAACACAGGATCTAATGATGCGTTACCTAAAATTGCGGCACCTGAACCTGATGCGGCAACTCCTGCAATGAAGAGCAAAGAATCTCCCGGAAACGCCAGGCCTACCAACAACCCAGTTTCGGCAAAGATGATGGCCAACACGCCTATTAAGCCAAGGTCTCCAACAATTGAATGCGCATCGAAAAGGTTCATGAGGGGCAGGCTATCTCACGCCAAGTTGGGCGTAATAGATATGTGTAATTTGCCTTAACCAGGGCTTCCTGACCTACACTTCACCAGTCTCGCGCCTGACCCTCGTTGTAGGGCGCCTGTAACTCCAACGGAGGAGAACCTATGCGTGCTTCAAGCACCGTATCACTG
>JBIKPC010000057.1:0-4941 GCA_044357675.1 Candidatus Planktophila sp. | reverse complement strand
TATATGCAATTTGGTTTCGCCCAGTGCACTGAAATTGTTCGAAAGCTCATTACCCCAACTATGGATTCTGCTGTTGCGCGTGGTGCCGGTCTTGATGGAAAAACCGCGCTTCAAGAATTAGCGGCATCACTTGGTAAAGGTGCACCTGAATATGTTGTTAGCGAAGATGGTCCAGACCACGATAAAAGTTTCACCGCTGTTGCAATGCTAAGCGGTCAAGTTATGAGTGAAGGAACTGGAAAGAGTAAACGTGAGGCTGAACAGGTAGCGGCGCGCGCAGCCTATGAAGCGCTAAAAACCGCCTTTCCACAAGCCTAAATTCACTAAAAACACGCTCCTGAGACGATAGGTTTACTGCGTGTATTTGAAGAGTATGACGCTCAAGGGCTTTAAGTCCTTTGCTTCTGCGACGACTCTTCGTCTCGAACCCGGCATCACCTGCGTGGTTGGCCCTAATGGTTCTGGTAAATCAAATGTTGTTGACGCCCTCACCTGGGTTATGGGTGAGCAGGGTGCAAAATCCCTTCGCGGCGGAAAGATGGAAGATGTAATTTTCGCAGGAACAAGTGGACGTGCTCCACTTGGTCGCGCTGAAGTTTCGCTAACGATTGATAATTCCGACGGTGCACTTCCAATTGATTACACCGAAGTAACTATTTCTAGAATTCTTTTCCGAAATGGTCAAAGTGAATATCAAATTAACGGTGAGGCTTCTCGCTTACTAGATATTCAAGAACTGTTAAGCGATTCAGGTATTGGTCGCGAAATGCATGTGATTGTTGGTCAAGGTCAACTTGATGCGATCTTGATGGCAACGCCCGAAGAGCGTCGCGGATTTATTGAAGAAGCCGCTGGTGTTCTGAAACACCGCAAGCGTAAAGAAAAAGCACTTCGCAAATTAGATTCAATGCAAGCAAACCTTGCGCGTATTCAAGATTTAACTGTTGAACTTCGTCGTCAGTTACGCCCACTCGGAAAGCAAGCTGAGGTCGCTAAGAAGGCAGCAACAATTCAGGCCGATTTGCGCGATGCAAAACTTCGATTGCTAGCTGATGATTTTATTTCTATGTCAAAAACTCTCGAACTTGAAGTCGCTGATGAAACTGCTTTGCGCGATAAGCGATCAGCGGTCGAAGCAGAAGTTGATTCAGTAAGACGTCGCGAAGAAGCACTAGATGCTCAAGCTGCACACGAGGGCCCACTGTTGGTTGCGGCACAAGAAACGTATTACAACCTCAACTCATTGCGCGAAAAATTCCGCGGAACTCAAAGCCTTGCTCAGGAGCGATCACGATTCCTCAATGAAGAAGCAGAAGAGGCACGTACATCAGGCCGAGATCCAGAAAGTTTAGATAAGGAAGCTGCATCGTTGCGCCTTGAAGAGGGCCAACTTCGTGCAAATGTTCTTTCATCACAGCAGGCATTAGTTCAAGCGACATCGCAGTTAGTTGCTGCTGAAGCCGCCCTAAAAAGCGATGAAGACACAATTGCTGCCGCGATGCGGGCGATTGCAGATGCTCGTGAAGGAACGGCCCGACAGGAAGGCCACATCAAGTCATTGCATGCTCGCCTCGAGGCAATTGCAGAGGAAATTGAACGCCTCACCAAATCTCGGGATGATGCACAAGCACGTGCAGATAAAGCACAACGTGAACACGCAACCTATGAATTAGAAATTGCTAGTGCGGATTCAGGCGAACTTGGACTGGATTCACAATTTGAAGGTGCTAAATCTCAACTGGAAGCAGCAAAATCTACAATTAATGAATTGGTAGATGCAGAACGCGCAGCAGATCGCGAACGCAACGCTATTGAGGCAAAGCTTGAAGCTATGAAATTAACATCACAAAATCGTGATGGAGCATCGGCTTTACTTCGTGACTCACGTGGAGTGTCTATTCTGGGCAGCATCGCTGGCTTGATCCAGATTGATAGCGGTTGGGAGTCAGCAGCTGCAGCAGCACTTGGCACCTTGGCCGATGCGGTCGTTGTGCACAATCTTTCTTCTGCAGTTACAGCATTGACAACGTTGCGCAGTGAGAACCTTGGACAGGCAGATGTCTTGGTGTTTGAACCAGGGCAGAGTGGCAATGGAAATATTCCAGCAGGTTTAACGCCGCTATCAGCGCACATTCGTTCAAGCACTATTGGTGACTTACTGGCATCTTTGCTGGCATCAACTGTTGTTGCAGACAATGCCAATGCTGCCGAGGCAATCTTGCGATCTCATCCGGGCGTCACAGTAGTTACCCGAGATGGGGATGTAATTTCTCGTGGCCGTGCACGCGGTGGTTCACAATCATCTTCTTCATTAATTGAAATTAAGGCCCTTATTGACGGGCTTGAAATCAAGTTGCAAGACATTACGCATAATTGCGATCGCTTAAAGTTTGAAATCTCTACCGCATCGACAGAACTTGCCTCACGTCAAAGTAATTTTGATGTTGCTCTTTCAAAGCTCAATGAATCAGATGCGCGTATTGCAGCCCTCACCGAGCAGTTGGCAGTTTCTGGTCAAAACATGAAGTCTGCATTGGCCGAGGTTGAGCGTTTGAATGCTTCAATAAATGAAGCTACCAGTGCTAAATCTCGCGATGAGGGCGAAATCGTTATCGCTCAAAACCAATTGCAACAGCGTGGTGAGGTCGCAGAGCCTGATCACTCGCATGCAGAAGAATTACGTAATCAAGTCTCAGTTGCTCGAACTTCAGAAGTAGAGGCGCGATTGGCTGTTCGTACCATTGAAGAGCGCGTTGATTCAGTAGGTGCGCGAGCATTGGCATTGGAACAATCTGCCCAAGCAGAGCGTGATGCATCAGAACGCGCAATTGTTCGTCGTAGTGCACGTGCGCGAGCCGCCGTTATTTCACAGGCGGTAGCAGAGGCTGCATATGAAGCATTGATCCACATCGAACGCTCAATTGCCAAAGCAGCTGTAGATCGTGGTCGCCTTGAAGAGTCACGAGCAGCACGTGAAGGTGAAACTTTGACGGTTCGTACACGAGGACGCGAATTAACATCAGAACTTGAGCAATTAACAACTAGCGTCCATAAAGATGAAATTGCTCGAGCAGAGCAGAGACTTCGTATTGAAACACTCGAAGCAAAGACAGTCGAAGAGTTTGGAATCGACACAACAACTTTGGTTAATGAATACGGTCCAGACAAGGATGTACCAACATTCCACGAGACCGATGAAGGCGAAATTGTCGCAACCGAACTTGTTCCATATCGTCGTGATCAGCAAGAAAAGCGTCTTGCATCTGCAGAACGATCACTGAACTTACTGGGCAAGATCAACCCGTTAGCACTCGAAGAGTTCACCTCACTGGAAGAGCGCCTTAAGTTCTTGGCCGAGCAGTTAGAGGATCTTAAGAACACTAAAAAGGATTTGTTAGACATTATCAAGGAAGTTGACGATCGCGTTCAATCAATCTTCATGGAAGCGTATACAGAAACTGCAAAACACTTTGAAGATATTTTTGCACGCTTGTTCCCAGGTGGTGATGGACGTCTAATCCTTACCGACCCTGACAATCCGCTAACAACCGGTGTTGATGTTGAGGCACGCCCACCAGGAAAGCGTATTAAGCGCCTTTCCTTACTTTCAGGTGGAGAAAAGTCATTAACAGCCGTTGCCATGTTGGTTGCAATCTTTAAGGCTCGTCCTAGCCCGTTCTATGTTCTAGATGAAGTAGAAGCAGCCTTGGATGATGTCAACCTTGGACGACTACTTGTTGTACTGGAAGAACTTCGTGAAAGTTCGCAGTTGATCATCATTACTCACCAAAAGCGCACCATGGAAATTGCAGATGCGCTGTATGGCGTAACAATGCGTGGTGATGGTGTCACCGAAGTTATTTCACAACGCCTGCGCGAATCTGACGCTAGCTAAGGTTTAGTTCGATGGGTCTTTTTAGTAAGTTCATCGCCAAAATAAAGGGCACAAATGATTTTTCCCCTGCAGATTGGGCCGACCTAGAGCAAGAACTGTTGGCATCAGATCTTGGTCCCACTTTGACTAAGAACTTTCTTGCTGAAGCAAAGAGAGTCAAAAGCGAGAACGCAGAAGAAGCATTAATTGAAATCATGACCTCAAATCTTTCACAGAAATCTCATGAACCTGTATTGGTTGTCGGAACCACAACAATCATGGTCGTAGGCGTCAATGGCACAGGAAAGACCACATCGGTTGCAAAGCTCGCTTCGTATTACACAAAGAGTGGCAAAAGTGTTGTGCTTGCAGCAGGGGATACCTTCCGAGCCGCTGCAGTCGATCAATTAAAAACCTGGGGTACTCGAATTGGCGTGTTGGTAGTTTCGGGCAAAGAAAATGGCGATCCAGCATCCGTTGCATTCGATGGGGCAAAGAATGCGCACGAATCTGCTAGTGATATTTTTATAATTGATACAGCAGGGCGCTTACACAACAAGAATGATTTGATGGCAGAGCTCAGTAAGGTAAAACGCGTAGTTGAAAAAGTCTCACCAATCAATGAAGTTCTTTTGGTTATTGATGCAACAACAGGTCAAAATGGTTTACAACAAGCGAAAATTTTTACTGAATGTGTTGAAGTCACTGGGATCGTTTTAACTAAGTTGGATGGAAGCGCCAAGGGAGGAGTAGCCCTTGCCATCGAGGCAGAATTGGGAATTCCGATTAAATGGGTAGGCACCGGCGAATCCGAGTCTGATTTTGCCCTCTTTGATGCTCAGTCTTATATAAAAGGCCTCCTGTCGTAACCCAGATTTAACATAACACCGCTTTTTGTCACGCTCCTGAAACCCCATCAGCGATGTTTCGTAACTGCGCTGCTAGATGGTTTGGCCATCTCAAAGGCGAGAACTTTTGTTTGGCTTTATGAAAGCAGATGCAACTATGGAAGAGACTGTTTTAAATACTGGCGACACAGCCTGGATGTTAATAAGTACCGGTTTAGT
>JBIKPC010000056.1:0-5232 GCA_044357675.1 Candidatus Planktophila sp. | reverse complement strand
TACCGTCGCACATTAGATGGCGTTGGCTACAAACCAGGCCTTGTTATCTTTAGATTAGATCCACCTCCGGCATCTGCTGTTATTTCGCCAAATACCGAAGATGAAGAATCTGAATTTGATACTTTGCTTGGCACCGATGTGTGGATGCTAAACCTCGATTCATATGTCTACCGCGATTCACGATCGGTGGGTGGGTCAATGACTGGCTTAACTGCAACTACCTACAACGGCAAAGTTGCCTTCAGCGCGGTGCCATCTGAAACCGGCGCTGTTGTAACCATTAAGCGCACCGCCGATACAACTCCGCCACCTGTTCCTGTTGTCATACCTGCAGCGCAATGGAAATCTCCAGCGATGTCGATTCTTAAAGAAGACAATGAAGATGTTGATACCGCAATCGTTGGATATGAATCATTGATCGATGGCAAGGTTGCAGCTCTTAAAGCAACAGAAGTTGAACGCTGGCAGGCAACCTATTTGTCTCCATTTATCGCACCAAAAACATTGTATTTAAAGGACTTGCCCGAAGGCAGCTACTCATTTTCGGTTCGGGCAATCGATATGCAAGGCAATAAGAGCGAATGGTCAAAAGCTGAACAAGTTGTGATTGACCGGGGATATCCAGTTGTTACCAATAACTTTGTAGTCAGCAACGCCAATGCCAACCAATTAACCGTGGCCTGGAAAGGTGCAACAGATACTGGTGCGGGCATTTGTCAGGTTAATGTTGTTGACGAGGATGAACTAATCATTCAATCTACCTCTGAAAAGAACGCACCAGCATTTACAGTCAAAAATGGGGCGGTCTTAAAAGGCACTGCCCAGGTATTTGACTGCGTTGGTAATGGCCAAAGTGGTGAATTAAGTATTACCAATACATTTATTCCAGCCACTAAATCAGCTCGCACAGGCAAGTGGGTTGCAGCCAATGCATCATTTGGTACAGGGGCCTTAAAGTGCATGGGCAAATGCACGGCGTCAATGAGCACATCAGGAAAATTTGATCTCTTAATCGGTGCAGGTGCTGCAACTATTGCTGTTGGTGGGAAAACGGTTGCAGCTGTTTCAGACAGTAAAGCAAAGTCGTTAATTACAAGCGGCACAATCGATGCAGGTGCCACAAAGAAAGTTGTACGTGTAAGCGGAAGTAACTTTGTTTTAATTGGTCTGGCAGCTGTCACAACATCACTTGGCGATCTGCAAGAAATTGAACAAGGGCCTGCAACTATCGATGCATCACTATCTGATCCAAAGCAGGCAAAGCTGGCGAAGTTGGGTTTCCGAGCAGAGGATTTCAGTAACAGTTGGTCAGTACTGCCAATGAGCGGCGGAACAACTTTGGTGGATCCATCTCTTGATCTTTGTGGCGGAACATTTGAATCAGAAAAAGAGAGAGTAGAGCGAAGGCAAGTTCTTGCACTCAAAGAAGATTCAACCTTTGCTTTCCTTTCAACCGAAGTCGTTAAGTACTCATCGGCCGCAGCAGCGAGTGCTGCTCAGAAAGAGTTAGTAAAGGTTATGGCGCAATGCCAAGCTGAAAAAGGATACAAAAATGCAACAGGGACGCTAGTTCCGTACGATTTCAAGAGCTTTAAGGCCATCCCAGCTGGGGTTGTTGCCGATAACAACCGAGTATTTGTACATGCAGTTATTGATTCTGCGGAGAACGCCAGAACCTTGCTGGGCTTCTATCAATTCAATGGCGATACCTACACAGGTTTATATGTCCTGAATACAAAGGGTTTTACCGATGCGCAGGTCGCAAAGTGGCTAAATGTCGCAGTGACGATGGCTGCGCGTTTACAACAAAAGTAATTAAGCAGAAAGAGTGTTCAGTTTTTCTACTTCATCACTGGTTAGCTCAACAATCTGAATAATCTCTTCAAGTTGTGGCACTGTGCGAGCAGATGCAATAGGCGCACTGACGGTTGGTTGAGCGCGAAGCCAACCAAGAGCAATCGCACCTAGCGGAGCGTTGTGTGCTTGTGCAATCTCATCCATCGCAGATAACACCGCGTAATTTTTGTCGGTTGTATACACCAGAGCAGCTGGGCGCCTTGAATCAACCTCGGTTACCCCTGGGCGATACTTGCCAGTTAAGAATCCACGAGCGATTCCGTAAAAGGGAATATTTGATATTCCTAGATCAGCAACAGTTGCTGCCATTTCGCTTTCATAGGTTGCGCGATCTATTAAGTTATATTGATCTTGCACTGCAATATATGAAGGCAAGTTGTTATCTTCACTAAACTTAATTGATTCACGAACTCTGGCTGGTGTGAAGTTAGAGGCGGCGATGTAGCGCACCTTGCCTTCGGCAATTAACTGCGCATATGCGCCAAGGGTTTCTTCCAACGAAACTGTTTCATCATCCGAATGGCTGTAATACAAATCGATGTAATCAGTCTGCAAACGATCCAATGATTCCTCGCAGGCAGCAAAGATGTTCTTTGCAGATAACCCTGGGCGGCGATCCATTTTGGAAACCTTGGTTGCGATCACCATATCTGCGCGATTTCCGCGTGATTTCATCCATGATCCAATAACTGATTCTGATTCTCCGCCAACATGGCCTTCGATCCACTGGTTATACATATCTGCGGTATCAATGAAGTTTCCGCCATGACTGCGATATGCATCCAATACAAGGTGACTTTCAGCCTCTGTTGCATTGCCGCCAAAGATGTTGCTTCCTAGGCACAGTGGGTGAACTACTAGGTCGGATTCTGGAATAGTGATCATGGAGGCAGATTAAGGCACAATTACGCACATGGCGAGTGCAACGGGGGATTTCCGATGAGCATCTGGGTGTGCGGTGAAGTCCTGATTGATGTTTTGCCAACCGCTCCCGTTGTTGGTGGCGGTCCTGCAAATACAGCTAAGGCACTTGCACGTTTAGGCCACGACGTAGATTTTATTGATGGAATTTCAACGGATGCATTTGGTGTCAGTGCGCGTAAGGAATTAGAACGCGATGGTGTCGGCCTTTCGTTGGCATTGGTTAGCGACAAACCAACCTGCACAGCAACGGTAACTTTGGATTCACACGGATCTGCTACGTATCAATTTCTAATTGATGGCACCGCAACATTTGATTTTGCACATTCGTGGTTGCCAGATCCAGAGCGGTTAAAGCCATCCGTATTACACATTGGCACCTTGGCAACAATTCTCGAACCCGCGTCCAGTGTTTTATATGAATGGGCAGTGAGATGCGCCGAGTTTGCACCAGTTGTCTTTGATCCCAATGTGCGCTCATCTGTTGTTAGCGATCGCGATACATATCGCGCAGCAGTTGAAAAGTGGGTCGGTATTTCTAGTGTGATTAAACTTTCAGATGATGATATTTCTTGGCTTTATCCAGCTGAAGCAATGGATGAAGTTGCACAACGCTGGATTGCTGGTGGTGCTTCATTAGTTGTTATTACTCGTGGTGCTAACGGAATCATTGGCTACACCGAACATGGCTTCGAAGAAGTTGAAAGCGCACAAGTAAGCGTTGTAGATACAGTTGGTGCTGGTGACACAGTTGGTGCGATTCTGGTCGAAGGCATTATTAATCACTCTGTCTCGGGTTTACAAGGACAGGTTTTAAACGCGGTACTGCACCGCGCAGCAATTGCAGCAGGAATTACCGTTTCACGTGCTGGCGCACAGCCTCCACGACTGCACGAATTAGTAGAAGCGTTGGATGCATAATGCAATTTATTGATGATGCTGAATTTCAGTTAGCAATTGATGATGACAATGGTGCCCGCATAACATCTCTTAAATGGCGCGAAAATGAATTTGCTGTTCCCTTTCGTGGACAGGTTCATACATCGGGTTGGTATTCGATGGCACCATGGGCTGGCCGCATCAAAGAAGGCTTAATTACCAATAGTGCAGGCCAACAAATTCAACTGCCTGCAACTATTGATCCACCCCATGCAATCCATGGTTTTGGGATCATTTCTTCATGGCAGGAAATCGGCCCTGGTCGTTCATTGCTGCATCTGCCATCTCCGTACGGAAATGCAACTGTGGAACAAAAGATTGAAGTTTTGGATGATGCAATTCGTTGGTCACTCGAATACGACGACAATGGTTGCGATCTTCCTGCGTGGCTTGGCTTTCATCCCTGGTTTGCCCGCGATCTAGAACGCGGAGGAAGTGCCGAAATAGAATTTGAAGCAACAGAGATGTTGATTCGTGGCAGTGATGGAATACCAACTGGACAGCGCAGTGCGCCAACGCCTCCACCTTGGGATGATGCCTTTACCGGTATCAAAGGCACCCCAGCTGTGGTTTGGGAAGATGTTGCACGGATTTCAATTGAATGCGATGCACCATGGTGGGTTGTTTACTCTGAAGATTCAGATGGAGTTTGTTTGGAGCCACAAACCGCACCACCTGATGCACAGAATTTAGGAATCACCGGTGAGAATTACATCGAAGCTTTGTTTGTATTTGAATCTCTGGAATAAACCATTTAACTAAAGACTAGGATTTAGAGATGATTGATCGCGACCGTTTAGCTGCCCTTCGAAAAATAGAGGATGAACGCTTTCTAGCATTGCATCCAAAATCTGGCGAACTTTTTAAAAAAGGCCAAGCAAACATGCCTGGCGGAGTCCCAATGTCATGGATGGCTAAGTGGCCGGGTCAGTACCCAATCTTTATTGATCAAGCTAAGGGTGCGCGCTTTACCGATGTCGATGGCAACACGTACATAGATTTTTGTTTAGGCGATACCGGATCTATGACAGGGCATTCACCTGATGCGACAGTTGCTGCTATTCGCGAGCAAGCAGGCAAAGGAATTACCGCGATGTTGCCAACTGCAGATGCATCTGTAGTTTCTGCAGAACTTTCCCGTCGCTTTGGTTTGCCACTGTGGCAGTTCACGGTTTCTGCTACCGATGCTAACCGCCACGTTATTCGCTACAGCCGCATGATTACGGGGCGCTCAAAGATTGTCGTGATCGATCGTTGCTATCACGGATCAGTAGATGAAACCTTTGCAACCCTGGATCAGGCTGGAAATACAGTAGCCCGCGAAGGAAATATCGGTGCTCCTGTCGCACTTGATCAGACTACGCGCGTAGTTGAATTCAACGATATTACAGGTATGGAAAAAGCTTTGGCACATGGTGATGTTGCTGCGATCTTGATGGAACCTGCCATGACAAATGTCGGCATCGTGTTGCCACAAGCTGGTTATCTAGAAGCGGTTGCACAGTTAGCAAAGAA
>JBIKPC010000055.1:0-5241 GCA_044357675.1 Candidatus Planktophila sp. | reverse complement strand
AAGTAGCAACGCTCCAAAGGTTGTTCAGAAGGTGTTTTCGGGTGGTGAGTTAGGCCACTTCACGCCACGATTACCCCATGGAGCAGGAGTTGTTAACGGTGGCCGCGGTCGCCCGCCGGATAGGCGTGGCTCCTGCGACGCTTCGGACCTGGGATCGTCGGTACGGCCTTGGTCCTTCTAGTCATGAAGCAGGCGAGCATCGCCGTTACTGCCCAAAGGATCTAGCGATTCTGACTGCAATGCGTAAGTTGATTACCGCCGGTGTTTCACCAGCAGAAGCTGCGCAGCAAGCAAAAGCTTTCAAAGGCAAGATTTCAGTCGAACAAATCGTCGATAATTTTGAAGTTCGCGAACATCTTGTGCAAGCGCTGCAGGCAGCGTCTAAGTTGTTGGACAAAAGATTTATTGAAGATGCCTTACGACAAGACATTGAAAAGCACGGAGTCATAGCTTCATGGTCTGAAGTTATTGTGCCGCTTTTGTTTTTAATCGGTGATGAGTGGGAGAAAACTCAGACCGGTATTGAGGTAGAACATTTATTGACCGAAATTCTGAAATCTGTTTTGCGTGAGAAATCTTTAATGGCATCCGAACCATGTAATCCTCGACCAGTATTGCTGGCATCTGTAGGTGAAGAGATGCACTCGTTAGCCCTGCATGCATTGGCATCGGCATTGGCAGAGAAAAATATTTCAACGTATTTTCTTGGAGCACGAACACCGCTAGAAGCTCTTAATGGCGTCATCGCACGTTCGGCGCCGCCGGCGATTTTCTTGTGGGCGCAGTTGTCTAACAATGGTGATCCACGTTTTTATACAGATATTCCTTCGATCCGACCTGCACCTCGCGTCATAATCGGAGGGCCAGGCTGGGCCGTTGAATCTGATTGCCCAGTAGCCCATGTCAGTGATCTTTCCCAAGCCTGTGCTGAAATTGAGCGTGCAGTAGGCCTCTAAAGCCCCGATAGACTTTGCCCTTCGACAAACACAAGGGGGCGACATGAGCGATACAGACAAAGTCGCAATGCTCGGCCTGACCTACGACGATGTGCTTTTGCTGCCAGATGCTTCCGATGTGGTGCCTTCTGAAGTCAGCACCGTTACTCAATTAACTCGAAATATTTCAATCGCAGTTCCGCTTGTTTCGTCGGCGATGGACACAGTTACCGAATCTGAAATGGCTATCGCGATGGCAAAGGCTGGTGGAATCGGAATCATTCACCGCAATCTTCCAATCGATGCCCAAGTAACTCACGTGAAATTGGTAAAGAATGTCGGACTTGCCGGAGCCGCTGTTGGTGTTGGCGATGATGGTTTTGCTCGCGCACAAGCATTAATCGAAGCAGGGGTTGATGTAGTTGTCGTTGATACAGCGCACGGTCACCACCGCGCAGTATTAGATGCAATTGCTCGAATTAAAAAGTTTTCTCCAACTACCGAAATCATTGGCGGCAATGTTGCAACACGCGCAGGTGCACAAGCTCTGATCAACGCAGGTGCAGATGCTGTGAAAGTTGGTGTCGGTCCAGGATCAATATGTACAACACGAATTGTTGCAGGTGTTGGAGTTCCACAACTGACAGCGATTCTTGAAGCCTCTAAAGCTTGCAACAAAGCTGGCATTCCATTAATTGCAGATGGTGGATTGCAGTATTCAGGTGACATTGTTAAAGCACTTGTCGCTGGGGCAAACTCTGTAATGCTTGGATCTCTTCTTGCAGGTTGCGAAGAATCTCCCGGAGAATTAATTGAAATCAACGGCATCAAGTACAAGGCCTATCGCGGAATGGGTTCACTCGGTGCGATGCAATCACGCGGAGAACAAAAATCGTACTCAAAGGATCGCTACATGCAGGACGATGTTTTATCGGAAGACAAGCTTGTACCCGAAGGTATCGAAGGCAAAGTCGCATTTAGTGGCAAGGTCTCCGAAGTTGTTCATCAATTAGTTGGTGGCCTTCGTTCAGGCATGGGATATGCCGGCGCACCAGATATCGAAACTTTGCGTCGCGAAGGTCGTTTGATTCAAATTACTGCAGCAGGATTGCAGGAAAGCCACCCACACGATGTGGCACATGTTGCTGATGCTCCTAATTACCAGAAGAAGGGCCGCTAATGAATAACATCGAAATCGCACCTGGAAAGCGTGCCCGCACCGCATACTCATTTGATGACATCGCGATAGTGCCTAGCCGTCGTACCCGCGATCCAGAAAATGTTTCTACTGCGTGGCAGATCGATGCCTACAAATTTGAATTACCAATGATGGCAGCACCTATGGATTCAGTTGTTTCACCTGAAACCGCAATTGCAATCGGAAAGCTGGGCGGACTTGGTGTTTTGAACCTTGAAGGCTTGTGGACCCGTTATGAAGATCCCCGCATTCCACTGGGTGAAATCGCATCCATGCCAGATAAGCATGCCACTAAGCGCATGCAAGAAATTTATAACGCTCCAATTCGTCCCGAGTTAATCAAGGAACGCATTCAGCAAATTCGAGATGCCGGCGTAACTGTTGCTGCTTCCTTGTCACCTGCTCGCACAGCAGAATTTCACAAGGCAGTTATTGCGGCAGGGGTAGACATATTTGTTATCCGCGGAACAACTGTTTCAGCAGAACATGTTGCCGCAGAAAATGAAGCGCTCAATCTAAAGAAGTTCATTTATGAATTAGATGTACCCGTAATTGTTGGTGGAGTAGCAACATCAACAGCTGCGTTGCACTTGATGCGCGCAGGTGCTGCAGGAGTATTAGTTGGTTTTGGTGGCGGTGCAACACATACAACACGCAAGGTGTTGGGGATTGAAGTACCAATGGCATCTGCAGTTGCTGAAGTTGCCTCTGCTCGTCGCGAATACCTTGATGAATCAGGTGGACGTTATGTTCATGTGATTGCTGATGGCGCAGTTGGACGTAGCGGTGACATTGCAAAAGCGATTGCATGTGGCGCAGATGCCGTCATGATGGGATCTCCTCTTGCAAAAGCGATCGAAGCACCTGGTCTTGGGTGGCACTGGGGATCAGAAGCACATCACCCAGTTTTGCCTCGCGGTGAACGTGTGAATGTGGGAACCGTTGGAACTTTGGAAGAAATTTTGCTGGGACCATCTCATACATCAGATGGATCAATGAACTTATTCGGTGCACTTCGCCGCGCAATGGCTACATGTGGTTATTCAGATGTAAAGGAATTCCAGCGCGTAGAGGTACTTATTCATCGTGGCTGAATCGCGCGGAGTCCTAGTAGTTGATTTTGGTGCTCAGTATGCGCAGTTGATTGCACGTCGAGTCAGAGAAGCACATGTTTTCTCCGAAATAGTTCCATCATCAATAACAGCTGCCGAAGTCACAGCTAAAAATCCCAGCGCAATAATTTTGTCCGGTGGACCTTCTAGTGTGTATGCAGAAAATGCACCAACGGTCGATGCTGCAATATTTTCCTTGGGGATTCCGGTATTTGGAATTTGCTACGGATTTCAAGCAATGGCAGCTGCCCTTGGGGGCGTTGTAAGTCAGACAGGAAAATCAGAATTCGGTCGCACAGAAACAACAGTTCAACCAAGCTCCAAGATTTTTACAGGATTGCCCGCACAACAAAAAGTCTGGATGTCCCATGGGGATGCTGTAACGCAGGCTCCAGCAGGATTTTCAGTGTGTGCGGTGACAGCGGATACGCCGATTGCAGCATTTGAAGATGCAACTGGAAAATTAGCAGGAGTTCAGTTTCACCCAGAAGTTTTACATAGCGAATACGGCCAAGCGATCTTACGTAATTGGTTAGTGAACATTGCCAAGTGCGAAGCATCATGGACAACTGCAAATATCGCAGAGACAGAGATCGCAAAAGCAAAGCTGCTAATTGGTGACAAGCGAGTTATTTGTGGATTATCTGGTGGAGTTGATTCCGCAGTTGCTGCAGCCATCATCCAAAGAGCGGTCGGTAATCAACTGACATGTGTCTTTGTTGATCATGGTTTATTGCGAAAAGGCGAAGCCGAACAAGTCGAACGTGACTTTGTTGCTTCAACCGGTGTGCAGCTAGTTGTTATTGATGCGAAGGCACAATTCCTTAACGCTCTTAAGGATGTTACAGACCCTGAAGAAAAGCGAAAGATTATTGGCCGCGAATTTATTCGATCATTTGAAGCAGCAGCTCGCGATATTGCAGCTGGGGGAGATGTTGAGTTCTTAGTGCAAGGAACTTTGTATCCAGATGTTGTTGAATCTGGTGGCGGAACCGGCACAGCAAACATCAAGTCCCATCACAATGTCGGTGGACTGCCAGATGATTTGCAGTTCACCTTAATCGAACCGCTGCGTACCTTATTTAAAGATGAAGTTCGCCAGGTTGGATTAGAACTTGGCTTGCCTGAGGAAATTATTTGGCGTCAACCTTTTCCTGGGCCTGGCCTTGGTATTCGAATCATTGGTTCAGTGACACAAGAGCGGTTAGATCTATTGCGAGAAGCAGATGCAATTGCTCGAGCAGAATTAAAATTAGCTGGACTTGATCGTGAAATCTGGCAGTGCCCAGTTGTACTGCTGGCAGATGTACGCAGTGTTGGCGTTCAGGGCGATGGACGAACCTATGGCCACCCAATTGTTCTGCGCCCCGTTTCTTCAGAAGATGCCATGACCGCTGATTGGTCCCGTGTTCCCTATGAAGTTCTTGAGAAAATTTCTACCCGCATAACCAATGAGGTCCGCGAGGTCAATCGAGTGGTCCTAGATGTAACTAGCAAGCCACCTGGCACCATTGAATGGGAATAAATTAAGGGTTTTCACAGGATTTGGATTTATCATTTCACACATGAATCGGGGAGTAACTATGAAGCGGACAGCTGTTGCAGCTATTGCAATTTCAGTTCTTCTTTCTCCATCCGCATCAGCCGACGAAGTAAAAACATCATTGGATTACTGCAAGCCTGTTAAATCGGTGCCTCACAATCCATCAAAAGTTAGTGCTCAAAAAAATACATTGGCCAAGTTGCCATCTTCGATGACCATTGTTACAAACTGCGGCAATATCGAGATTGCACTAGCTAAGCAACTTGCACCGGTGACAATTTCAAGACTTACTTATTTGGCAAAGAATAAGTTTTTCGACAACTCGCTCTGTCATCGCTTAACAACTTCTGGAATATTTGTTTTACAGTGCGGTGATCCCTCAGGAGGTAAAGGAATAAGCCCTGCTGGTTGGAAAGCTTTTCAGGATGAAAACCTTCCAACCGCAACGGGTAT
>JBIKPC010000011.1:0-17487 GCA_044357675.1 Candidatus Planktophila sp. | reverse complement strand
GAATCAACGTGACCTTGACCCCTGTTAGCGCAACTACTCGTGAAATCAAATCCGCCAACATGAAGGTTCGTAAGTTGCCGACATGTGCGTCCCGATAGACCGTAGGTCCGCAGCAATACATCGAGAGGGTGCCGTTGGTGCTGGCAATCTCTTTTAATGCTCTTGACTGAGTGTCATATATCTTCATGTGCGCTCTATAACCTCGCGCCAGACAAAAATTCGATCATGCGCAAATTCAATGAGATTTCCGTGGCGATTGCGTAGGGATGTAGGAGTCTCCAAAAAACCAAGAATGTCTCTAAACCCACCTTCTGGATCGTGCAGCCGGATGCTTACTCGTTTGCCAATTAGTGCGGCAAAAGCGGTTTCTAGCTCGGTTGCCATAAGAGCAGGATAAACCGAGATGGGAAATATCGCGCTGTGGCGGAAGTTATAGTTACAATTCGGCGATACCAATTGTGAGAGATTCTTTGGAGGCAACTCGTGACCTATGTGATCGCTGAACCGTGCATCGATGTAAAGGACAAATCCTGCATCGAAGAATGCCCTGTGGACTGCATCTACGAAGGTGGACGAATGTTGTACATCCAGCCTGATGAGTGCGTTGACTGTGGCGCATGCGAGCCAGTGTGTCCGGTTGAAGCTATTTACTACGAAGATGATGTCCCTGGTCAGTGGAAAGATTTCAGCAAGGCCAATACAGAATTTTTCATTGAAATCGGTTCGCCAGGTGGTGCAAGTAAGGTCGGTCCAACAGGAACAGATCACCCTTCAGTATCCGCACTTCCACCAAAGAGCGAGTAAGCGTTGCGCGGCCAGCTCCCAGATTTTCCCTGGGATGCACTCGCACCTTACGGAGATACAGCTAGGTCGCACCCGCAAGGAATTATCGATCTTTCACAAGGCACCCCGGTTGATCCAACCCCAGAGTTTATTCAGCAGGTATTTCGCGATGCAGCAAACTCTCCAAGTTATCCAGTAACAGCTGGAACTCCCGAACTTCGTGCAGCAATTAAGAAGTGGGCGATTGAGCGATTAGGTGCACGTGGAGATTTTGATGTTCTGCCAGTTATTGGATCAAAAGAGTTGGTTGCTTGGCTTCCCACAATTTTAGAAGCTAAAAAAGTTTTAATTCCTGAAATTGCATACCCGACTTACCATGTAGGCGCAGTACTAGCAGGAGCTGAATCCATCCCTGTCGCAATCGATGCGCAGAGCTGGCCGACCGCTGATTTAGCATGGTTGAACTCGCCCTCAAATCCAACTGGCCGGGTTCATAGTGATGCAGAAATAAAAGCGTGTATTGATTGGTCCCGCTCCAATAAGGCTTTGTTGGTCTCCGATGAGTGTTACTTAGAATTTGAACAATCCGCACATCCTGTTTCTGTGCTTTCGCATACCGAGGGAGACAATACAAATATTGTGGCTATTCACTCGCTGTCAAAGCGCTCGTCAATGGCTGGTTATCGAGCTGCGTTCATGATTGGCGACTCAGCATTAATTGCAAAAATTCGAGAAATTCGAAAGCACGGCGGAATGATGGTGCCGCTTCCTGTGCAAAAAGCAATGACCGTTGCACTATCCGATGACAAACATGTTGCCGAACAACGTGCTCGTTATAACGCCCGCAAAGATGTATTGCGACCAGCTTTAGAAGCAGCGGGATTCACAATCGAATTTAGCAATGCAGGTTTGTATTTATGGTGCACCCGCAATGAAGATGCCTGGGAGAGTGTTTCTTGGCTTGCACAGCGTGGAATTTTGGCGACTCCGGGATCCTTTTATGGCACCCAAGGAGCTCAGCACATTCGGATCGCGATGACGGCAACAGATGCACAGATAGCAGCTGCTGCAGAACGGATTAAGGTGTAATTAATGGCTGTTGCGATTTTATTAGTTGGCGGTTTTGGCACGCGCCTAATGCCTTTAACAAAAAACACACCAAAACCAATGCTTACTGTTGCAGGAATACCGGTAACCGAACATCAAATAGCAATGGCAAAGTCAGCTGGTATTACTGAAATAGTGTTGGCAACCTCTTATCTTTCTGAAGTTTTTATTCCTTACTTTGGCGATGGTTCACAGTGGGGTATTAAAATCAAGTATGCAGTTGAAAAAGAACCACTCGGAACTGGCGGAGCAATTCGAAATGCAGCACAGCTTCTAGATACTGATCAATCGGTAGTTGTTTTAAATGGTGATGTTTTGAGTTCTCACAATTTGGCAGAACAAATTCGCCAACACGAAGCACATGATGCCGATGTCACCTTGCATTTAACCCAAGTGCAGGATGCACGGGCATTTGGATGTGTGCCAACAGATAGTCAAGGCCGGGTCACAGCATTTTTAGAAAAAATGGAAAATCCAGTAACTAATCAAATCAACGCTGGTTGCTACGTGTTTAATCCACGAGTTATTTCAACTATTCCACTAGATACTGTTGTATCGGTCGAACGCGAAACATTTCCACAATTAGTTGAAAAGGGCGCTAAGGTTTTTGGATTTGTTGAAGCTGCATATTGGTTAGATATTGGAACTCCACGAGCATTGTTAAAGGCGTCGATCGATATCGTTAAGCGAACTGGTGAATTCTTGGCTATGCCTGGGGCAACAATTGATCCCACTGCAGTCATTACTGGGGGTAGCTGCATCGGAGCTAACTCATCGGTCGGGGCAGGGGCGGTTATTGATGGCTCCATAATTGAGGCTGATTGCGTGATCGCTCCGAATGCGAAAATCACCGATTCATTTGTCGCAGCAGGTGCTGAAGTAGACAATCAGGCACAAATTGCCTCATCCTTTGTTACAAATGGCGAAATTCTTCCGATTCCCTAGACATCAAGCGTGAATGTTCACCTAGGTGACTAACTCTGGGCTTGACATGAGCGAGTTACAAGCGTGTAATTCACTCTTAAGAACGTCTTTTCCAAGAGGGATGAGACAACGAAAGCTAATGGAGCATCGACGTTATGCCGATTCAACCCGCAGCCCAGAACTCCCCAATCCCCACTTCAGGACCAACAATCACACTCGCATCAGGCGAGAACATGGAACTCTCATGGCAGGAGCGCGCATTGTGCGCACAGACTGACCCAGAGGCATTCTTTCCAGAAAAAGGTGGATCTACTCGCGAAGCAAAGCGCGTATGTCTTTCCTGTGATGTCCGCGCAGAATGTTTGGAATACGCACTTGCACATGATGAGCGCTTCGGAATTTGGGGCGGATTATCAGAGCGCGAACGTCGTCGCTTAAAGCGTCGCACCGCCTAAGGTTTTTGCATCTCTTAGGAGATAGCGAGATGTACCTATGGCTTCCCTAGCCGATGTAGATAAGCATCGCGTAACTGCAGTTCTTGTTTCTCACAATGGAGCACTGTGGTTACCCGAAGTTGTTGCAGCACTTACCTCTCAGACTCGACCGATTGATCTCATAACCGCTGTCGATACAGGTTCAGAAGATGCATCTACCAAATTATTAAAATCTGCTCGCATCCCATTTTTTGTTACGGATCGTGAAACCGGTTTCGGGCAAGCAGTTTCGCTAGCTGTAGATAAATTGCCCCAACGAATTGATCACGAATGGATTTGGTTAATCCATGATGATTGCGCACCAGCACCGACAGCGCTCGCAGAGTTGTTAAGTGCAATCGATGATCGCCCACAAGTAGTTATGGTCGGTCCAAAATTACTTGGCTGGCATGACAGAACACATTTGTTAGAAGCCGGAATCAGTATTGCGGGTAATGGAGCACGTTGGACTGGACTTGAGCCCTTGGAATACGACCAAGGCCAGCACGATGGAATTCATGATGTGCTCTCAGTCAGCACAGCTGGTGCATTAATTCGCCGCGATGTATTTGAGGAACTTGGCGGACTTGATCCAAACCTTGCATTGTTCCGCGATGATGTTGATTTTGGGTGGCGTGCACGTACGGCTGGACACTCAGTGATTGCAGCTACTAGTGCTGTTGCATTTCACGCACAAGCTTCAGCATCTGAGCGACGACAGATCGATGTTGCAGGGGCTTTTTTGCATCGCCCTTTACTGTTAGATCGTCGTAACGCAGCATATGTTTTACTTGCAAACTCTTCGTGGTGGATGATTCCTTGGATTGCACTTCAGTTATTGGGATCAGCACTTGCCCGGGCCCTTGGATATTTACTAGCCAAATTACCTGGCTATGCATCTGATGAAATTCTGGCGGTCGCATCATTAATTGTGCGCCCAGGGATGCTTCTTGAAGCACGCAAGATTCGCAAGAAACAGAGATTTGTTACCGCTCGAGTTGTTGCACCATATATACCGCCTCGTTGGTCACAACTTCGATTAGGGACTGAACGGCTATTTGAACTTGCTCGCGCCAGAATATTCCCAGATGACAAATCCATTTCAGCGTCAATTCTTGATTCTGCTGAAGATGAAGATTTATTAACACCAGTTAATACCATCAGTTGGCTATCTGTCTTTAAGCGACCAGAAGTAATTGGTTTCATAGCAATCGCGATTGTTTCCCTCATTAATTCCAGAAATCGCTTAGGCGCAATAGTGGGTGGAGCTCTTCCAATCTCACCTTCTGGTGCCACTGATTTATGGAGAACATATTTTGAGTCCTGGCATCAAATCGGAATGGGTTCTTCTTTGGCTACTCCACCTTGGGTTGCGGTTACTGCTCTGGCATCGCTGGCGGTACTAGGAAAAGTTCAATTCTTCATGACAACCTTTTTTCTAATTGTTCCTATATTAATTATGTGGACTGGTTTTCTATTACTGAAAAAGTTAACTAGCAACAACTGGATCTCAATCCCGGCAGCATTTCTTTATGCTATTTCTCCTGTAACAATTGCAGCAGTTAGCTCGGGCCACATTGGCACACTCGTTTTGCTGATCTTTGTGCCACTAGTTGCACTCATCCTCCATGATTGGTGGGCTATTGAAAAGTACAGTTGGCGCAAGATATTTGCGGTTTCCTTACTTTTCGCATTGTTGTACTCATTCACTTTGATTAGTTTTGTAATTGTTTTAATTGCATCAGTGGTTATTTCTTTAGAAAATTTTAAGGAGTATTCACTCACTCACAATAAGAGTGTGTGGTTTGACCGTTTATCAAAGAGATCAGCACTTGTCTTTGTCCCATTCCTGATTAATGCGCCATATTCATTTGAAGCGGTAACTAATCCGAGCAGATTCTTAACAGAGCCAGGGTTACGCGTTGCTGGTGGTGGAGCACTCATCACTTTGACTGGAAATCCTGGTGGCCTTGGTGCTGTGCCATTCTGGTTAATTAGCCCTATTGTGTTGGTGTTAGTGATTTCTTTATTCTCGTCAACACATGCACGCGCAATCGCAGAGTATGGAATTGGTGCTCTATCTCTGGCTGTTTTGGTCGGGTCGCTGTCGATTTCCTCTCGTGGAAATGAAGGAGCGGCAAAAGTCTGGACCGGTCCTGTACTGACAATTGTGACTTTAGCTGCAGTAGCAGCCGGAACAGTTTTACTAGATAGCTTGCGCCAGACTTTGATTTTAAGTCACATTCACTACCGACATTTCTTAGCTGCAATTCTAATTTTTATCACAGCCACTTATGCAGTTGTGGCTGTTGGAATTAACTTAACAGTTGGTGCCAATTCGGCTGTTCAAGCAAATCGTGCCACGGTTATGCCAGCATTCTTAAACGTTGAAGCAGATACCAAAATCCTTGTATTACGCGAAATTGGTACTGTCTCTGAAAAGAGAATTCAGTATTACATTTCTAGAGGGCAAGATATTGCATTAGGTGAAACAGATGTTGCTCCCCAACAAAATGCTGCTATCGCCCAAGCAGCAAGAACATTGATCGATGGAACAGGCATTGCAAGCAGTAAGACCTTGTCTGATTACGGAATTAAGTATGTTTATGTAAAGACTCCATTTCAAAAGGAGATCGTTAGATCAATCGATGGACTTGGTGGTTTCACCCGAACATCTGCAACATCTCTTGGTGTTGTCTGGAAAGTAAGTCAGCCAACAGGTCGGCTTTTGTTTATTGCCGAAGATGGAGTGCGATCAGTACTTGACGCTGGAGAATTTGGTGCGCGCACAGTTGTGCCAGGTCCTGGAACATTGATTCTCACCGAATCTTCCAACAGATCATGGCAAGTGCTACAAAATGGCTATCGTTTAGAACGCACAAATAACGAACTTGGGTTACCTACTTTTAAAGTGATAGAGGCAGGTGAGATTTCCTTACTTCATGACGGAACGGTTCGTCGCGGCTGGCTTTCACTTCAACTTATTTTCTTAGTTGTAGTACTTGTGATGGCACTTCCTGCCGGTCGCCGAAAGAGTGAAATCTCCGAAGAGGAGCTGGCATGAGATTTGGTAGATCAATCGGTTTATTGGCGGTCCTAGTAAGTGCTTTATGCATTGGGGGATTACTGTCAGTTGCAGTTACCACCAAGAGTTATTCAGAAAGCTATCCGGCGGTTGTCTGTCCTCCAACTCTCCCGGGGCTGGCTTCACAAATTTCACTGGCCTCGAGAAAGACCCCGTTTCAGAGACTTCAAAATCGTACGACCAAGACCGAGCCAGTTAAGGTTCTGCGCTTACCGGTAAAGAAAGATTCTTTAGTGTTTGCCTCCGAAGGTGTAACTCCCGTCGTATGGCAGAGCAAATCAGGTAGTTGGGCTGGTGGTGCGTTGTGTACCGGTCCTGCAACTTCACAGTGGTTCGTAGGTGGAACAGCTGACATCACAACTAGAGGACGATTGATCGTTGTTAACAGTGGTCTAAGTGATGCAGTAATTGATATTCAGAGTTATACCGAAAATGGAAAACAACCACTTCGTACAATTACCGTGGTATCAAAAAATTATCTTGTCATCCCAGTAGATTCCCTAGCCCCTGGTGATAAGTACTTGACGGTACATGTTGCGCCACGTTCGGGGCGTATTAATGCATTTATGATTGATGAGCAGGGCAAAGGATTAAGTGCGCTTGGTGGAGATCTCGTGAACTTTGCGCCAGGTGCAAGCAAGTCCGTGATGATTCCAGCAATTCCACATCAAATTTCAAGGAACTCAAAAGCGTTAGCTCATACTTTAAGAGTCTTGACCCCTGGTGATGTGGATGCAAGTGTGACCGCCGAAGTTTTGTCCTCTGATGGTGTTTTTGTTCCAGTTGGATTAACTTCACGTTCAATCAGTGCTGGAATAGTTACTGAATTCCAATTCACTCCAAAAATAACCTCATCAATATTGGGGATTCGAATAACTTCAACCGAACCAGTAGTGGCAGCAATAAAGTCCACTGTGACTGTTTCTGGCAAAAAAGATTTTGTCTGGAGCACTTCTGCTCCCGCACTCGTGCCACTGACAATTGCAATAACTGGCTTGACTCCACTTGTTTCATTCACAGGAGAGAGCATTAATGTCTCCTTAGATGTGACGTTAAACAATGGAAAAGTTGTGCGAAAAAACGTAAAGGGCACTGACATTGCAACGTGGCGAGCACCAGATGCGGCGAGGTCATTTACGATTACAAAAGTAGGTCCTGACACCTTCGCAGCTGCCCTTGTATCTTCGATTAATGGGTATGGGTACTTTCCAATAGCCCCAGGAAGTCTTTTAACCAAGATTGAATTACCAGATTCAAATATTCGAGTCCTAAATCCCTGATAATCCCCAGATATTTACCTAGTTCCCACTAATGTTTAACATATGAGAACACAAGGTGGTCGTGCCTGCTCCCGCGCAGGGTGCAGATCTCAGGCAACAATGACCCTTACTTATGTGTACTCCGAATCAACAGCTGTTGTTGGCCCACTTGCAACATATTCCGAACCACATGCATATGACTTATGTGCAGTTCATGGCGCCCGGCTGAAGGTTCCTCACGGCTGGAATGTAATCAAACAAGAACTTGATGGCCATACACAGGGGCCAACAGATGATGACTTGATGGCTATTGCAGATGCTGTTCGCGAAGTTGCAGGTAAAGAGATTGCAGAAGGAGCACCTCTTGAAAGTTCAGCGCCACAACAACACATTGGTCGTCGCGGTCATTTACGCGCCGTTCCTTCTTCGGAGTAATTAGTGGACGAGTTCGCAGACATTTTTAAAGCGTATGACATTCGCGGATTAGTTGATGTTGAAATTGATGTGGACTTTGCATTTGCCACCGGAGTCGCTTTTGCTCGTTTTCTGCAGATAGAAAGAGAGCCGGGGACTATTGTCATCGGTGAAGATATGCGCCCATCCTCACCTTTATTAGCAGATGCGTTTTCGGCAGGTGCAACATCTCTAGGTATGGATGTAATTCGCATAGGGCTGGCATCGACAGACATGTTGTACTTTGCATCAGGAAAATTGGGCTTACCTGGCGCGATGTTTACCGCCAGCCATAATCCAGCTGAATACAACGGAATAAAGCTCTGCTTAAGCGATGCACGCCCAGTAGGAAAAGAGTCAGGTTTAGTAACTATCGAAAACTTTGTTCGCGAAGGTTCGCCGATCGCACTTCGAAATGTTGGAGTTGAAAAGCAACGAAATATGCTTGAAGAATACGTAGACCATCTTTTAACACTGGTTGATATTAAAGATATTCGCCCACTAAAAATAATTGTTGATGCAGGTAACGGAATGGCGGGGCACACCGCTCCTGCGATTTTTGCTCGACTCAATTGTGAAGTAATCCCCATGTACTTCGAACTTGATGGAACATTTCCTAATCACGAAGCAAATCCACTTGATGAAAGTACGTTACGGGATTTAAAGCAAGCCATGATCGATCAGAAAGCAGATCTTGGTTTGGCATTTGATGGGGATGCAGATCGCTGTTTCTTAGTTGATGAACGAGGAGTCGCAGTAAATCCATCGGCATTGACAGCACTAATCGCTCATCGAGAATTGATCAAGCGCCCAGGCTCATCGATTATTTACAACTTAATTTCATCTCGCGCAGTCCAAGAAGTTATAGCCGAAAATGGTGGGGTTGGATTACGCAGTCGGGTTGGTCATTCTTATATTAAGAAAATGATGGCTGATAGCGGCGCTATTTTTGGTGGCGAACATTCAGGACACTTCTACTTTAAAGAGTTTTGGCGTGCAGATTCGGGAGCATTGGCCGCGTTACATGCAATTGCAGCTTTAGGCGAAAGTGACACAACAATGTCCGCATTGTTAGCACCGTATAACAGGTATGTCATAAGCGGTGAAATAAATTCAAAGGTTTCAGACACCAAAGCAGCTACTGAAGCTGTTGAGAAGAGTTACGCATCAGATCAGGTCACAATGGATCATCTGGATGGACTAACCGTTAACGGGGATACCTGGTGGTTTAATCTGCGTCCATCAAATACCGAGCCACTCCTTCGACTCAATGTTGAGGCTTCAACACAGGCTCAAATGGAGACTGTGCGTGATGCGGTTCTCTTACTTATCCGCGGCTAACTCCCGTTTTCCATTAGAGAGTTTAAGCGTGTGGCGGTAATCTTTACCCATAGTCGCCTAGCACTGTAGAGCCCTACGCCTTAGGTACCCAAACAATACTTTGAATACCACTTAAGGAGATATACGTGAACGTTCCAGTAACAGCAACTCTTCCAGCACATGACATTGCAGATGCATCACTTGCTGCAGAAGGTAAGAAGAAAATTGAATGGGCAGAGCGCAACATGCCTGTCCTTGCACAAATCCGTGAGCGCTTTGAAAAGTCACAGCCATTTGCAGGTGTTCGTATTTCTGCATGTATGCACGTGACAACAGAAACAGCTAACTTGATGCGTGTTCTAAAAGCTGGCGGCGCAGAGATTGCACTGTGTGCATCAAACCCACTATCAACACAAGATGACACCGCAGCAGCACTCGTCCACGAATACGGAATTTCTGTATTTGCACGAAATTCTGTTGACCGCGATGGTTACTACAAGCACATTAATGCTGCTCTAGATATCGCACCGCACCAAGTATTTGATGATGGTTGCGACCTTGTGAACACTCTTCACACAACACGTAAAGAATTGATTCCAGGCATCACAGGTGGTTGTGAAGAAACAACAACTGGCGTAATCCGTCTGAACCAGATGGCAAAAGATGGAGCGCTTCAGTTCCCAATGATCGCCGTTAATGACACCGACACAAAGCACATGTTCGATAACCGCTACGGAACAGGTCAATCAACTCTTGATGCAGTTTTCCGTGCAACTAACTTCCTGCTTGCAGGTCGTATTGTGGTTGTGGCTGGTTTTGGATACTGCGGTAAGGGTGTTGCAGAACGCGCAAAGGGAATGGGCGCTGATGTAGTCGTCACAGAAATTGATCCAACAAAGGCACTTGATGCAATGATGCAAGGCTTCCGAGTGATGCCGATGCTAGATGCAGCAGCGGTTGGCGATGTGTTTATTACTGTTACAGGTAACCGCGATGTATTGCGTGACGAACACTTTGCAGTAATGAAGGATGGCGCAATCATGGCTAACTCAGGCCACTTTGATATCGAAATCGATGTTGCATGGCTAGAGCAGAATTCAAAGACCAAGAATGCAAAAATGCGTCACCAAACTGATGAATATGTATTGGCAGATGGACGTCGCCTGCTTCTACTTGCAGAAGGTCGCCTCGTTAACTTAGGTGCAGCAGAAGGCCACCCAGCATCAGTTATGGATATGTCATTCTCAGATCAAGCGCTTACAGCCGAGTACCTTGTAAAGGAAGCAAAGAACTTGAAGCCAGGAGTTCATGAGGTTCCTACTTACATTGACAAGGAAGTTGCTTCACTTAAGTTAATCAGCATGGGCGGTCGTATTGACGTTCTAACTCCTGCACAAGATATGTACCTGAACTCTTGGGAGCACGGTAGCTAATGACCTTAGTCATGGTCGTCGATGACGACCAGGATCTTGCGGAGATGCTTGGCATCGTTTTAACAGGTGCCGGCATCGACGTAGATCTAGTAAGTCGTGGCGATGAGGTCATGGATGTTTTTCGTAACAATCCACCAGATTTAGTTTTGTTGGACGTTATGTTGCCCGGTCTTGATGGAATCGAAGTGTGTAAATTGATTCGCGCAGAATCAATGGTTCCAATCGTCATGCTTTCAGCTAAAGGTGACACGCAAGATGTTGTAAAAGGTTTAGAAGCCGGTGCCGATGATTACATGGTTAAGCCATTTCGTCATCCATCCGAGTTAATTGCACGAATTCGCACCCGGTTGCGTCGCACCAATGCTGAAGTTTTAGGACTATTAACTATTGGCGATTTAGCAATTGATGTCCAAGCACATCAGATTCTGCGTGCAGGAAAACAAATTGCTTTAACCCGCCTCGAATTCGATTTACTCGTTGCTCTGGCCAAAGAACCAGGTCGAGTATTTACTCGCGATGCTTTGCTCAGCGAAGTATGGGGATATCGCCATTCGACAGATACGCGCTTAGTAAATGTTCACGTCCAGCGCCTACGTTCAAAGATTGAACACGATGCTGAGCACCCAGAAATTGTCATCACAATTCGCGGTGTTGGCTACAAAGCTGGAGTCATGGGCGGTTCCTAACCATGAACCGTTTTCTCTGGAAAGCACGTAACTCTCTTGCCTTTAAGGTAATTATTTCTACTGTAATCCTTTCTCTTGGTGTTGTTTGGATTACTGGATCTGCCCTTAATTCAAGGCTTTCTAGTGGCATTAAAGAGGTGAACCTGAACTCTGCAATAGTCGAAGCACGATCTACGATCTTTACCGCTGATTATCGCTTCTTGCTTGCCCAAGGAGAAAAAGATGAAGTTGTTCAAAAAGTAGTTGATGATGTCATTAGCTCTGCAACAACAATTACCTCAAATGAAAATACACGTGAAGTAGTTTTCGTCCGCAGTCCCGGCAACACGATGGCTAAGAATTACGAAATTGCTTCTAACTTTTTGGATGCGGCGACAATCCCAAAATCACTGAGTGAGCGAGTGCGAAAATCTGAGGACACTGTATGGCAGTACACAACCATGCGTTACATTCAAGGTTCGAACATCCCAGGACTTGCTATTGGACAGAAGGTTCAAATACCAGGTGCAGGTCAATACGAAATGTATATTGTTTTTTCACTTGCAAACGAGGATAAGACACTTAACTTAATTAATAGCTATCTCATCTTTGCAGGATTAATTCTGCTTCTATTAATTGGGCTAATTACCTGGCTGGTTGTGCGACAGGTTGTTAAACCTGTACGTGAGGCAGCTCGAATCGCAGGCGAATTCACATCAGGAGATTTTAGACAGCGAATGAAGGTTAATTCCCAAGATGAAATTTCAAGACTAGGTCACGCCTTTAATGAGATGGCTGAATCCCTGGAGCAACAAATTGCGAGATTAGAAAACTTATCTCGAGTTCAGCAACGTTTCGTTTCGGATGTGTCGCATGAATTGCGCACCCCTTTAACAACTTTGCGAATGGCATCAGAAGTAATTTCAGCATCCAGAGAAAGCTTTGACCCAACAGTTGCTCGTAGCACCGAATTGCTAGTTGCACAGCTAGATCGTTTCGAACGTCTGCTCGAAGACTTGCTAGAGGTTTCACGTTTTGATGCCGAAGTTGCAATTTTAGAAGCTGTTGATTTCGATATTGTGCAATTAGTTAATCGTTGCGCAGAAGATCTGACACTTGTAGCCAAGGAGAGAAAGACCCAGATTTTCGTTAAGTCTTCTGAGCCTGCCATCATGATCAAGGCAGATATTCGTCGTGTTGAGCGTATTTTGCGTAATCTCATGGCTAATGCGATTGATCATGCCGAGGAAATTCAGATTGATGTACAGATCGAAGCGAGTGAAAACGATGTAGCAATTGGCGTTCGAGATTATGGAATCGGTCTTGATGAAAACTCTTTAACTAGAGTATTTGATCGTTTCTGGCGGGCGGATCCTTCAAGAGCACGTACACGTGGAGGCACAGGGCTGGGACTCTCAATTGCACTGGAAGATGCTCGATTGCATAACGGTGAACTTGAAGCGTGGGGGCGCCCAGGACGAGGCGCTCACTTTGTTGTCACTTTGCCTAGAAAAACATGGGAATCGATTGATCGTCGCTTGATTGCACTTCAACCGGAAGATTACAGGGCTTAGTTTCCACAATCATCCTAAGTAAGTATCCTCGTTAATCATTAACGTAGCAGTATCCGAACATGCAAATATTTTCAGAACTTTCACATTTAGTTTTTCCTACACGATGTTATGGCTGCAACTCATTAGGAATCAGTATTTGTACTGCCTGTCGGAGTGAGTGGATTCCTCATTATTACAAGACGCAAATCAAGACATTAAATATTCACTCTGCAATCATGTACACACCAACAGCCTCCAAGATCATTCTTGCTGCGAAAGAAAATGGCTTACAAGGCGCGGATGATTTATTGATTGCAGCCATTGAACATGTGTTAAACAAAGCACGATTAGATAAGGGCTATTTCACTTTAGTGCCGGTTCCTTCAAGTAAGCAGTCGCAGCGTCGCCGTGGCCGTAGTTTTGTCGTTGATTTAACACGGGCAATTTCCAGGCACACCGGAATCACCGTCAATGATTGCCTTCAGATATCTCGACGTGTTTCTGATCAAGCCGGGCTAACGCGCATACAGCGAAGTGCAAACATGCACCACGCTTTTTCCTTAAAACCTGGCGCGATACTTCGAGGCGATGCAATTGTGATTGATGATGTGGTCACAACCGGAGCAACCCTGCAGGAAGCCGCTAGAGCCCTCAATTCGCAGGGTTTTCATGCCTTTGGCTCAGTTTGTGCGGTTACCGCCTGCGTGGCTCAGCCTCTACGATAAGGGGGTGAAAAGGCGATCCATCCCTATCAAGGGTTGATGGGTCAGCCACGATGAAAGGTAAGAATCAATGCCAGCATTTGTAGACAAGATTTTGCGTGCAGGCGAAGGACGCATCCTTCGTGATCTAAGCAAGATCGTTGCCTTAGTCAATGCTCAAGAAGCTCGCTTTGTCGCGATGTCTGATTCTGATCTCCGCAATCAAACCGGCATTTTTCAAGAGCGCTATGCAAAGGGTGAATCTCTTGATGATTTGCTACCAGAAGCTTTTGCAGTTGTGCGCGAAGCAGCAAAGCGCACACTTGGCCAGCGTCACTATGACGTACAAATTATGGGTGGAGCAGCACTTCACAAAGGCAACATTGCAGAAATGCGTACTGGTGAAGGTAAGACTTTGGTCTCAACCTTGCCTTCCTACCTAAACGCTCTTACTGGTCGAGGCGTGCATGTTGTTACGACAAATGATTATTTAGCAGAACGCGATAGTGAATGGATGGGTCGAGTTCACCGTTTTCTTGGTCTTAAAGTCGATGTAATTCTTGCAAATATGACACCTGCAGAACGTCGTAAGGCATATCTAGCAGATATCACCTATGGAACAAACAATGAATTTGGTTTTGATTATCTGCGCGACAACATGGCATGGTCTCTCGAAGAGTGCGTGCAACGCGAACACTACTTTGCAGTAGTTGACGAAGTTGACTCAATTTTGATTGATGAAGCGCGAACACCATTGATTATTAGTGGACCTGCTGACAAAGCAACTAAGTGGTACGTCGAGTTTGCCAATCTTGTCAATAAATTACAGCGCGATGTTCATTATGAAGTTGATGAAAAGAAAAAGACGTGTGGAGTTATTGAAGAAGGCGTAACAAAAGTTGAAGAAATGCTACAAATTGGCAATCTCTACGAATCAGCCAATACTCCGATGATCGGCTATCTAAACAATGCAATCCGCGCGAAAGAACTCTTCAAGCGCGATAAAGATTACGTCGTAATGAATGGCGAACTTTTGATTGTGGATGAGCACACTGGCCGCATGTTGGCTGGACGCCGCTATAGCGAAGGCCTACATCAGGCACTTGAAGCTAAAGAACGTATTGAAATTCAGGATGAAAATCAGACTCTTGCAACGATTACCTTGCAAAACTATTTCCGCCTCTATTCCAAGTTGTCCGGCATGACCGGTACCGCTTCAACAGAGGCATCTGAATTTCACCAGATTTACAAGCTCGGAGTAGTTCCAATTCCTACTAACCGCGATATGCAACGAATTGATTCGCCAGATTTGGTATACAAAACTGAAGTCGGAAAGTTTGCGGCTGTAACAGCCGATATCGCAGAACGTCACCGCAAAGGGCAGCCAGTATTGGTTGGCACGGTCAGCGTTGAAAAGTCTGAAGAACTTTCTGCATTCTTGCGCAAGTCTGGTGTGCCTCACGAAGTTCTTAACGCGAAGCATCACGAACGTGAAGCAGCGATTATTGCTCGCGCTGGCGTGCATGGTGCTGTAACAGTTGCTACCAACATGGCAGGTCGCGGTACTGACATCATGCTTGGTGGAAACCCAGAGTTCATGGCTGACTTTGAATTGCAACGTCGTGGAATTTCACCAGTTGATAACGCCGAACAGTATGAAAAGGAATGGCCAGCTGAGATTGCACGCCAAAAGGCAGCGGTTGAAAAGGGTCACGAAGATGTAGTTTCGCTGGGTGGTTTGTACGTTCTCGGAACAGAGCGCCACGAATCTCGTCGTATCGACAACCAGCTGCGTGGTCGATCTGGACGCCAGGGCGATCCAGGCGAATCTCGTTTCTATCTTTCATTACAAGATGATTTGATGCGTCGTTTTAATTCAGGAATGGTTGAGCGTTTCTTAACTGCTGCAGGTCTTCCCGAGGACGCACCAATTGAATCAAAGATGGTTTCAAACGCTATTCGTTCTGCGCAAACTCAGGTTGAAGCCCAGAACTTTGAAATGCGTAAAAATGTTTTGAAGTATGACGATGTTATGAACCGTCAGCGCACCGTAATTTATGGAGAGCGCCGTATGGTTCTAGAGGGTGCAGATATTAAGGATCAGGTGGCAGAATTTGTGTCAGATACTCTTACGGCATACGTACAAGCGGCAACTGCCAATGGGTATGCAGAAGATTGGGATCTAGAAACCCTATTTACTGCGCTCAAAACCATCTATCCAATCTCATTTACTATCGAGCAATTACTTGCAGAGGTTGGCTCTCGTGCAGGATTAGATGCAGAGTATTTAAACGCTCGAGTTCTTGATGATTGCACGGCAGCATATGCACAACGCGAAGAAGCGCTTAGTGAAAATGTTATGCGCGAACTAGAGCGCAAGGTGTTGCTGTCTGTACTAGATCGTAAGTGGCGCGAGCACTTGTACGAGATGGATTACCTGCAAGAAGGTATTGGGCTTCGTGCAATGGCACAGCGTGATCCACTTGTTGAGTATCAAAAAGAAGGCTTTGACCTATTTGCAGCAATGATGGATGCAATCAAAGAAGAGATTGCTGGATTCTTGTTCAACATCGAAGTCACTGTGGAAAGCTCAAGCAATGAAGTAGTTGCACCTGGTCTTGAGGCTAAGCCGGCACCTACAACTGGATTGCAGTACACGGCAGCAGATGAATCGGGAGTCCGTACAACTGGTGATGTGTCTCGAAATGCACAGTGCCCATGCGGTTCTGGCAAGAAGTACAAGCGTTGTCACGGTGGCGCTGCTTAACTTAAATCAAAGTTAGGGCAGTACATAACCAACGTCCATCTAGTCCTTCAAATCGAATCGCCACAACGCGCAAGCGATCATCGTAGCGAACGGTGACAGTAGCTTCGATAATGCCATCAAGCGGCTCGGTGATCTTAATCTTTCTAACTCTTCCCACTAATTTCTGCTGTCCAGCTTTTCGCTGCAAATCTGCGTAAATAAGGTGATGACACATCGCTTGAACTTGTGAAGCAGATCTGCGTCCAGCCCAAATTTCAACAACATTGTGAATGAATTGAAATGTCATCTCATGAATATCTGGTAAATCTGCAGCCGATGTTGGCTCTGGTGCAAACTCTGCGTCGTACTCTTCACCAAATGTTGATGGAACAAGATAAAGGCGTGGCTTGTGTACGACCGGTAAAGGTACTTCGGGGCGAAACATTTCAAGAACTAGATGCTGCCAATCTTCATGTGGGTCACTTGAAATAGGTGATAAATCAATCGTTGAAAAGGTTGGTTGCTGGCTATATTCGATTTCTGTTGTCATGGACTGACAATTGCCAAGTGTCCATGCACATACCTCAGACTTAAGGATGGCTTGATCTCATACTTAAGTACGACTGTGGATAAATATGTAGTTGCTGTCACCTGTACCGATTGGGTGCTCCCATGACTCAATACAAGAAAACACGCTCTTCACGGCTTCCTTTGGCGGTAACGCTAATTGCCGCTGCATTTATTTCATCATTCTTGATTGCAACAGTGTCAAATAAGGGATCAGATTATTGGGTAATCAGCGCTCCTATTTCACCCGGGCATCAAATTTCAGCAGCAGATGTATCTCTTGCACATTTTAATTTAGCGTCGAGTGGAGAGTTTTATCTGAGCAATCAAATTGACCCAATTGGAATGGTGGCAACACGAATCATGCGATCTGGTGAAATCATCGGCGGTAGTGATTTAGCCTCAGCGATTGATGCCA
>JBIKPC010000054.1:0-5422 GCA_044357675.1 Candidatus Planktophila sp. | reverse complement strand
GTGTTCACTCTCTTATCTGTGCACTGAGCGCTCAAGACGGTTGCAATCAATAACTCAAGCGGGTTAGTGAAATCTAGCTCGCAGCGTATTTCTGGATAGGTCTTGGTAAGGATCCGGTACACGGCCCTTGCCTCTTTGCGGGTTTCGCTATCGACCACCATGGGTAGTAAAGTACCCCTCGTGCCTATAGATCAAGAAGTTATTCGTAAAGCGCCACTTTTTACTGCGCTAGATGATGCCGCTGCCGCTTCCTTGGTGGCAAATATGGTTTCTGTAAAGATTTCAAAGGGATCTGTTTTGTTTGCCGAAGGCGATGAAGGCGATCACCTGTATGTAATTGCCGAAGGCAAGTTAAAGCTTGGAACTTCTAGCGGTGACGGTCGTGAAAACTTGCTGTCGATCCTTGGACCCGGAGAAATGTTCGGAGAGTTAAGTCTTTTTGATCCAGGCCCACGTACATCAACTGCAACCGCTGTTACCGATGCAAAGTTGCTAAGTCTTGGCCAAAAGAAATTGCTTCCGTGGCTTATCGAAAACCCAATGGTTTCTTTACAACTTCTTGCTTCACTGGCACAGCGACTACGCCGCACAAATGAAGCTGTTGGTGACCTTGTTTTCTCTGATGTTCCTGGACGTGTTGCTAAGGCGCTTATTGATCTGGGCGAGCGTTTTGGAAAGCAAACAGATGATGGTTTATTTGTTCACCACGACCTAACTCAAGAAGAGTTAGCACAGTTAGTTGGTGCATCCCGCGAAACTGTTAATAAAGCGCTTGCAGATTTCGCAGGACGCAACTGGTTAAAACTAGATGGTCGCGCTGTTTTGATTACAGATTTCGAACGTCTTTCAAAAAGAGGTAAGTAATCTTTCTTAATTAAGTCACCGAGATAATTGAGACTCTTAGCCAGGGGGAATCGAAAATGATTAGTCGCAATTTGCGGAGATTAGTAGCTACTATTTCCATAATTTTTGTATCTCTTTACCCTCTCACTGCTGCCAATTCCTCTGATCCTTATGCCGATGGTCGAACGGATGCCATGTCTTTTTGGTTTGATCCTGACATGTTGCCCGGGGAGACTTTTATTAATTATTTTGGACGCAAGCAGTACAACTATGTTTATAAAGAGGCGACAATTCTAGAAAGTACTAACTCAACATATTTCATGATCAATGGAGTCAATGCAGACCCCAATTATCCAGACTTCTACGGAGGAGTGCAGCAGTTATACGATGGTAGAAGAGTTGCAATCTTCTCTGCCTGGGACTTAGGAAAATCTAATTGTGAGTACTTCTCATGCAAAGCTGAAGATGCAGAGATCAAGAATCGAATAGCGCTTTTGGCAAAAGGAGAAAGAACAACTTCGCAACGTTCTGGTGGCGAGGGTACTTTCATGCAGTCTTTTATCTACGATTTTGACTGGAAGATAGGGCAGAAAATTTCCTGGCTAGTTGGACTTGAGCCAGCTGGTACAGATTCACTTCTATCGGTTGCGGTGAAGTTAGAGAATCAGCCATGGGAGTTTTTTGCTTCATACATTCTGCCAACAAGGTTCAAGAATGGTTTAGCGGGAGGTTACGGTTTTATTGAAGATTACGGCTTAAATACTCCCTTTGTTCCTCGCACAATGTCTTTAGGTCCAACCATTGCAGAAACCCAAGACGGCAGCAGAGATGTCTTTACTAATTTGTATGTCGCGTCAAGCAAGGAGAAGAATCGTCACAAAGTGACGGTGTCGGGTTCGGCAGTTATTGGACAGGTTGGTAGTGAGCCTCAATCAAACTCACAGGCAGATTACAGATTGCGACTAGGTTTACCTGCATCAATGCCAGATTATTCTGAGGGAAAAGCACTGATTGAAAATGTAGTGAAAGGTAAATCAACGCGATTTCAAGAAGAATTGAAGAGGCTAGAGGAGGTTGCTGTAGCCAAAGCAGCTTCCGACGAAAACGCTAGATTAGAGGCCGAAGCAAAGGCAAAAATCACTGCTCTCCGCGAAGCAGAAGCCAAATTAGTTGCCGAACAAAAGGCCAAGCAAGATGCAGAAGCAAAAGCTGCGGCAGAGTTTAAGGCCAAGCAAGATGCAGAAGCAAAAGCGGCCGCAACAATGAAAACAACTATTACCTGCGTGAAAGGCAAACTAACAAAAAAGGTCAGCGGCGTGAAGCCTAAGTGCCCGGCTGGCTATAAGAAGAAATAAGCTGCTAGATGATTATTAGTCGGTAATTTCGACTGTTAGTTCGATTTCCACTGGTGAGTTAAGTGGAAGCTCTGCAATTCCGACCGCGCTGCGTGCATGTTTTGCACCATCGCCCCAGATAGCAAGAAACAGTTCAGAAGCGCCATTTACAACAGCTGGATGATTGATGTAACCAGAGACTCCGTTTACATATCCAACTACTCGAACAATCTTTGTAATCTTGTTTACATCTGCCACTAATTCGACAGCTGCAAGAGCATTGAGTGCACAAATCTGTGCAAGCTCCTTTGCACGCTCAGGAGTGATTTCTCCATCAACTTTGCCAACACCGGCCATCTGACCATCAACTAGTGGAAGTTGTCCTGCAGTAAAAACTAAATTACCTGTGCGGATCGCAGGAACATAAGCAGCAACTGGCTTTGCAGCAACTGGAAGTTCTAAACCAAGTTCAGCTAACTTCGCGCGAACATCAACCTTATTCATGCAACGACTCGCTTCATGTAAGCAACAAGCTGTTCGCCTGTGCCAGGTGCTGGAATAACTTGCACGAGTTCCCAACCATCTGAACCCCATGTATCAAGGATCTGCTTAGTTGCATGTGAAAGAAGTGGAACTGTTGCGTATTCATACTTAATCATTTGTTGAGACTCTCTTTCACTAGTGATGAAACGAGTGCTCCATCAGCCTTTCCTGCAATCTTCGCCTTTATCGCGCCCATTACCTTGCCCATATCTGCAGGACCTGCAGCACCGGTCGATGCGATTGCATCAGCAATGATCTGCTTGACCTCATCTGCAGTTAACTGCGCAGGTAAATACTTAGCAATAACTTCACCTTCAGATTTCTCCAGCGCAGCCTTTTCTGGATGGCCCGCACCTTCAAAAGCTTCTGCCGCTTCACGACGCTTCTTTGCCTCGCGTGATAAAACAACAATGACTTCATCATCACTTAAAACTCGTGCTTCTTTACCGGCAACCTCTTCATTAGTAATTGCAGTTAGAACCATGCGAATGGTGCTGGATGCAATTTCATTGCGACCACGAATTGCTTCAGTTAAGTCGGCGCGTAGTGTCTCTTTGATTGTCATTTTGTTAACTCTACCGCCAACAGCTCTGCGATTTGAGCGGTGTTAAGGGCCGCTCCCTTGCGCAAATTGTCTCCGCACAAGAATAAATCAAGCGATTTCTTGTCATCAGGTGATCGGCGTACTCGACCGACCCAGGTTGCATCTGTTCCAACGGCATCATTTGGCGTTGGGAACTTCTTGTTTTCAGGATCGTCAAGCAAAATAACTCCCGCTGCTTTTTCAAGGAGCTTTTGCGCTCCCTTGCGAGTTACTTCATTTTTAAATGTTGCATGCACAGCCAAGGAATGTGTTGTCAGAACTGGAACACGAACACATGTTGCAGAAACCTTTAGGCGTGGCATTCCTAGAATCTTGCGAGATTCATTGCGAACCTTGAGTTCTTCAGATGTGTGCCCGTCTTCCTTTAGCGATCCAGCCCATGGCACAACGTTTAGTGCAAGCGGTGCTGGGAATGGAGCTGAATCCTTTACGAGTTTGCGAACATCACCGGTTGCTTCACCAGCGTTTGTTCCTGCAACTGCAGAAATCTGTGCGCGCAGCGCATCGATGCCAGGTTGTCCTGCTCCAGATGCTGCTTGATATGAAGCAACTACGAGTTCCTTCAATTGATACTTCTTGTTAAGTGCGCCCATTGCAACAATCATCGAAAGTGTTGTGCAGTTTGGATTTGAAATAATTCCCTTTGGACGCTTCTTTGTATCTTTTGGATTTACTTCAGGAACAACCAATGGAACTTTTGGATCCATGCGGAAGGCACCAGAGTTATCAACAACGATTGCGCCACGTGAAACTGCTATTGGTGCCCACTCAGCAGATACCTCATCTGGAACATCAAACATTGCAACATCGATGCCATCAAAAGCTTCTGGAGAAAGTGCTACGACAGTTAATTCTTCTCCGCGACACATTAGCTTCTTACCCGCGCTGCGTGCTGAAGCGATCAGACGGATCTCGCCCCAGACATCTTTGCGTTCAGAAAGAATGCTGAGCATTACGGTGCCGACAGCACCTGTTGCGCCAACGACGGCAAGAGTTGGTTTCTTAGAAACTTTCTTCACTTTTTTACTCATCGTCCAGTTCCTCCGTATACAACGGCTTCATTTTGATCTGCATCTAATTCAAATGCTGTGTGAGCTGCCTTTGCTCCACGTTCAAGATCAGCTTCGCGGCAAATAATTGAGATTCGAATTTCAGAGGTTGAAATCATTTCGATGTTCACCCCTGCATCCGATAGTGCGCCAAAGAATGTTGCTGTTACGCCTGGATGTGAGCGCATACCAGCGCCAACTAATGACAATTTGCCGATTTGATCATCGTATTGAATTGAGGCAAAGCCAACTTCGCCTTGGAGCTTCTGCAAAATTGCAGTTGCTGCAGCACCTTCAGCCTTTGGCAATGTAAATGAAATATCGGTCAGTCCTGTGGCAGCGGCAGAAACATTTTGCACGATCATATCGATGTTGATGTCTGCATCTGCAATTGCTTGGAAGATGCGCGCAGCAACACCAGTGCGATCAGGTACTCCGACGATCGTTATTTTTGCCTCGGACTTATCGTGTGCAATGCCCGAGATAATTGCTTGCTCCATGCTGCCTCCTTCTGGATGATCTTTGACCACCCATGTTCCTTCATTTGTTGTAAAAGATGAACGTACGTGAATTGGTAAGTTGTAACGTCGTGCGTATTCGACACAACGTAAGTGCAAAACTTTTGCGCCGCTTGCTGCTAGTTCGAGCATTTCATCGTAAGTAACTGTTTTTAATTTACGAGCAGTCGGAACAACGCGGGGATCAGCGCTGAAGACGCCATCTACATCTGTGTAAATTTCACACACATCTGCTTCTAGCGCCGCAGCTAATGCAACTGCTGTTGTGTCACTACCGCCGCGACCTAGAGTTGTTACATCCTTTGTATCTTGCGAAATTCCTTGGAAGCCAGCAACAATTGCAATTGCTCCGCCATCTAACGCTTCCTTAATTCGACCAGGTGTCACATCAATAATGCGAGCGCGACCATGTGCAGATGTTGTAATCACGCCTGCTTGGCTGCCGGTAAATGACAACGCTTCGTGTCCCAAATTGTTAATTGCCATTGCAAGTAGCGCCATTGAAATTCGCTCACCAGCTGTAAGCAACAT
>JBIKPC010000053.1:0-5531 GCA_044357675.1 Candidatus Planktophila sp. | reverse complement strand
CAAGTGTGACCGCCTCCCCTGGTGTTTCCGGCAGGTCCATTGGAAATGACAAAACATCAGTTGTTCCTGGCTCATCCATCCACTTGATATGAAGTTCAGTCATGTAATCATCATCGACAAATGAGACATTAATTTCACACTCAGGGTTTAACTGCAGCTCTAATAAGGCAAAAGTAAGTAGCGAGTTTATTTCAGTGGCCGGAACTAACTGCCCTGAAGTGTTTATTACTTCAATTGTCATTGTTGGCGAATGTGTCGCAATGCTTGGCGTTGCTCATCAAATGTGTCGTATGCCTTAACAATGTCACCAATTAAGCGGTGACGGACAACATCTTCAGCGGTTAATTCGAGAAATGCGATGTCATCAATCTCTTTCAAGATATCCCTAACAATCTTTAAACCAGAGTTCTGGCCATTAGGAAGATCGACCTGCGTTACATCGCCTGTTACAACCATCTTTGAGCCAAAGCCCAAACGAGTTAAAAACATCTTCATTTGTTCTGGTGTGGTGTTTTGAGCTTCATCCAAAATAATAAAGGCATCATTTAGGGTGCGACCACGCATATATGCCAGCGGTGCTACCTCAATGATTCCTGATTGCATCAAACGCGGGATTGAATCGATATCGATCATGTCATGTAGCGCATCAAACAATGGGCGCAAATATGGATCAATCTTTTCGCTCAAGGTACCGGGCAAGAAACCTAGGCTTTCACCAGCTTCTACAGCGGGGCGGGTTAAAACGATTTTGTTGATCTTCTTTGCTTGCAATGCTGCAACGGCCATAGCCATTGCAAGATATGTCTTACCGGTACCGGCAGGGCCGATACCAAATGTGATTGTGTGGTCCTCGATTGCATCAACATAACGCTTCTGGTTGGCAGTCTTTGGTCTGATAGTACGACCACGATTGCTGACGATGTTTAGTGACATGACCTCTGCTGGGTGATCAACAGGTTCGTGCTCAAGCATTTCGATCGCACGATTTACTGCATCTACATTAAGAATGTTTCCACTGCGAATAACAACCATCATCTCGTTGAACAAGTTTTCTAATCGTGCGCAATCAATGTGGGGGCCGCGTAAAGTAATTTCATTTCCACGAACTGTGATATTTACAGACGGGAATGCCGCTTCGATAACTCGTAGATTGTCATCATGCGGACCTACAACAGCAACCATTGCGATGGCGTTAGGTACGGTGATCAGCGTTCGCTCCATATAAGGGTAAATCTATCTTTAACCGGGTGGCCATGCCATGGCGCGCCCACCTAAGAGATGCAGATGAGCGTGGAAAACACTCTGGCCTGCCTCTTCTCCCGTGTTAAAAACAGTTCGGTAGCCATTTAGCCCGCGTTCTTTGGCGATCTGATCGGCAGCTAAGAAAAGGTCCGCGGTGATAGTCGCACTATTGCGGGCAATGCCTGCAGCGTTTTCAGTGTGCAAAGTCGGAATCAACAAAACATGTGTTGGCGCTTGGGGATTCAAGTCATTAAATGCCACAACATTTTCATTGCGCAACACGATGTCCGCCGGGATTTCTCCCTCAATAATTTTACAGAAGATGCAGTTGGGATCTAGCGCCACGTAATTACCATACCTTCAAAAGCGCAGATACAGCTGAAACGGCGGCGATACCAGCGTGGGCCGAACGCAAAATTGGGCGACCCATAAGTGCAACTTTGGCACCTGCTTCGGTAAAGGCAGCAATCTCCTCATCAGTTAAGCCACCTTCGGGTCCGATGATGATTAACAAGTGTTCAACGTTATGAGATGAAACCTGATCCGATAACTTAGAGGTTGCACTTTCATGAAAGGCAAGTGCCAAGTCACTAATTTTAATTGCTTCACAAATCTGGGCGGTGGTTGCTACTTCCGTAACTTCAGGGATTCTTAATCTGCGAGACTGCTTGCTTGCCTCGCGTGCTGTTGTTGCAAACTTTTCTGAGCCCTTACCGATACTGCGCGCCGATGCCCACGGCACAATACGGTCAACACCGGCTTCTGTTAACAATTCAACCGCCTCTTTTGCGCGGTCCCCCTTGGGTAAGGCCTGAACAACGGTGATTGTTGTAGCAAGTGGTGGCTGGAAACCTGAATCCATAACCCGCACCTGCATAGATTTTTTCTTTACTTCTGTTGCTACTACTTGTGACCATGATCCTTGGCCATCGCTGAGCATAAATTCTGCACCAACTTGCATGCGCAATACACGAATCGCATGATTGGCATCGTCATTTGCAAACTCGTATAGCCCGCCAACATGTGTTGGCAGATCGTCTACGAAAAAGAGTGTGAACATTACTTGTGGAACACTCCCTTGAGCTTGCTAAAAATTGAACCATCTTGGCCCTTTACATGGGCTTCATTAGCTTTCTCGCCACGAGCTTCGGCAAAAGAACGCAGAATCTTTTCTTCATCCTTGCTCAACTTAGTTGGAGTAATTACTTCAATGTGAATAATCAAATCCCCACGGTCTCCACGACGCAAGCGGGTCATGCCCTTGCCCTTGATAACAATTGGTGTTCCACTTTGTGTACCGGGCTTTACATTGACATCAACTGGGCCATCTAATGATTCAACGGTAACTGTGGTGCCAAGTGCGGCAGCGATCATTGTTATTTCCAATGCCATGTGCAAGGTGTCACCATCTCGCACTAAGTATTCATGACGCTCTTCCACAATTTCAACATACAAATCACCAGCGGGGCCGCCTCCTGCGCCAACTTCACCGCGACCTGACATCTGAATTCTGTTACCGGTTTCAACACCAGCAGGGATTTTTACATCAATTGTTTGACGACTACGAACGCGACCTTCGCCAGCACATTCACGACATGGACTCTTGATTACGCTTCCATACCCTTGGCAGGCATTACATGGACGTGAAGTCATTACTTGACCAATGACAGAGCGCACAACTTGTTGTGTTTCTCCGCGACCTTTACAGGTCAAACATGTTTCTGGATGTTGACCATCTAAACAACCAGTACCTGTGCACTTAGGGCAAACAACTGCTGATTCAACAGTTATTTCACGCTCTGTTCCAAAACATGCTTCGTTTAGATCAACTTGAATTCTGATGAGCGAATCTTGTCCTGCGCGCGTACGCGGACGTGGTCCGCGAGATCCTCCACCACCAAAGAATGCATCCATGATGTCGCTGAATCCGCCACCAAAGTTAGCTCCTCCAAAATTACTTCCACCCATGTCATAGGACTGGCGCTTTTGGGGATCACTCAAAACATCGTAAGCCTCTGTTACTTCCTTAAACTTTTCTTGTGTATGTGGGTCAGGGTTCACATCTGGATGCAGTTCGCGTGCAAGTTTGCGGTACGCTTTTTTAATCTCATCTGCACTTGCACCTTTTGTAACACCTAAAGTTTGGTAATGATCTGCCACTTATGGACCCTCATTGATAAATCGCTCGACATAACGGGCAACCGCATCAACGGCGGCAATAGAACCTGCGTAATCCATGCGAGTAGGTCCTAAGACACCAACTGCGCCATGTTGGGCCGACTCTACGCCGTAACCAACTGTTACCAATGAGGTTGATTGCAGATTTGTTTCGTTCTGCTCGCTACCGATTCGAACATGTACCGTTGAACGTGCCTCATCTAGTAAACGCAAAATAACAACTTGTTCTTCTAGCGCTTCAAGAATTGGCGAAAGGGTAAGACCTAAATCTTCACCAGATCGAGCTAAGTTGGCAGTTCCTGAGATAGCCATCTTCTCGTGGCCTTCTCCAATAATTGGGTAGGTCACAACGGCAACCTGCTTTGTAATATCAGCCAACAACTTTGCAGATCGCTTCAATAGTTCTTCTAGATCATGAGATCCCTGAAGAAATGTTTCAATCGCTCTGCGTTCGGCGGCCGATAGTTGTTTAACAGTTGCTAACTTATCTACGAAAACGCGATACCCAAGATCTGTTGGAATACGTCCGGCGCTTGTATGAGGCTGCGTGATCAGGCCTTCATCTTCTAGTACAGCCATTTCATTGCGGATCGTGGCAGGTGAAATTCCCAAACCATGATGATCGGCGATTGATTTCGAGCCGACAGGTTCTTGGGTCGCAACGTACTCATCGACAATTGCGCGAAGGATTTCAAGACGACGTGATGACATTTGTGCCTAGGGTACTAGATACTGATTTCTCGCACGATTCGATCTGCGATCAAGCGGCCCTCAGGGGTCAATAGAACGCGATCTTCGTGTAGCTGAACAAAACCATTCTCGCGATAGATGGCTAGAACCTCCATTTGATGGGGTGCAAGTAGCTCTAGCTTTAAGCCATCACGCATTCTGATACCTAGCAAAATCGCTTCATCTTTGATCTGCTCAGAAGTTAATTGTTCGCTATCTGCAATGGGAGACTCCCCTGCAAACAGTTTTTGCTTATAGGTTGTTGGGTGTTTTAAGTTCCAGAAACGCTTTGCATCTATATGTGAATGAGCGCCAGGTCCCAAGCCCCACCAATTTTTGTTCTCCCAATAAGCAATGTTGTGTCGGCATTCATGTCCTGGCTTAGACCAGTTGGATAGTTCATACCAAGTAAGTCCTGCTTCTTCACACATCTGATCAACTAACAAATACATATCTGCCATCAAATCATCGTTAGGCATTGTTAGCTCGCCCCGCTTAATCTGGGCAGCAAGTTTTGTTCCGGTTTCAACAATCAGCGCATACGCACTTATGTGGTCGATATCTAATGCAAGTGCGGCCGATACGGTCTCGCGCCAATCATCCAAACTTTCACCTGGGGTGCCATAAATTAAATCAACGCTGATTGATTTAAATCCTGCAGCTCGAGCCATGATGATCGCTTTTTCAACATTGGCTGGATTGTGTGTGCGATCAAGGGCTGCAAGTACATGAGGCTTTGCTGACTGCATTCCCAATGCGAGTCGATTGAAACCAACTTCTAGATATCTGGCTAGCTTTTCTTGCGTTACTGAATCAGGGTTGGCCTCTAGTGTTATTTCACAATTTGCCGCTAAACCATTACGTGACTTGATTGCACTGATTACTCGGCCTAGATCATCTGCAGGCAACAAGGATGGAGTTCCTCCACCAAAGAAAATTGTTGGAACTTCATCGGTAGGAGCAGCTTCTAATTCGCGAAGCACCGCATCGATGTAATCATTACTGACGATTTCTAACGTTGCACCATCTTGTAGCTCTGACGGTGTGTAGGTATTGAAATCACAGTAGCCGCAGCGCTTAATGCAGTACGGGATATGAACATAGAAAGAGAGCATCATTGCCCTGCTTTACGCGCAGCCTTAATCTGTTCAATATCGGCATCAGTTGCAAGGGCTGCAACGAAGGCTTCTTGTGGAACTTCAACGCGCCCCACCATCTTCATGCGCTTCTTACCCTCTTTTTGCTTTTCCAAAAGCTTGCGCTTACGTGAAATATCTCCACCGTAACACTTAGCCAAAACATCTTTACGGATCGCGCGAATACTTTCGCGAGCAATAATGCGAGCACCAATAGCTGCCTGGATAGGAACTTCGAACTGCTGA
>JBIKPC010000052.1:0-5566 GCA_044357675.1 Candidatus Planktophila sp. | reverse complement strand
GCGGCAATAATTTGTGCCAAAACATCTGCCGCAGCCGCGACACCATTAGCCGCGAAAGCATCAGATTCGACAACGACTATGTTTGCGATTGGACCACGATTAATCGCAGCTGCATAGGTTGAACCTTGTCCGACCGGAGCTAGGACAACAGCTGTAACTTCGCCAATACGCGCGCCAGCAGTAGCTAATTCGGCATTTGTCTTGGTTGCTTTTGCGCCGACAAAGTCAGCCAGAATCAATACTTTCCTCATATCAACTTCTTTTCTGCTAGGTATGCAACCAGTTGTTCGCCAGCGGTTCCATCATCTGTGACTTTAATTCCAGCAGCGCGCGCCGGACGTGGAGTTGCATCCGCAACTAATGACCATGCTGCAATTGCCGAAACTCCAACGGTAGCTAAATCTCTACTTTCGATACTCTTTTTCTTTGCCGCCATGATTCCCTTAAACGATGGGTAGCGCGGTTCATTAATCTTTTCTACAACAGAAATAACACATGGGAACTGTGCGTGCATTTCATCAACGCCCGCCTCGGTTACACGTGTAATTGAAACTGTTCCTGCTGCAGGATCCACAGCAACCTTTGATGCAAAAGTAAGTTGAGCAGCATTTAAACGCTCTGCCAACATTGCAGGCACGACACTCATGCGCGCATCAGTTGACTCTGTTCCGCAAATAACTAGATCGAAGCCGCCCTTTTCAATGACAGCAGCAAGTACGGCTGATGTAGCGAGCGCGTCCGCCCCTGCAAGTTGTGGGTCGGTCACCAAAATTGCATCGTTAACACCCATTGATAGCGCTTTGCGTACTGCTTCAGTTGCGCGCTCTGGGCCCATTGAAATTACTGTGATGGTGTTGCCGCCACCTTCTTCATTTCCACCATGTGCTTCGGCAATACGAAGCGCCTCTTCAACGGCGTACTCATCAAGATCGTTAAGCACTGCATCAACATTTTCACGATCGAGAATTCCATTAACCATTTTCTTTTCAGCCCACGAGTCCGGGACCTGTTTTACGCACACGGCAATCTTCATGGAGCAAATGTTACTGGTCAGTAACTCTAAATGGCTACTCAATCACACCTGAATCAACCCGACTTTTGAGCCTATTCAGGGCAGGATGACGCCCATGCTTCCTGCAGATCCCCGCATCCTTGGCGCAACTGTCACAGCAGGCGGCACCAATTTTGCGATTTGGAGCAACGCCGCAGATGCCATCGAGTTATGCCTATTTAACGAAGTCAACGGCGCAATGGTTGAAACTCGCTTTGCAATGGCCCATCGCAATGGCCCCATCTGGCACGGATATTTAGCTGGGGTTGGAGTTGGCCAGCGATATGGCTATCGGGTTTACGGTCCATGGCTTCCACAACACGGTGTGCGCTTCAATTCATCCAAATTGTTGCTTGATCCATATGCGCATGTAATTGATGGTGATATCACTTATTCACCTGAAATCTATGGCCACGTAGCAACCGATGCATACGGTGCGGGCGATTTAACGGAACGCGATTCACGAGATAGCGCTGGCAAGGTTCCTTATTCAGTTGTCACCAATCATGGCCCGCGCGAAATTATGCGTCCCTTAACCCCTTGGGCAAAAACTGTTATGTATGAAGCCCACGTTAAGGGATTAACCGCCTTCAATAATGAAATCCCCGAAAATGAACGTGGAACCTACAAAGCATTAGGGCATCCCAGCACGATTGCGCATTTGAAATCTATTGGAGTAACCGCGCTAGAACTATTGCCGATTGCCCAATCAATCACTGAGCCAACAATTTATAGTCGTGGACGAGTCAATCACTGGGGTTATAACTCGCTTTTATTTTCTGCTCCGCATCGTGAATACGCAGCTACCAACGACCCGATTATCGAATTGCAATGGTCGGTTGATCAGCTACATGCCGCCGGAATCGAAGTCATATTAGATGTTGTCTATAACCACACCGCCGAGGGTGGAATTGGTGGTCCAACTCTTTCTTACAGAGGAATCGATAATCACGCTTACTACCGTCAGGATTCAGCTGGTAATTATGTAGATGTCACAGGTTGCGGAAACACATTTGCTGCAAGTAAGCCACATTCGGTGCGTCAAATCATTGATTCACTTCGCTGGTGGATTGATGTCATTGGCGTTGATGGTTTTAGATTTGATCTAACAACGGCCCTGTACACAAGTGATAGTGCAGTTAATTCATCGCTCATGGCTGCTATCGGTGCCGACTCGGTACTTCGCAATTTCAAAATGATCGCCGAACCGTGGGACATTTCTCGATATTCCTTAGGAGATTTCCCTCATCCATGGCGCGAATGGAATGACGCCTATAGGGATTCTGTTCGACAGTTCTGGTTAGGAGATCTCGCGCGCGGCTTTGGTGAAGGTGTTTCCGATATTGCTTCTAGCATCAGTGGATCCAGCAATGTATTTCACTATCGGGGGCCTACATCGTCAATTAACTTTGTGGCCGCCCATGATGGATTCACAGTTCATGACATGGTTACCTACAACCGCAAGCACAACGAAATAAATGGCGAAGATAACAAAGATGGCAATGACTCTAATCGTTCGTGGAATGTCGGTCACGAAGGTGAATCATCAGATGCTGGAATCAACGAGATTCGAAATCGTCTAAAGAAATCTCTCCTGGCAACGTTAATGTTGTCATCTGGAGTTCCAATGCTCAACATGGGCGATGAAGTTAGTCGTACTCAGGGTGGCTCTAATAATGGCTACTCATTGCCAATTACACACACGCATGAGAGTGAGCAATCATTTGATGGTGGCTGGGCATTGTCCTGGAATCTAGATGAAGAGCAAGCGGATATTTTGGCTGCGGTGCAATCGTTGGCTCAAATCCGTGCAACATATCTAGCCGATGTTGCTTCCGAGTTCTTTACTGGCGCTGTTGATGAAGGTACAAAACGAAAAGATATTGCCTGGTTTTCACTCAGTGGAAATGAAATGAGTGACGATCATTGGCAAGACGAAGAGAAACGAAGTATTACTGTCTTTGTCGAAGCAGATCCAACGAAGGGATTATTGCTTATGCTCAACTCTTCACGTGAAGTAACAACATTTACTCTGCCTAATGCAAGTTGGGGCGAAACTTTCCGGTGCATTTTTGATGCATCAAAGAATGTTGCAACGTACGAACCAGTTATCGCAGCGCCTGGTTCAAAAGTTGAGGTTGCAGAACACAGCGTGCTTGTTTGGCTTGTCTCACGTACTAGATAGTAAGTATGTAGTCGCAGTAATATCTGAACGTGCTCGCAATCATCGCTCCTGGACAAGGCTCGCAAACACCAGGAATGCTCAACAGCTGGATTCAAGATGCTTCGCTGAAAGCACTACTAGTTTCTTGGTCTGATGCGATTGGTTTGGATTTGTTGCATCTTGGCACAGTTGCAGATGCTGAAGAAATCAAAGACACCGCCAATGCGCAGCCGCTCATTGTTGCTGCTTCCTTGCTAGGGGCACATGCATTAGGGATCAAGAGTTTTGCCATTACATCTGGGCATTCGGTCGGAGAAATTGCCGCTGCCGCCCTGTCGGGTGCAATAACCGAAATTGATGCACTCACACTTGTTCGTGCGCGCGGTCTTGAGATGGCACAAGCTGCAGCATCTTCCCCATCTGGAATGTCAGCAATACTTGGTGGAGATCGAACAAAAGTCTTAGCAGTAATTAGTGAACTCAACTTAGTTGCGGCAAATGACAATGGTGCCGGACAAATTGTTGCAGCAGGTGATCTGCAGGCACTTTCATCATTAAACGAAAATCCTCCAGCAGGATCGCGAGTACGTGCATTAGCTGTTGCAGGAGCATTTCACACACAATTTATGCAACCAGCTGTCGAACCTCTGCGCACGTTGGCATCAGCGATTGCAACCCATCAGGTTGGGATTGAAGTAGTTTCAAATAAAGATGGCCAGGTAGTAACAGCTGGCGCAGAGGTACTTAATCGAATCGTTAATCAGATTGCTAACCCAGTTCGTTGGGATTTATGCATGGAAACTTTGAAATCACTAGGTGTTACGGGTGTCATTGAACTGCCACCGGCCGGAACTCTGGTTGGCTTACTAAAGCGCGCAGCACCTGAAATTGAAACCTTTGCGCTAAAGAGCGCAGCTGATGTTGAAGCAGCACTAGAGTTTGCAGGAAGGCACTTATGAGTATCACGGCAACGCCATTAGGTCACAGCAGAATTTTGGCTGTCGGCACATATCGCCCAAAGCGCCAGGTCCCAAACTCAGAGATCGTGGATCGAATCGACTCGACAGATGAATGGATTGTGCAACGCACTGGAATTGAATCACGCCGCTTTGCTGGTGATGATGAAACCGTTATAACCATGGCAAAAGCTGCATGTGAAATGGCCCTAAAGCGCGCGAAGTTAAGCATTGAAGATATCGACACTGTAATTCTCTCTACGATCTCATATCCATTTCAGGCACCAAGTGCGGCAACTGAATTAATCAATGAGCTAGGCAATCCAAAAGCAGCCGCCTTTGATCTCAGTGCAGCCTGCGCAGGATTTTGCTACGGCGTTGGCTTGGCAAGTGATTTAGTTCGGGCAGGGACTTCTCAAAATGTTCTTGTTATTGGTGTTGAAAAATTGTCCGACTACACAGACCCTAATGATCGTGCCACAGCATTTATTTTTGCAGATGGTGCTGGAGCTGTAATCATCGGTCAAAGCGACCAACCACGTATTGGCACAACTATCTGGGGGTCGGACGCGGATTCCCGCGATGCAATTACCTTGACTCCATCATTTCTGGATTTCAAGAAAAATCCTAATAAAGGTGTTGCTGAACTTGGCTGGCCCAATATTGCGCAACAAGGACAAGTTGTATTCCGCTGGGCTGTTTATTCAATGAGCAAGGTTGGTTTGAAAGCCCTGGAAGCTGCAGGAGTAACAGTTGATGAACTTGGTGCATTTATTCCACACCAAGCAAATATTCGCATCATCGAAACTATGGCGAAGGAAATGAAGATTCCAGATTCTGTTTTGATTGCAGATGACATTCGCACTAACGGAAATACTTCGGCGGCATCAATACCGTTAGCGATGGATCGAATTTTGGAAGAGCATCCAGAATTGCATGGAAAACTGGCGCTGCTAATCGGCTACGGTGCAGGTTTGGTATATGCGGGGCAGGTTGTTGAACTTCCGCCTAAGCCATAAAGTTCATTGAGATTTACGCCACTTACGGCGTGCAATACTAGTAAGTAAGAGCGCGTTTGATACACAATAATGACCTTGCACGCCCGATCGATACAGAAGAGGACATAAAGACAATGGCACTTGCACAAGCAGATGTACTTGCAGGACTAAAGGAAATCGTAGAAGAAGTAGCCGGTATCCCTGCTGCATCAGTTGAGATGGATAAGAACTTCACTGACGATCTAGATGTTGATTCACTCAGCATGGTTGAAGTTGTTGTTGCAGCTGAAGAGCGTTTTGGTGTAAAGATTCCTGATGAGAGCGTGACAGATCTTGTGACTGTTGGAGACGCAGTTAATTTCATAGTTAACGCATCAAAGTAAGTTTTAAGTAAATG
>JBIKPC010000051.1:0-5950 GCA_044357675.1 Candidatus Planktophila sp. | reverse complement strand
TTCAAGAAGTACTGGCCAAGAACGGTGGCAATCCTCTAATGGCATTGATCGAAGTAAATAACCTTGGGGTCACCTATCGCGTATTAATGAATAAAACAGGCTCGCTCAAAGAATTGTTTAAAGATGCAATTAAAGGCAAGGCCCGCGTAATTGATTACGTGGCATTGCAGGATGTTTCTTTTACGGTTAATAAGGGTGAAGTCCTTGCGATCTTGGGCCGCAACGGCGCCGGTAAATCAACGCTTCTAAAAGTTCTGGCTGGTGTATTGCCAGCAACAAAGGGAACATCAAAAGTTAGCGGTGGTATTGCACCAATGATTGAACTTGGCGCAGGTTTTCACCCTGAAATGACAGGTGCTGAAAACGTTCTGTTTTATTCAGTATTAATGGGGCGCGATGCAAAGCGCGTTAAGAGCCGAATAGCGGCAATTGGAGAATGGGCCGGGGTTAGTGATCACATGGATTTCCCGCTGCGCACATTTTCATCAGGAATGATTGCCCGTCTTGCTTTTTCAACAGCCACAGATGAAACAGCTGACATTCTTTTGATTGATGAAGTCCTTTCTGTCGGAGACTCTGAATTTCAGGAAAAATCTAAAGAGCGCATCATGACAATGATTGGCAATGGCGCAGCAGTTGTTTTGGTTTCACACAGCCCGGGTACCGTTAAAGAACTTGCAGATCGAGCAATCTGGCTAGAAGATGGAAAAGTAAAGATGGACGGGCCAGCTGCATTAGTAGCTGATGCCTACGAAGCTCATTAATCATGCGCGTTTTGCATGTTATTGCACGTCTAAATGTTGGTGGCACTGCCAGGTACATAACTCAGCTCGCTAGCCAGTTACCACAGCACGGAATCGAAACTGTTGTAGCAACTGGTTTTGTGCAAGGCGATGAAATAGAAGATCCATCAGCAGCGACAATTGAGTTAATCCGAATCCCTGCACTTGGTCGATCAATTAACCCGATCAAAGATCACCTGGCCAGAAAGCAGTTAGAAAAGATCATTGCCCAAGTAAAGCCAGACATTATTCACACCCATACCTTTAAAGCTGGCTACATCACCCGCATGAAGAAGCAACCCATACCTGTTATTCATACCTTCCATGGCCACTTATTAGATGATCCTGAATTTTCTGGATTTAAATCAACAGTAATCATTGCCATTGAAAAAATGCTTGCTAAGAGATCTGCCAAGTTAGTAACCGTTGGTGAAACCGTTGGGCAAGAGTTACTGCAGCACCACATTGGCACAAAAGAGCAGTACATCAGCATCGCACCAGGTGTTGTTGCCTTGCACCCCACACCAAGAACACAAGCGTTAGCAAACCTGGGATTAACCGATAACGGCCAACCAATCATCGGTTGGATTGCGCGTGTAACAGGAGTTAAAAATCCAATGCGCGCTTTAGATGTTGCGCGCATTGTGCCTAACGCTCAATTCATAATTGCAGGTGGTGGCGATTTACTAGAAGATGTAAAAACCGCTGCTCCCGCAAATGCCAGCGTTACTGGTTGGGCAAAGGCCGAAGATGTCCTGGGTGCTTCCGACATCATCATCTCCACCAGTGAAAACGAAGGTATGCCCGTTGCGCTGATCGAGGCGCAGCTTGCGGGTAAACCAGTTGTGGCAACTGATGTGGGATCAGTATCCGAAGTCATTGCCAATCACGAAACAGGCTTAGTCACCAATAAAAACCCTAATTCGATTGCAGCAGCCGTGAATACCTTGATCCTGGATACCCATAAACGCAGCGCTATGAGCACCCTCGCAGCATCGCGTGCGCAGGCTTTGTTTTCAGTTGATCGCATGATCAACGCTCATGTTGGCCTGTATGCATCGATTGTGAAATAAGGTTTACCCATGCGCGTATTTATCACTGGTGGAGCCGGGTTTATTGGTTCCCATTTAGCTGATCACTATGTAAACGCAGGTCACCAGGTCACGCTGCTAGACAACTTTTCTACTGGATCCACAGCCAATATCGCACACCTTGAAAGCAAAGTGACTAGTGTTGAAGGCGATATTCGCAACGTTGATTTAATTGATGGGCTAACCAAAGAGGCTGACCTTGTTCTGCACATGGCAGCTGCATTGGGGGTAAATACGATTCTGGAATCACCATTGGAATCTATGAGCACCAACATCACCGGCAGCGAAGTTGTTTTACATGCCGCCGCTAAATACAACAAGCGAATAATTATTGCCAGCACATCTGAAATTTACGGCAAGAACCCTAAGCAGCCATTATCCGAAACTGATGATCGTGTTGTTGGCGCTCCGCAAAAAATTAGATGGACATACAGCGATGCCAAGGCGATTGAAGAAGCCATGGCATTTGCTTTGCACCAAGAAAACAAGTTGCCCGTAACAACAGTGCGCTTTTTTAATACTGTTGGTCCTCGCCAAACTGGGCGGTACGGAATGGTTGTGCCACGCTTTGTCCATGCTGCACTAAAAAATGAAGCGTTAACTGTTTATGGCGATGGCACCCAATCCCGAGTCTTTTGCCATGTCGATGATGCGGTGCAAGCAATTGCAACTATTGCCAACACAGATTCCACAATCGGAGATGTCTTTAATGTTGGCGGCACAGGTGAAGTCACCATTAAACAATTAGCTGAAAAGGTAATTGCAATAACTGGATCTACATCAACAACTACTTACACCGCGTATTCAGATGCATACCCAGCAGGCTTTGAAGATATCGCCCGACGTGTGCCTGATATTTCTAAGATTAAAGCGGCAATTGGTTGGGCGCCCGGTAAAGATTTAAGCCAAATAATCAGCGATATCGCGGGGGTTTAGATACCGTCGGCCCCTGCCAGGGTGCCGGTGCAATCAAAAACATACCCACAAGCCTGCAGCGCACTTAGATCTAGCCCATCGTGCTTTGTCACCAACACAGCAATCTCACCCTTTAAAGGTGCTGAGGATTCATTGCGCCAGCTACCCACGATTTCATCATGCCAAGTAACGGTTGCGCCTTGGGCGCGTAGTAAATCAACAACAGCTGCTGCTGGCGTTTCGCGGGTATCTGCCACATTTGATTTATAGGACACACCAACGACTACAACAGATTTACCTGCAATCGATCCGCCGCTGCCAGCAACAACTCGCTTTACGACATAGGCCGGCATAGTTAAATTCACTTCGTTGGCACGTTTAATAAACGTTGCTGGCACGCCAACTTGGTTAGCAACATGTGCCAAATAACTTGGATCAACCGGAATACAGTGCCCACCCACACCAGGACCTGGATTAAATTGCATAAATCCATATGGCTTGGTCGCTGCTGCATCAATTACTTCGCGACCTGATATTCCAAGTGCATCTGCAATCTGCGCGAACTCGTTAACCAAAGCGATGTTTACCTGGCGGAAAGTATTCTCAAATATCTTTGCAGCCTCTGCAACCTCTGGCGAGGAAACTTCGATGATCGTGTCACAGAAGCTTGCATAAAACTGTCGAGCCTTTGCAACTGCCGCTGGGGTTAACCCACCAATTAACCGTGGAGTGTTCTTTGTGCCCCATTCGGTATTACCCGGATCGACTCGTTCTGGTGACGAAGCAAACAAATGCGCAACACCAGTAATACGAGTAGCAATTTCATTGCGCAAAGTCCCGGGGTAGGACGTAGATTCATTAACAATTAATGCTGGTGATTTCACATTGGTAGCGATTAAATCAGCTGCTGCATGAACAAAGGATAAATCAGGGTTTCGGTCCTCATCTAGCGGGGTTGGGACAGCAATAACAATAACATCGCAGCCATCTAAGACCGCTGCATCTGTGCTGGCTTTGTATGCCCCGCTGCCGACCAAAGCAGCCAGTGCCGAATCAGAAATACCTTCTATATGAGCAACACCCAAATTTAACTGTGCCACCAATGCGGTATTTACATCAAAGCCAACAACTGTATTTCCAGCTGTTGCGGCATCGACGGCAATGGTTAAACCAACATATCCCTGTCCGATTATTGCTACGCGCATTGGGTAATGGTACCGACCTATTTAAGGTTTGGATTGAAGGGGTCAAGACGCTTCATTTGTGCGTTGGCTTCTGCAATTTGTTCTGGGGTCGCAGTACTCAGCTTTGCTGCCAATGACCATAGACCAAATTCATTTGGGAACTTAACCAACGCCTTATCGATGACGGCTTGTGCTTGTACATCTAATTTATTTGCTTGCAACACAAGTGCGATCTGCCCATATCGGATTGCCTCGTCTGGCCACAGATAGGCTGCATTTTCTATAATCGCAGCATCGCTAGATTCGAGGGCAGATTTATACTGCGTGGATGCAAGAAATGGTGGAAGTCCAACAAGCAATCCGACTGCACCACCTGCAACCATAGCTACTAATGTCTTTGCTGAAACCTTTTCGCTAATCGCCTTTGCAGCAGTTCGACCTTTTCCAACAGGTGCTTTGACTTCTTGAGGTTGCTCTGAGGTACGAGTATTAATCTCGTAGCCAATAATCAATCCCGAAATAATCCAGCCCCAGACCGCAAGGCCTAATTGATTAAGCGAGATAATTGATTGTGCTTGATAAGCGATCCACACTGCAATTAATCCCGCCACAGCTGGGTCAAAGCGATTGCTGCGCTTTAGTAATCTAAGTGCAGAAATAACAACTAACACCATCAGTGCTAAGTAAATAATGACCAGCGGGAAGCCACCATTAGATGAGAAATCGAGTAAAACATTGTGCGCAGCATTTGCGGTAATTTCTGGTCCTCTGCGCACAGTTGCTTCTAATGTTCGTGTGCGGCGATACCAATCACCATAGCTATCTAGACCAACGCCAAATATTGGGTTTTCAACTGTCATTTTCCAGCCAGCTCGCCAATAATCTCCACGGTAGGTCACTGATGCTTTGTATAACAATGATGCCAATGGACCGCTATTGAGCGATCCCAGCGCCACAAATACAGCACCAATGCCGCTAAGAATTAGCGCAGGCTTAGTCACAAATTTAAATTTCGAACGAGAAATCCAGATCATGCTAACGATTGCGATTCCACCAGCCAGAACTAACAATCCTTGTTGTGAATCAGTTTTGATAATGACAAACACTGCCAGCAGTAAATATGCAACAAGAGCTAATCGCAGAGCTGCATTTAAACCCTGCGCAATAATAAATCCAAAAGCTAATACACCAGAAAAACCAACAAAAGATGATTCAAAGTTAGGATTACCTAAGAAACCAATAACAGGGCTGTATTGATTCACCCACTCAATAGGATCAGCGTCAACGGCTTGCAATAAGCCGTATGCAATAGAAAGCGCACCAGCGATTAATAAGGCGCGTGCAAAACTATTAACAAATTTAGTTGAAGCCACAACGGCTGCGCCAAGCAATAACGCAGCCAAGGACACATAGGCGACAAAACCAGTTGCTCGGCCATAGGTGCCAAAAAACTCTTGTAATGGGTTTGTGCCAGCAATTAACAAGACGATAATCAAATCAAGTACGAATAAGCCGCACAGAATTTGGATTGTTTTGTGCCCACTAGTAAAGAGTGTTTTTCGGTTGACCAGAATGGCAGCAAGAGTAATAAATCCGCCCAATGCGATAACGACCAGCTTGGGCAGGTTTATTGGATCGAGCGTCATCCATGGAGTGATCGCCAGCGTGGCTGCAATCGCTGTCCAACTAATTACCCGACCGATTGCTGTTGATTCCACTTGTTTGCTCACTCCCCAAGGGTACTAACGGTGACCACGAATGGCCCTGCCTTTAGAAAAGCGACCTTCCAGGTTCTTTTTAAAAGCCGAAACCCGGCCCCCTCTTGCGAGAGAACCGGGCTTCGGAGTAGAGATAACTCCTAAGAGTTAAATCCTTGGAAAGCTTGGGCTTACGCCTTTACCTTCTTCTGGATCTTGATGATTAGGTTTGTAAGAGCAATTAGCTGCTTACGTAGAGCGATGTTCTGAGCCTTTAGCTC
>JBIKPC010000050.1:0-6065 GCA_044357675.1 Candidatus Planktophila sp. | reverse complement strand
AACCTTGCCTGCTAGGAAGTTATCCTGGCAACCAGTATCTGTTGCTGGGAAGAAGCCGTTGCTCTTACCCTTCTTGTCAAGAAGTAATGAACTTACATTCTTAGCAAATACTGCTGGATCAAAGCTCTTATTGAAGTTAACAGTTCCATCAGCGTTCATTAGGTATGGCTCTGCACCAAGTGCTGAGAATCCTGAAAGAGCGCCCCATGACATACCGCCACCAGCAACACAAAGTCCAGCCTTTAGGCCCTTACTTGTCTTGTTAGCTAGGTAGTACTTAACCATGTCGCCGTATGTCTTTGGTGCTGTCTTTACTAGCTTTGTGTTGTAAACCATTCCAACGTTGTTTACATCTACAGGAACTCCGTAAAGCTTTCCACCGTATGAAAGATCAAAGAACTGGCTTGGAGTGAATTGTGCCTTCTGTGCTGCAGTCAAAACTACAGGAGCAAGCTTTCCGCTCTTAGCTAGTGCTGGAACCCAGTCGTTACCTGCAACGAAAATATCTGGACCAGTTGTGCCTGATGCCTTATCAAGTGCATCTTTCAAAGCATCGTAGCTTGAGAAAGAAACAACCTTGATTGTGCTTCCTGGAACCCAGTCGCTCTTCTTTGCAAAAACTTTAACTAGGTTTGGTCCGCGAGTTTCATCGGCCCAAATAAGAATTTCACTTGCTGCTTGTGCAGGAACAATTGTCACGCCAGCGGCAAATGACAATGTTGCAGCAAGAGCAAGACCCTTAAGTAGTCTGTTCTTCACTAATTGTTCTCCTTTTAGATGTGGAAGCCACTTCTTGGGGGTGCAGGCTTCCTAGTGGCCTTATCCCACTCCTTTTGCACCCCATTTGCAAGAAACTTCCGCTGAATACACGGGTTTTGAGGGTGTTTTTATTGAATTGTTATAAAGAGTAAGGCTTGCATAAATGTTTGCAGTTACACCTTTTTGAGGTGCAATGGCCGCCAATCTGGGGTTCGATAGGGCAATGACCGATCAGATTGTTACCCGCGAAGAAGTCAGGGCCATGCGCCGTTCCTATGGCGATGCCGGATTAGAAACTTTGCCTGATAATCCATTTGAAGCTTTTGCAATGTGGTTAAAGCAAGCACATGAGAACACATTAATTGTTGAAGCAAATGCAATGGTGCTTTCAACTTTAACAAGTGATTCGCAGATTGAAACCAGAACAGTTTTGCTAAAAGATATTTCTGATGGTGGGTTTACATTTTTTACAAATTACGAATCTCGTAAAGCCCACGCAATGGATCTCAATCCAAATGTTTCCTTGTTGTTTCCTTGGTATGCCATGGAACGACAGATTGCAATTAGTGGATTTGCGGAAAAAGTTTCAGAACAAGAATCAGATGATTACTTTGCAACTCGTCCGTGGGGATCTCAAATCGGTGCATGGGCAAGTCATCAATCATCACCACTGGCAACACGCGCCGAATTAGAACAACGCGTCGAAGGTGCATCACAAAAGTGGCCTGAGGGAACCGCAGTTCCAAGGCCAGCACATTGGGGCGGATATCGCGTGACACCAATGAATATTGAGTTTTGGCAGGGTCGATACTCACGTTTGCACGACCGCTTGCGCTATGAGCGGGCTAACACCACCGCCGATTGGGAACTCAATAGGTACTACCCGTAGTCTTAGCCCATGAGCGCAGACATTGTTATTCCTTCCAATTTAAAGCCGGTTGATGGTCGTTTTGGTTGCGGTCCATCAAGGATTCGTCCAGAAGCATTAGCTGCCTTGTCAGCAAGTGGCAATTCAATTTTGGGGACATCGCACCGACAAAAGCCGGTTAAAAATGTTGTAAAGCGCGTTCGTGAAGGTCTTACAACTTTGTTTAATCTTCCTGAAGGTTATGAAGTTGTACTAGGTAATGGTGGATCAACCGCGTTCTGGGATATCGCAACATTTGGTTTGATTGAAGAGCGTTCACAGCACTTAGTCTTTGGAGAATTTTCATCAAAGTTTGCCGCTGCAGCAAAAGAAGCACCATTTTTAGGCGAACCTACTGTCATTAAGTCAGAGCCTGGTTCTCATCCAGTATCAGTTGTTGAAGCTGGCATCGATGTTTATGCATTGACCCACAATGAAACAAGCACTGGCGTAGCAATGCCAATTATTCGTCCCGCAGGTACAGATGGCGCCCTTGTCTTAGTTGATGCAACATCTGCAGCTGGTGGCTTAATGGTTGCCGCTAAAGAGTTTGATACCTATTACTTTGCACCGCAAAAGTCATTCGCATCTGATGGTGGTCTTTGGATTGCGATTATGTCTCCTGCAGCGATAGCGCGCGCAGAAAAGATCAAGGCCAGCGGTCGTTGGGTTCCAGCCTTCTTTGACCTAGGTATTGCGATTGAAAACTCACGTCTAGATCAGACCTACAACACTCCTGCACTTGTGACTTTGATGTTGCTTGCAGAACAAATCGAGTGGATGAATTCAAATGGTGGACTTTCATTTGCTGCAGGCCGCAGTACAGCATCATCAGACATCATGTACTCCTGGGCTGAGAAGACCAGCTACACAACTCCGTTTGTGACAGATCCCGCAATGCGTTCAAAGGTTGTCGGAACAATTAACTTTGATGATGCAATTGATGCAACACAGATTTGTGCAGCACTTCGTGCCAACGGAATCGTGGATACAGAGCCTTACCGCAAGCTAGGTAAGAACCAGCTTCGAATCGGTATGTTCCCTGCTGTTGATCCAAGTGATGTTGATGCCCTTACCAAGTGCATTGATCACGTAGTAGCAGCCCTTTAATGCCAAAGAGTTTTCATCGCGATCGTTTTTTCTGGGTCGTGGCGGTTCAAACTGCGATCGTTAACTTCTATCTAGGTGGCTTTGGCCCTGCCCAATCATTGCTGCGCGCAGATCAAGGAACTTCTTTAACAATCGCAGGCCTGCATGGCACGGCTATGGGAATTGCTTCAATTTTGGCTGGTTGGGCTAATCCCCGTATCGCGCACCGTTATGGTCGTTCGAAAGCAAGTTGGATTGGTTTATCTATCTTTGTTACAGGATTAACTCTGTTTGTTATCTCTCCACCTGTATACATCACTATTCCTGCAACGCTGATCGCCGGATTTGGAACATCAGTAGTTATTAACACAATGCTTACCAAAATGTCATCGCATTATGGAAAATCTGCCGAGGTCGCGATTCCACAGGCAAACGGAATCGCATCGGTTGGTTTTGTAATTGGCACTGCATTGATTGGAACAATTGCAATTGCATTCCCGAATCTTTGGCGCGTAGGTCTTTTATTAGCTGTACCCGTGGCCCTAGTTCTTTTTCTGATTGGTCGGGAGAAAGATCAAGAAGAACATGTTCCTGATGAAGACGGTCCACAAGGTGGAAAACTTTCGCGCAGTTTTTGGATCTCATGGGTTGGTTTTATTGCATGTATCTCTAGTGAATTTGCGATCTCTTTTTGGGCAGCAGCGCTGTTAAAAGATCGTGTTGGATCAACCGCTGCGATTTCAACAGTTGCCATCGTTGCAATGGGAACTGGAATGGCCATTGGCCGGTGGTATGGCGGCTTCGTATTAGGACACCTAAAACTGGATACACAACTTCTTACAGTGATCGCCTTGCAATTTATTGGTTTTGTTGGATTCTGGTTGTCACACAGCATGATTATTTCCCTCATCTGCCTATTCGCTGTCGGAATAGGAATTTCAATGCAGTTTGCATTGTCATCAATTCGCTTGATCGGCTTGAGCGATGGACGACCAGATTTAGCTATTGGACGCGCTGGATTAGCTGCTGGAATAGCAATTGCAGGGGCACCATTCTTGCTGGGACTGCTGGGTGATAACTTTGGTATTTCCCGTGCTTACATCATGGTCTTTGTCTTAATCGCAATTGCCTTTGTGATTGTCAAAACTATTCCATCAAAGGTACACGAGGCTGCGTAATGAGTTACAAAGTTAGGCGAATAATTACTTTGCTAGCGCTAATTGGAATTCTGATTGTGATTGCGATTAACGGTCTTTAAGAACTGCAGCAACTGAAATATCTACTGGTAATGAAACACGGTTCTTGTACTTAAACCAAATGTAAAGTGATGCGAACAATGAAATTCCACCACAAACTGCAATAGTTGGTCGAATGCCAATTAGGTCAGTTGTCGCACCAATCAATGGTGAACCAAATGGAGTTCCGCCCATAAAAATCAAGAGATAGATTCCCATCACGCGTCCACGAATTGCAGGATCTGTGCTGGTTTGGACAATTGAATTAGCAGATACCAAAGTAGTTAAAGCGGTTACGCCACAAATTGGTAACCAAATTATGTAACTTGTGTAATTAGGCAAGATTGATAAGACCATGATGGATGCTGAAAACAGTATTCCGCCACGGATCACAAACTTTGTATCTCTAAATCGTTCCAGCCGCGCAGATCCAATGGCACCTGTTAGTGACCCGATTGCAATAAAAGTTCCCATCAAGCCAAAGCTTGCCGGCCCTAAACCAAACTCTTGCGTAGCCATCAGTGCGTTAAAGATCTGAAAGTTAAGTCCAAATGTTGCTAAGAAGAAAACCATCAACATAACAACATAAATGTCTGGACGAGCTTTTGCGTATGCAATGCCTTCGCGGATATTGCCATCTGATTTTGGTCGATCTAGATGGAAAAACGCCTTTTCATTAAGGTTTGCCAGTGCTGCAATAACAAAGAAATACGAAAGCCCGTTGACGATAAATGAAGGCCCAGTACCAAATGCTGCAATCAATCCACCAGATAGCGCAGGTCCAACTAAACGGCCTGCATTGAAGTTAGCTGAATTGAGTGACACAGCGTTAGGCAGATCTGTTTGACCCACAACCTCGGTGGTAAATGATTGACGCACCGGAGCATCAATTGCCGTCGAAATACCTAGAACACCTGCGAGAACAAAGACATGCCACAGTTGAACGGTCTCTGTAATAACCAGAGCACCTAAACCAAGTGATGCGCTGCCACCTAAAATGTTTGTCCAAATCAAAACTTTACGTTTATTGAATCTGTCAGCTAATTTTCCACCGTGTAGAGAAAAGAACAGAACGGGTGCAAATTGAACCGCTGTTACTAAACCTAAATAGGTTCCGTTGTTATCTGTGAGTTCAAGAACTAGCCAGTCTTGCGCAATTCGCTGGGCCCAACTGCCGATGTTAGAAACAGCGTTGGCAGGAAAAAGAATTCGGTAATTTCGATGGCGAAATGAACGCCAATTACCATCCTCTTTGACTGTAAATCCCATTACTCTTCTTCCATGACTACTCGACTACGCAATGCGGTAACTCTAGTGGCTATCGGAATAATCTGCTGGGTAGTAGCAGGAGTAATTGCACTTGCAACGAACGCGGATGCGAAAGTTATTTGGACATGCATCAGCGGAGCCATACTTGGCTTGATTGGTATTCGTTACACAATTCGTCGCGAACGACGAAGCGGCATCTAAAGCAAAAACTACGCTCCTAGCGCTGTAGCAATACCGCGCAGCACACGACCAAGACGATCAGCCTCTTGTGCATTTGGATGACGTCCATGGCGCAAACCATTTCCGACTTTGTCTAACATTTTGATTGTGTCTTCAATCATTGCTGCAAGATCATCGCTGTTAACACGTGAGTTTTCAACTAATGATGGTGGTGCATCAATGATGTGTACTGATAATGCTTGTGGGCCTTTACGGCTGTCAGCAATTGAAAACTCCAGCTTTGTTCCAGGCTTAACTGTTGCAACACCTTCTGGAAGTGAAGTAGCGGCTAGATAAACATCTTCGCCTTCATCATTTGCAATAAAGCCGAAACCTTTTTCTAATGAGAACCATTTAACGCGTCCTGTAGGCATGGGGGGCTCCTTGCTAGTTTTCTTTTTTGGTATTACTCGATATCGCGGGTGCGATAGCAGGGGCTTAGTTTAACACCGGCTCTGTGAAGGTCGCTTCCGAATGTGCTCCGCAGCCATGATCCACGCTCACTACGCGTGCATCATCAGGTGAAATTGCGTTGGCGCACACGCCAAATGTTGATCGCAATGAGCCTGCAATAGGAATAAAGAATC
>JBIKPC010000049.1:0-6381 GCA_044357675.1 Candidatus Planktophila sp. | reverse complement strand
AAGAAACCGGATTTGAAACAGTCTTTGGCCCCGAATTATGCAAAGTTGAATACCTTGTTGGTGAAACAACTAAGACGGTTAGATATTGGTCTGCCCAAGCAATCGGTGAAGCCAAAGGCGTAATGGATGTTCAAGAAGTCGATCAGTTAATTTGGGTAACGGTTGCTGATGCTTATGACAAGGTTTCACGTGAAGGCGATAAGGATGTACTAAAGAACTTTGAAAAGTTTGGAACTGACACGATTCCGCTAGTTCTCTTACGTCATGGCAAAGCAATTGCGCGCGAAGAATGGGAGGGTGATGATGGTGATCGCCCACTTGCTCAACTAGGTCAACTTCAATCAATGCGGATGTTGGCACGATACTTACCATTTGCGATTACAGAAATTCATACATCAGATGCGGTTCGTTGCTACGAAACAGTTGCACCAATGGCCCGCTCATTGTCATTAGACATGATTTATTGGACCCAGCTCAGTGAATATGCTTATGAGAAAGATAAGAAGGCAGCAATTAACGTAGTCAATGACATCATTGAAAGTGAAGCCCGTGCACTTGTATGTGGCCACAATCCAGTTATTCCTGGGATTGTTGCAAAGTTCATAGGTAAGAAGAACTTCAAAGAGTTAGATCATGGATTATTGCCAGGTGAAGCATTTATTCTGCATCACCGCGATGGCGAAGTTATTGCAATTGACTGGATGCCAGCACCTGACGCTTAGTCGCTCAGCCAATCTAAACGACGCAAAAGAATGCCTTCACGCAGCGCCCACGGACAAATTTCAGCCTCATCTACATCTAACCTATCCATAACAGCAAGTGCCACAATTCCACCGGCAACGATTTGTTGAGCACGGTTAGCTGAAACTCCAGGTAATTCTGCGCGAGACTTACTTGTCATCTCAATTAGTCGTGGCATTGCAGAGTTGAGTGATTTTCTTTCTATGAACTTTGGATTGTCGCCGTACCACTGAGCACAAATACGTGCCAAAGTTCTAAAGGTTTTACTTGTTGCAACAAAATGATCTGCATCGTGAGACCTCAAAGCATTAGGCATTGAATCTCTAAGCACTTCTTCTGCATGCTTTTCCAGACCCTTAATTCCCTTTGCAGTATATGGATCACCGTTTAAGAATTCTCGAGTTAAACGAGCTGCACCCAGTGGAAGTGAAATTGTGGCATCCGGGTTTTCATTAATCCCACTTGCAATTTCTAATGAGCCGCCACCAATGTCTAGAACGAGCAACTTTCCTGCAGACCAACCTAACCAACGACGCACAGCCAAGAAAGTCATAGAAGCTTCATCATCACCGTTTAAGACTTGTAGATCTATCTCATATTTGTTGTTTATGTCAGCGATTATTTTCGCACCGTTGCTAGCTTCACGTAAGGCAGAGGTTGCAAAAGCCAAAATCTCATCAGTTTCATTAACTCGTGCATGGGCTACAGCTTCTGCAATCGCATCGTTTAGGAGTTGAATCCCACCTGCCGAAATCGCTCCAGAAATATCCAGGTATTCAGTCAGACGAAGTTCAACTTTGTAATTAGTTGTAGGTGTTGGTCGCGCTCCTGGATGGGCATCCATAACTTGCAGGTGGATGGTGTTTGAACCCACATCTAGAACGCCTAATCTCACTGGGACAACCTACCCTGAGCGCGCAGCAAGAGTCCGATTTCAAGTTTTGCGCTTCGACTGTCATAATTGCGGCTGCTGTATTCGGGGTAACTCGAAGAGCAGGCCTCTCTAGCTCAGTGGTAGAGCAGCGCACTTGTAATGCGCAGGTCGTCAGTTCAATCCTGACGGGGGGCTCCGGTATGAATCCGGGGAGGAGTAGATATGTCTGATAACTCCTTTCCGCATGATTCTTTTTCTGCTGAAATTGCAGCTAATGACGAATACATCAAAACCTTTAAATACTCTGGACTAACTGGTGTTGCCCAAAAAGGCTTAGCAATTGTTACCTGCATGGATTCACGAATTAATCCTTTGTCAGTGATGGGCATGAGCTCAGGGGATGCAAAGATCTTGCGCAACGCTGGCGCTCGCGTGACTGAAGATGTTTTGCGTACTTTGGTACTTGCAACCTATTTATTAGGCGTAAAGAAAATTTTAGTTATGCCACATACAAATTGCCGAATGGCATCTGCAGAAGAGGCAGACATTCACGAATATATTGAAAAAGAATTTGGTGTTGATACTCGCAGCCTGGAATTTAGAACAGTTTCAGATCAAAAGGCAGCACTTGCAATTGATGTAAACAGAATCCGTGCTTTCCCATTTTTGAATAAAGATGTTGTTGTTGGTGGAGCTATTTACGATGTTGCAACTGGAAAAATTACTCCGATTGATTGTTAGTTCGTCTAATCGGGTCTCGCGTTTGCGGATAGGACAGATCCTCTAAGAATTGCATAATATTAGCCAACATTAACGCTGGTTTTTCTTTTACTAATCCATGTGACGTTCCAGGAATTATTGCTAACTGCCCTAAAGGCAAAGCTTCATACAAGGAAATTGTGTGATCATGCTTAATCACATCATCATCACCGGCCATAACCAGCACAGGGCACTGAATAGATGCGATATCAGAAAGAGCTATATCAGGCTCTATTTTCCAAATCTGGTTCATTCGAATGATTTTTTCTAGAAGAGTATGGGGTGCATCTGGACTAATTAAGTTATGTTCAGCTTGATCTTCTTCGCTGACAGAAGCTGTTGCAAAATCACTTAACGGTGCGCTGTAATGATAATTTGCGCCAATTGCAACAATTGATTTAACTAGATCTGGACGCTGTATAGCAACCATTAATGCAATGATTCCGCCATCGCTGTAACCAATTAGGTGAGCTGGCTCTTTTACTATCTCTTCCAAATATGAGATTGCTTCATTAGTCTGAAATTGAAAGTGCAGACTGCCAGGACGATCTCCTGTAAAGCCATGTCCAGTTCTGTCATATGCATAGACATGAAAATCATCTTCAAGTGCTGGAACCAGCAAGTAGTCCCAACTAGAAGTTTTACTTAAACCACCATGAAGTAAAACAACGGCTTCACCATCGTTTTCCCATTCGTAGCAGTAGACATCATGCCCAGCTACTTTTAAATGCTCGGGCATTACTGCGAATCCATAATGTGACGGTTGCCGCGATCAAAGGTTAAATAGTTGTAGGTCCAATCCGCCATGGTGCCAATCTTGTTACGCCCACCAAGTAAATAAAACAGATGTAGCCACAACCAGGCATACCAGGCTGGTATTCCAGTCATTCGCAGGTTTTTAACTTCAACAATTGCTTTGTGACGACCGATAGTTGCCATAGAACCCTTGTCCAAATACTTAAATGGCTTGAGAGCCTGGCCGGCTGCAATTCTTTTGATTTGCTGAGCAACATGTCGACCTTGCTGCAGCGCAACTGGAGCAACCATCGGCAACATGCGTCCATTTTCTCCAACAAAACCTGCGATATCACCGATTGCAAATATGTGAGGGTAATTTTTAACCTGCAAAGTGTTATCAACATCGATACGCGTATTGATAAGTGGCAAATTCAATTTCGCACCAGTTGGTTCGCCTTTTACACCTGCGGCCCAAATTGTTACCTCTGAGGCAATTGTGGTGCCATTACTAATATGAATACTGCGCGGCTTAATCTCCTTGACAGCGGTATTTAAGTGAACAGTTACGCCCAGCTTTTCAAGATCTTTTTTACCGTGGGCTGAAAGTTTTTCAGAAAACATTGGCAAAATTCTGGGTCCAGCTTCAATTAAGTTAATTTTGATGTGCGCCGCTGCATGTCGTTGATCGTGCTTTAAAGGTCCCCGAACTAGTTCTGCAAAAGCACCAGCCATCTCGACCCCTGTAGGTCCGCCACCAACAACTGATATCGAAAAAATTGTTTCATCTTCAAAACGGCAGAGATCTTCAAAACGTCGCAATACCTCCGCACGAATATTCAAAGCCTCATGAACACTTTTCATTCCTAGTGCATGTTCAAATACTCCTGGAACTCCAAAATCAGCAGTTGCTGATCCCAGCGCAACAACAAGGTAGTCAAAATCTAAAACTTCGCTGCTGTCTAATTTAACTGACTTGTTTTTGTGATCAACAGCGATCGGTGATCCCATTCGAAATTTCACACCCGTATTGCGCAGCGCTCCTCTGACTGGGTGGGCAACATGGTCTGCCGCTAATCCAGCGGTTGATACCTGATACAGCAAGGGCAAAAAAGTTTGGAAATTGTGGCGATCAACCACAGTTACATCGGCAAAGTCAGCCATCTTGCGCGCCGCAGTTAGCCCACCAAAGCCGGCACCCAAAATTACTACTCTCGGTTTTTGGAGTGTCTTTTGCATGGGTTAAGTCTAGGCTTGCCAGCATGAACTCGCACAATGGAGACCGTAAGTACCTCGTCACAGGGGCATCTGGATATGTAGGTGGTCGATTAGTTCGCGCACTAATCGATGACAAAGAAGATGTTCGAATTTTGGTACGCGATAAGCAGAAAATTATGGGCCAACCCTGGGCAACTCAGGTCGAAATCTGTGAAGGCAGCGCCGAAAACTTTGGTGATTTGCAACGGGCGCTCGAAGGTATTCACACTGCTTTTTATTTATTGCACTCGATTAACTTAGGCCCAAACTTTGATGAAATTGAAAAAGAAATGGCGCGCAACTTTGCCAAAGCAGCCGAACAAGCAGGCGTTTCTCAGATTATTTACTTAGGTGGAATCGCAAACGATGTGAACATTAGTAAGCATCTTGCTTCTCGTGCCATGACGGGCAGCGCACTTGCGACCACATCTGTTGCGGTATTAGAACTTCGCGCTGGAATCATCATTGGGTCAGGCTCTGCCAGTTTTGAAATGCTGCGCCACTTAACACATCGACTACCGATCATGACTACGCCTAAATGGGTTATGAATAAAACGCACCCAATCGCAATCCGCGATGTTTTGTATTACTTAAAAGGTGCAGCACATTTAGAAAAACCTGTTAACAAAGTATTTGATATTGGCGGTCCCGAAGTATTGTCTTACGCGGACATGATGCAAAAGTTTGCAAAGTTATCAGGATTAAAGAAGCGCTGGATTATTAGAGTCCCAGTTCTAACCCCGGGGCTTTCTAGCTTATGGATTGGTTTAGTAACACCAGTACCGACCGCACTTGCCCGCCCACTTGTCGGTTCGCTCATTAGCGAAGTTGTTGCAGACCCTGCAAAGAGTATTGATGGACTTATTCCAAAACCTGAAGAAGGTTTGATTGATGTTGAAACCGCTATTTCACTAGCGTTATCAAAGATCACAACTCATAATGTGGAAACACGTTGGTCTGATGCGACCATGCCAACCGCCCCATGGCAGAAGGCACAAGGAGACCCTGATTGGGCTGGTGAAATGGTGCTTCGCGATCGACGCGAAAAGATCACCGATGTTCCAGCAGAACAGGTGTGGCGGCAGGTTGAACGCATTGGTGGTGTCAACGGTTGGTTTGGTTCAGATTTCTTATGGTGGGCTCGTGGAGTTTTAGATCGCTTCTTAGTTGGTGGTGTTGGTTTACGTCGCGGCCGTCGTGATCCAGATTTCTTGCGTGTTGGTGAAAGTTTAGATTTTTGGCGAGTAGAAGAGTTAGAACCAGGTAGCAGATTAAAGTTGTATGCCGAAATGGTTTTACCAGGTAAAGCGTGGCTTGAATTTACAGTTACAAGAGAAAATGGAAAGACAAAGATTGTGCAAGAGGCAACATTTAATCCACGTGGGTTGGGTGGTCAGTTGTATTGGTATGCAATCTCTCCGCTACACCTATTTGTTTTTCCAACAATGATCAGAAACATAGTTAAGAAGGCAAGAATCAATGCATGAGTTCACTCCTGCAGTAGAAGCTCTTGCTGCAGAGATTTTGAAGTACAGTCTTGAGCGTTTAAAAGATGATCCGCCACTCGATGGTCCTCGTTCAGCAGAAGATTTGTTTAATGATGTAGGCAACACAATTACTTCAAAAGGTTTGGGTGGGCACGAAGCGCTGGAAGTTTTTACTAATGTTCTAGCTAAAGCATGTATTTCAACGGACCATCCACGCAACCTGGCCTTTATTCCTTCAGCACCTAGTGAGTTCGCAAACCTTTTTGATTTAGTTGTTGGCGCAAGCGCCTTGTATGGCGGATCATGGCAAGAAGGTGCCGGAGCGGTCTTTGCTGAAAACCAAGCGATCAAATGGCTCATTGATTTAGCAGGATTACCTGATTCAGCAGGTGGTGTTTTTGTACAGGGTGGAACAATTGGAAATCTTTCAGCACTTGTTGTTGCACGCGCAGAGGCCCGCAAGAAGCATGGCAACGCAGAACGTTGGGTAATTGCCTGCAGCGAAGAAGCCCATTCATCCATTGTTTC
>JBIKPC010000048.1:0-6453 GCA_044357675.1 Candidatus Planktophila sp. | reverse complement strand
ACAAACGTGAACGATTAGGGGCAGAAGCTTCTCGTCCACATCGCATGACCTACCGAAAGTTAACCCGTTAATGAGATTCCAGAGCAAGCAATATGTCCGCTGGGGTGACCTAGATGCCTTTGGCCATGTCAACAATGCGACCTATTTGGTGTACGCGCAAGAGGCTCGATTCGCATGGTCAAAGATGATCGAAATGGTTGTTGCTAGGGCAGAGGTCGATTTTGTTGCACCTATCTATACGGGTGATTTCAACCTTGATATCGAAATCTGGGTGAATAAAATTGGTACATCATCTTTTGGTGTTACCTATGAAATGAAAAACGGAGATGAACTTGTGGCAGTTGTTAAGACTGTTCAGGTTACTGTTTCTATGGAGACCAAAAAGTCACGGCCCCTCAATGATGCGGAGCGCGACTTCCTTAACAAATATCTGGAGAACTAACGATGGCACATTTAGCATCACGTGAAGAACGCCCTTGGTGGAGAGACGCAGTTACGTATCAGATCTATCCACGTTCATTTGCCGATGCAAATGGCGATGGCATCGGTGATGTCGAAGGTATTCGTTCACGTCTTCCATATTTAAAGTCTTTGGGTATTGATGCAATTTGGATTTCTCCTTGGTATCCATCACCGCAACACGATCATGGCTATGACGTATCTGATTACATGGATATCGAACCTGCTTATGGAACCTTGGCTCAAGCAGAACAACTGATTAAAGAAACACATGATTTTGGAATCAAATTTATTGTTGACATTGTTCCTAATCACACATCAAGTGATCACAAATGGTTCCAGCAAGCGTTAGCGGCAAAGCCTGGATCACCAGAGCGTGAGCGTTATATGTTCCGTGATGGAAAAGGTAAGAATGGAGATTTGCCACCTAACAACTGGGAAGCTGTTTTTGGCGGACCAGCGTGGGAACGAGTGATCGAAGCTGACGGAACACCGGGGCAGTGGTACTTACATCTTTTTGCAATTGAACAACCAGATCTAAATTGGGAAAACCAAGAGGTCAAGGATCATCTTGAAGATGTGTTGAAGTTTTGGTTAGACCGTGGTGTCGATGGCTTCCGTATCGATGTTGCGCACGGAATGATTAAAGAAGCAGGTCTGCCAGATATTCGCATAGATCCAACCGCATCAATGCTTGGCACAGAGCACAAGCCATTCTGGGATCAAGAAGGTGTTCATGATATTTATCGATCATGGCGCAAAATCTTTGATTCATATCCAGGTGATCGCATGGCAGTTGCAGAAGCGTGGGTCAGCCCAGCTTCACGCATCGCGCGTTATGTACGCCCAGATGAGCTTCAGAACTCATTTAACTTTGAAATGCTCACCACCTTGTGGGATGCGAAACAAATTCGTACGAAGATTGATAACTCAATCGAAGCGTTAGCAGAAGTTGGCGCACCTACTTCGTGGGTATTTAATAACCACGATGTTGTCAGATCAGTTGACCGTTTGGATCTTGGCTTAACAAATCACGGCGATTCAACATTTTCACGTCAGGGTGATCCAAAGAAGCTAAATATTGCTCGTGGAACATTGCGTGCGCGCAGCGCAACTTTGATGACACTTGCATTGCCTGGTGGAACATATTTGTATCAAGGCGAAGAGCTTGCGTTGCCTGAGGTTCGCGATCTTCCTGAAGATCGTTTAACTGACCCACGATGGAAGATGAGTGGTTACTTAGATCGCGGTCGCGACGGTTGCCGTGTTCCATTGCCTTGGTCAGCCGATCCAAAGGGTGGATTTGGTTTTTCCACAAATGATGCATTGCAATTAAATGAAACCTGGTTGCCACAATCTTCATGGATGGGCAAGTACGCCGTTGATACACAAGATGGTGTTGAAGGTTCAACGCTGACTATGTATCGCGAAGCACTTGCGATCCGTAAAGCGGAAGCAGGATTAGGCGATGGCCCAATGGAATGGATCGAAGCCGGTAAAGATGTTGTTGCTTTTGAACGTCCAGGAGATTTTGCCTGCTACATCAACTTCGGTGCAGCAATACAGTTGCCAAGTAATAGCCAAATTTTGATTGCAAGTGGTCCCGTAACAGGACACACCTTGCCAACAGATACCGCTGTTTGGGTTCGACTGGTTCCTTAATGCCGAACACAGCGGTGCAACATAGGGTCGTAAGGACTCTGGCTGCAGCACAGGTTTTAAGTGGTGTTGGTGTTGCCGGAACCGTTGCTGCAGGCTCACTTCTTGTCTCATCCATCACTGATTCTGAAACGTTAGCGGGCCTGGCACAAACCAGCGCGGTCTTAGGTGCAGCTGCTCTTGCGCTGCCACTTGCACGCTTAACTGCAAAGGGTGGACGTCGTTTAGCGCTATCTGTCGGATATTTTTCTGGTGTTATTGGTTCGATTTTAGCAATACTTGGTGGAGCACATCGAAGTTTAGTTTTAATGTTGATGGGAACCTTCATGGTTGGCGCAGCATCTGCTGCAGGCTATCAAGCACGCTTTGCAGCTATTGATCTAGCTACTAATGAAACCCGAGCGAAGCAACTTTCATTTGTTGTGTGGGGTTCGACAATTGGCGCTGTAACAGGTCCCAACTTAATGGAACCTGCTGGCAACCTGGCAGAGTTTTTTGATTTACCTCGCCTGGTTGGTCCGTATCTAATTTCTGCAACTACCTTGGCATTAGCTGCAGTAGTAATCACGATCTTCTTGCGACCAGATCCATATCTGCTGGCCAATAAAGATTTAGTATCAAGTAAACAAAAAGGTGCAACCAAGAAGGCGCTGAAACACATACGCCATAATCCAAAAGCCCTCTTTGCAATTTTGTCGATTGCAATTGGCCATGTTGCAATGGTTTCGGTGATGGTTATGACACCGGTGCACATGGCTCATGTGGATGTATCTCTTACGATTATTGGTTTAGTAATTAGTGTTCACGTGCTTGGTATGTATGCATTTTCACCATTAGTTGGTTCACTCAGTGATCGCCTGGGCAGAGTGCGCGTTATCCAAATCGGAATCATTACTCTTTTGATATCGACAATTATTTCTGGCAAAGCTGCTGCAGATGATGCCTATACCTTGGGAATTGGTTTGTTTTTGCTCGGGTTGGGCTGGTCCTGCACGCTGATTGCTGGCTCGGCTTATCTTTCTGAAAGCGTTGACACTGAATTTAGAGCATCATCACAAGGAGCAAGTGATCTTGTCATGAATTTGGCGGGGGCTGGCGGGGGAGCACTAGCCGGTGTAATTATTGGAACACTTAGTTATGGATGGCTCTGTCTAGCTGCAGCGATTCCCGTTTCGCTGCTTGGAGTTGCCTCACTTAGACTGCGATCATATGAGTAACTTCTACGAACAAGTCGGCGGCGAAAAGTTCTTCGCAGATTTGATATCTCAGTTTTATGCAGTAGTTGCAACTGATCCGATCTTGCGTCCGATGTATCCAGAAAATGATTTACAAGGTGCTGCCCAACGTTTGCAATGGTTTTTAGAACAGTACTGGGGCGGACCTGATACGTACCAAGAAAATCGTGGGCATCCTCGGCTTCGCATGCGCCATGCACAATTTTCCATTGATACCGCTGCGCGTGATGCCTGGCTGAAAGCAATGCGTACTGCGATTGATGGCGTAGAAATTAAAGAAGAGTTAAAAACAGAGCTGTGGAGTTATTGCGAGATGGCAGCGAATTCCATGGTTAATCAACCAGATTGAGATTGATTTCCAACCTTTAAAATTTCTCCGTTGCGCAAGTACCACAAAGTTCCTTGACCATCTCTAACAGTTGTCACACGCAGTCCAACTTTTTCAACTACACCTTCAACTTCTAAAACAGATACTGAATCGCCGACACCGTATTGATCTTCGATCAACATAAAGATTCCGGACAAAATATCGCGCACCAGAGTTTGTGCACCAAGTCCTACTGCTACTCCAACGATTCCGGCTGAAGCGATAAGTGGGCCAAGATCAAAACCAAATTCTCCAAGTGCCATAGCCATAGCGATAATCCACGTTGCACTCTTTAGCGTTGCGGTTAAAACTCCACCGATAGTGCTTGAACGTTCTTTTTGTCTCGCAACAATGTTGCGGGGCCCAAGTACTAAATCAGCCGATGCCAATCTGTTCATGGCGCGGGTAATTGCGCGAGAACCAAATGTTTGGATGAAGGCAGCGCCAATCAGGATGATCAGGATGCGCAGGGGAGTCCCGGCCATCCAATCGAGGAAGTTACGCATGGAGTCGCTCATAATGACGAGACTTTATCCAAATCTTTACCTAAAAGCCCCATTCAAATACCCACGAGGTCGGGTGTTTTGGTGCAAGATTATGCAATCGGTGCCAGCCAGGCGCTAGATCGGGAGCGATATATGTCGCGCACACTTGTCTTAAATGCCACTTACGAGCCGTTGGGTGTCATAACAGATCGTCGCGCGCTGATCCTTGTCTTAAATCACCGAGCTGTGATGGTTGAAGACTCTGGCGAAATTTTACGATTCGCCGGCGGTCAGGTTTCATTGCCAGCAGTTGTGCGTCTTACTAAATTTGTTCGAATTCCTTATCGTCATTCAGTTCCGCTGTCTCGCCGGGCAATTTTTGCTCGTGATGGCGGTCGATGTGTTTACTGCGCAGCACCTGCAACATCAATTGACCATGTGATTCCGCGTAGCCGTGGCGGTGGACACAACTGGGAAAATGTTGTTTCTGCTTGTCACAAGTGCAACCATGTTAAAGCGGATAAACACTTAAAAGAACTTGGCTGGCGTTTGCGCACTTTGCCACGCGAACCAGTGGGCGCAGCATGGAGAATTCTGGGAACAGGTCGCACAGATCACAGATGGTTACCGTACTTGCAGCCATTTGGAGTGGCAGCGGCAACTGCATAAGTAATTTACACTTACGCCATGACTATATTTGAAGGTCCAGCAACATCGGCTCCAGGTTTATCTGTTCTAGAAACCGTTGTTACATTTTTAGTGATCCCGACAGCAATGTTTGTTGTTATTAGCGTAATTGCTTACGCAGCAACTGCACCAAAAAAGAGCAAGAAAACTTCAGCAATCACTTCAATCGAGTAATTACTCAATCAGTTTTACTTATCTAGTACCTGCACCTTTAATGCGCGGATCAATCCATCCTGTGACTCTTTAACTAGCTTTCGCAAGACGGCAGGAGAATCTTTTCCGGCACCATTTAGCCAAGCATTTGTCGTGTCCACTGTTGATTGTTTTACAACCCATGATGGATAAAAACCAGTGACAAACTTTGCTGCTGGTTCGTAAGAACGAGATTCCCAGACTGTAATCAAGTTATCAAAGTACAAATCCACAAATGGCTCGAGTAGCTTTCGCTGAATAGGGCGTTGGAATCCTGCAACTATTGCGGAGCGCACTGAGGTTGCGGCCTCGGCATCGAGCCCCTTGTTAAAGGCATATGCCTTTGCATCACTTGTTGGCATCGCTGCCAAGCAAGTTTCGTATGCCAGGTTGCCAGTGGTTGTGTTGTCATTAGCAAGTTCGGCATCTAGTTCGGCCTTTGTTGTAGCACCGCGCTCGGTGAGAGCAATAAGGAAGTACCAACGAAGATCGGCATCAACCTTTAGACCAGGTGCACCTCCGTTTAGTAATGCTCGGATGTTTGCTGTTTGAGCTTCGGTCTGAGCATTGATTGCAAAGGCACGAGAAATCAAAAGCTGTAGATCACTTGCTGGGGCGCAATTGTTTGTTAGTGCCCATAATCCATCAGCTAACTTTTCACGATAAGCATTTAGGTTTGCTTCCTTTGTGTATGCCTCGATAGAAGTTGTTAATTGAGAAAGAACAATGTTCACAATGGCATCATCTGTTTCGCCTGCAAGGCCGTTTAATGCGATTTCGATGAAGTCTGCCGATGAAATTTCAGCATCACGATGCATATCCCAGATTGCTGCCCAACATAGAGCGCGAGCTAAAGCATCATCAAATTTTCCAAGATGGGTTTTCAAAGTCGCAATTGAACGATCATCAAAACGAAGCTTGGCATATGACAAATCTCGATCATTGATAAGCAACAGATCGGCAACCTTTTCACCCGCAAGATCGGCCACAACTGTGGATGCACCAACAACATCTAGTTCGACAGATTTGCGAAGCTTCAATGAATCACCACTAATGTCGTATAGACCAACCGCTAAACGATGCGGGCGCAATTCTTTAGATCCTGCAGGAACAATTGGTGCTTCCTGCGAAATCGTGATGGTCTTGTATGTGTCGCCAGCAATATCCAAAACTGGACGTAAAGTGTTTACGCCTGCTGTTTGCAGCCATGTGCTTACCCAAGGATCAAGTTTGCGACCACTTGCTGCCTCAAGTTCGACCAGCAAGTCATCCAAAGTTGTATTACCCCAGGCATGCTTTGCAAAGTATTTTTGTAGACCAGCAATAAATTGTGGACGTCCCACGTGTGCAACTAGCTGATGCAAAACAG
>JBIKPC010000047.1:0-6456 GCA_044357675.1 Candidatus Planktophila sp. | reverse complement strand
CAATTGATCAAGTAGCCAAAGCGGCCAAGGTAAGTGCAGCTACTGTCTCTCGCGTTTTAAATGGAACAGCCAAAGTATCTGCTGAAAAAGAAAAAGCAGTTCGCAAGGCGGTCGCAAAATATAATTTCACCCCTAATGCAACTGCGCGACGATTAGCTGGTGGGCGCAGCGGTTTAATCGCCTTGCTCATGGAGGAATCCAGTGAAGAGTTTTTCCTCAATCCTTTTTGGGGCCAGGTCGTGCAAGGCTTTTCAACCGCCATCACCGATGCTGGATTGCATCCACTGCTATTAATTAGACCAAAAAGCGGCACTGAAGATTCACTTTTTTCTACCTTACAAGCAGGCCAGATGGATGGCTTAGCAATTTTTAGTTGGCACAGACCGCTAAAGAGTTTTGAAAAAATGTTAGATCCCAAGATGGCGGTTGTCTTTGGTGGCGATTTAGGTGGATCCAAGAAGTACCCATACGTTGATGTTGATAATGTTAAAGGTGGATACCTTGCCACTAAGCACTTAATTGATTCAGGGTGCAAAAACATTGTGACGATTACCGGTGATCTAAAATTGCAATCTAGTCGTGATCGTTTAGAAGGGTATGAAAAAGCAATTACCGGTGCAGGGATCAAGTTAAACGATCAACTAATTATTCATGGTGACTACACCCAGTCAAAGGCGGAAGAATTAACCCGGCAGTTGTTGAAGAAAAAAGTTAAGTTTGATGGACTATTTGCGGGTAATGATTTATCCGCACTTGGTGCCATCAATGTCTTGCTTCAAAACGGTTTCTCTGTGCCGGGCAAGGTTAAGGTTGTTGGTTTTGATGATTCACCTGTTGCCAGCAGAAACCAACCATCGATTACAACTATTAGACAACCAATTAGAGAATTAGGTGCTCAAGTTGCACACAGTCTTTTAGCAATACTTGATGGCCAAGAAGTCGACGATAAAATCTTGGATGTTAAGTTAGTAAAGCGCCAATCATCTGCTACTAAATAGCGGTATTGGCAGCAATAATCTCTTTGTACTTCTTAAAGCTCAGTTTTGGAGTACGTTCAAAAGTTTTGTAATCAACATGGACGATTCCAAAGCGCTTTGCATATCCTTCGGCCCATTCAAAGTTGTCCAGCAGCGACCAGGCAAAGTACCCCTTAACCGGAGCGCCTTGTGCAATGGCATTCTGTAGTGCTTGCAAGTGCGCCGTTAAATATGCGGTGCGCTTGGTATCAATAATTTCGCCGTTGACCTTTACATCATCGTATGAAGAACCATTTTCAGTGATTACTAAGTACGGAATTTTTGGCCAATCCTGGTGCACGCGGTGTACTAAATTGCCAAGGCCTTCGGGGGTAACTACCCAACCCATGGCAGTTAAATCATTAGCCAAATGTGCTGGCGCAGAGCCATCTACGCGCTGCGGGAAGGGCATAAAGCCACCTTCGATTGCTGGCTTATCTTCGGGGCGTGGTGAGCGCACAAAGCCATCGCAGTAATAGTTAATGCCCATGAAATCTGGGGCAGCGATAAGCAGTTGCTCATCTCCAGGCAGAACAACGCGGCTAAGCATTTCGCCGTAGCAATCAACTAGGTTTTGCGGATATTTGCCAGTTGAAAATGCATCAATCCACCAACGGTTTAGATTGGAATCATTCAGCGCTGCAAAATCAACCACATCTTGATCCTGTGGTGATTCATTATGAATGTTGTTCATGTTGACAGTTAAGCCAACGGTTGCCTGTGGGCAGGCTTTTTTAATTGCGCGCGTTGCTGCTGCATGAGCTAACGCGGTGTGGTGGCTTGCAGCAACAGCTAAGTTGAAATCTTTTTTACCCGGAGCATGTACGCCATTTGAATAACCAAGCCAAGAAACACACCATGGTTCATTAATTGTTATCCAGGTCGAAATTCGATCACCAAATGCTTCGGCACAAGCAGTTGCATAATCTTCGAAAGCTTTAACGATGTCGCGGTGTGCCCAGCCACCTTTGTCTTCTAGTACTTGTGGCAAATCCCAGTGATACAAAGTAACCATTGGTTCGATACCGGCAGCAACCAGTGCGTTGATCAAGCGGTTGTAGAAATCAAATCCGCGTTCTTCGCGCTGTGAATCACCATTAGGAAAAAGTCGGGGCCATGCAATTGAAAATCGATAGGCGCTAACGCCAAGATCTTTCATGATTGCAATATCTTCATCAAATCGGTTGTAGTGATCACATGCTTGATCACCAGTATCGCCATTTACAACTTTGTCAGGTGTCTTTGAAAATGTGTCCCAGATACTTGCTCCACGACCATCGACATCAAATGCGCCTTCGATTTGATAACTTGCAGTCGCAGTTCCCCAGGTGAAATCTTCTGGAAAGTGAGAACTCATGTCGTGGATATCCATTCTGTAAAGATCACGATGTAAAGCCTGGGTGGTTAATTACTGGTTCTAGAAACGCTGTTGTAGTCTACTGAAAGCGGTTTCATAAGCAATACTGTAGCCTAGATATATTCCAGGCATTAGGAGAATTCATGTCCAGCGGTCCCGCACAATCACTGTTGTGGTCTGAAGAGTTCGCAGATCACCACGGTGGCGAGCTGTCAGCAGACACCTGGAACTTTGATATCGGCGATGGTGCCGCTGCTGGTTTGGTGGGTTGGGGCAACAACGAACTGGAGTACTACACAAAAGATTCCGTCAGTATTAGTGACAACCTGTTAATCACCGCAGAAAGAATCACCCCTGATTCGGGCCTGAACTGTTACTACGGGCCCGCACAATGGAAGAGCGGAAAGATTCATACCGCTGGCAAAATAGGTTTTAAATACGGTCGTTTGCAGATCCAAGCCAAGATGCCAAGTGGTGTGGGTGTCTGGCCAGCGCTGTGGCTTTTGGGTGCCAATCTTTTAGATGGTGTTGCCTGGCCTCATTGTGGCGAGATTGATGTTTTAGAAAACACCGGGGCGCACCCTTTTCAAGTTCAGGGAACTATTCATGGGGATGGGTACTTTGGTGAAAATGGCTTAACAAAAATTATTCAATCCCCAACAACTTTGTCTAGCAATTTTCATACCTACGCTATCGAATGGGACGCTGATTCGATTAAGTGGTTCTTTGACGATCTGTGTTACAACACAATAAATCGACAGGATGTTCAATCTCAAGGAAAGCCGTGGCCCTTTGATCAAGAGTTCTATTTGATTATGAACCTGGCAATTGGTGGCTGGTTTGCAGGAGATGTTGACGCAGCTTTAGATAAGGCCCAGCTGCAAGTGAAATCAATTAAGTATTACTCAATTGATGGCGTGGGCGAACTAATCCTGCACTAACGCTTGATTACTTCTCCGACACCGTTAATCGTTGAGAATCTGATCCAATCAAAGCTCATGCTTGCCTGCTTTAGCCCAGCTTCTATTGGCCCGCCAAGGTTTCCGCCCATAGCTAGGTTCATCACTAGATAAAATTCGTGATCAAAAACCCAGTCCTTATCCTTCTTTTGCTGGCTTCCAAACAAGACGCCATCGACATACCAATCAATACTTTCTGGCAGCCAATCAACGGCATAGGTGTGATACTCATCGGCAAATCCTTTTGGCATATCAACTGTTGTGCCACGACCACCGAAACCACCTGACAAAAGCCCGTGTAAATATCCGTATGCGGTGTTGGGTGCCTTGCCAACTAATTCAGTCACATCAATTTCACCACACCAAGGCCACAGGCGGCTATCAATATCTGCGCCCAGCATCCAGAATGCGCCCCATGTTCCGGCACCAACTGGACCCTTGATGCGCGCTTCTATGCGCCCATACTTAAATCCGACTTTATCTTTTGTAATGTACTTAGCGCTAACCCATTCGCAGCCAGTCTTGTAATAACAGTTGTACTCGTTTGCACCAGTTGTGGTTGCATCAATTTGTAGCGCACCTGCTGAAGTAATTTTTGCTAATGATGGAATGTAGTACTGACGTTCTCTATTTCCCCAACCGCCACCTGCTGCAGCTTTACTGCCATCACCATCTTCAGATCGCCAGATTGTGCTGTCCGGAGCCGAACCTGCAGTGAGATTAAATTCATCCTGCCAAACCTGCACATAATTTCTCTTAATAACAGGGATCATAAACTCAGCTGAATCAACCTTACTATCAGCAAAACCTTTAGCGGTAAATTTTGTAGTTACATAAACCTTAAAACCTTCATCGATTCCAGCTGGTGAATACGTTGCCGCTTTTGCTCCATCAATTTCGACCGGACCTTTGTACCACTGGTATGTGACCTTGGCTGTCTTTGGTGAAAACATCCCTGGGTTTGTCATCAATTTATTGCCGGCCGGGTTTAGCAGAGCCACCGTTGGTTTTACATTGACAATTACTTGACCAATTCTGCCTACAACTGATGCTGCAGTAACACCGGCTGCGGTTGCCTTTACTTGAATGCTTTGATTCTTCTGCTTGGCCGTTGCTTTAAAGGCAGCCTTTGTGGCACCAGCTACTGCTTTCCCGTTTACAAACCATTGCAGCTTTGCGTTTTTTAATCCACTAATCGATGCTGGGGCCACAGCAAAGGTAAGGCCACTGTTATCTGAATAATTAATCTGTGGTTGATTCGTAACATCTGCTTGTGCTGAAAAAGGAACCACCAAAGCTAAAAGCGAAATAGAAATAAGAAATGCTAATGAACCTTTAACTGACTTCATTAGCATTTCTTATTGTCCTTTACTTCGCTGTGACTTTAGATGTGTATGTCTTGCCGTCAATTACTACAGATACTGTCTTGGCTCCGGCACTTACCTTTACAGGTACAACCTGCATAGCTGAGGAAATCTTGACAGTTGTCTTCTTGGCACCGGTTACAGAAACTGTTGCTGACTTACCAGCAGCACCTGCGACGGCAACTGAAACTACAAAATCTTTTCCAGATTTTGCAACTGATGTCGAAATTCCGCGGTAGTAATGGAACTCAACACCTTCTGCAGAAACAGGTGTTGTGCCTGCAATTTCAGGAACAAGGGTTGCAACCGCTGTGCTGGCAGCTGGCATTGCAGCTGTAGCTGATGCTGGTGCAGCATTTGGCTTTGCATCTGCATTTTTAACTGTAAATGCTGCATACCCAAATGCATCAGTCGTTGCGGTAAGAGTTGACTTGCCGCCATTAACTTTCAAGGTAACAGCCTTGTTAGGAACAGCTGTCTTTCCATCATCACCGATGACCTTGTACACAACGATTAAATCTCCACCTGCTGGTGCATGTGCCTGCTTAAGATTCTTCGCAGCATTTGTTACAGAATTAGTTGCATCCAATTTTGGTGTAATTAATGTGATTGTTGGCTTAGTTGCAGCCACAACAATCGGTGCCTTTGGTATGAAGTAATGGAATTCAGTGATTGCTGAGTGATCTGCAGGCTCGCTGCTGACCTCTGGCAGCATCTGTGAATGAAGGCGATCCAGCTTGTCATCGCTAAAGATTGGCTTTGAGGTATATGACTCAGGCTCTGGCTCACCAAGTGATTCAAGATCCAAGTTCTTAACTGCAAATGTCACATTTCCAAATGCATCAGTCAGGTGAATAACATTTGCCTGATCAAAAGGAGGGCGATCTATTCCCTTTGTCTTGACGCCATCTACTTCGACGATTGATGCTGCTTCGCTGTAACCCTTGTTGATTCGCAAGTTAACCTTGGTGAAAGCAAGTGGCTTTCCATTTTTGTCTTTCACGTTATAGGTCATGTTAATTGTTGATCCAACAGGTGCGAATGAGACCTGGAAAACTAACCCGGTACCAAACCAGCCCTTTGCAACCCATCCATCAGCCATTTGCTGATTGATCTTTGCATCCCATGTGTTTGTCGCATCAAGAAATGGTGACTGCAAAGTAATTACCGCGTCCTTTGGCCCACCAGTTGCAGCAGTTGCGCTGTAAACGGCAACTGGAGAAATGGCTAGGACCATCGCAAGGATGACGCCAATATGTGTACGGAATTTAGACATGGATATGCCTTTCTTGCCTAGGGTGGATTGGATTGTAAACATTAACCTTTAACAGCTCCGTCCATAACACCGCTTACTAAACGGCGACCGACGAAAATAAAGAGAATAAGTAATGGAGCTGTTGCCAAGAACGCACCACCCATTTGCAATGAGTAATCAAGTCCGTACAACGGCTTTAGTTGAGTCAATGCAACCTGCAAGGTAAAGCGTTCTGGAGATTGCAGAACAATGGTTGGCCACAAGTAATCGTTCCAGGATGCTAAGAATGCAAAGAGTCCAAGTACAAATGAGCTTTGACGAATACTTGGCAGAACAACGCTCCAAAAGACGCGCGGAACTGATGCTCCATCAATAGTTGCCGCTTCTAGGATTTCATTTGGCACTTGCGCATCAATGATCTGGCGCATCCAGAAAACACCAAAAGCGGTAACCAGGGCTGGGACTATCAGTGCATACAAGGTATTAACCAGGTGCAGTTTGTTAG
>JBIKPC010000010.1:0-20976 GCA_044357675.1 Candidatus Planktophila sp. | reverse complement strand
CATCTTTGGGTTCCATCGACGAGTCTGGTGTCCGAAGTGGACTCCGCTGTCGAGGAGCTCTCGCATTGTTACAACTGCCATGACGGCATACTCCTTCTTAGGTTTTTGCGCAGTGCGCAATAAACCCGCTCGGTTTATGGCCAAACAATTTGTTAGGCCCGTCGCACTCGAAATCACCGACCACAATTACTTGTGGACCGAGGTGGTTATACCGACCGAAGTCAGCGAGTGCTGAGATGTCACCGGCCCAAAGGCTGGTGCATGGGGAATCTTACCTGAGCGTGAGCGTGGAAATTACCGCCCAATTAGGCGCAAGGCTCCCCAAGCGGTGATGCGGACAACTGCTTCTAGGGCGATTGCAAAGGACATTTTGCTCTTTCCATGGGCTCTTTCAATAAAAGTTATAGGGACTTCAGCGATCGATCCCCCGCGAGAGATTGCACGACGAGTCATTTCAATTTGAAAGCAATATCCCTCGCTGCGAATCGTTGCAATTTCCATCTTCTTTAAAAGTACGGATGTGTAGATTCGAAACCCTGAAGTTGTGTCTCTAACTCCGAGTGAGAGCAACAAATTGGCATATACATTGGCCGATTTAGATAGGTATTCACGAAATTTGCTCCAGTTCTCGATAGAGCCATCGGTAACCCAACGAGAACCAATCAAGAGATCAGCTGAGCCAATCCATTCCATCATGGTTTCTAAATCTTTGATTTGATGGGATCCATCCGCATCCATTTCGATGACATAGGTGTAACCACGTTCGATTGCTATTGAAAACCCTGTGCGATATGCGCTGCCTAAACCCTGCTTACCTGCACGTTCCACAACTTCGACCTTGTGACTTCTAACAATGTCAGCGGTGCCGTCGGGTGATCCGTCATCAATTACTAGTACATCAACATCTAGTTCTCGTAATCCGTCCAGAATTTCGCCGATACTTTCAGATTCGTTATAGGTGGGAATTACAACTAAGGATGCTCTCATGCGCGTGGATGTGCTTGCTTGAACACCTTCTGCAGGCGATCAGTAGAAACATGAGTGTAGATCTGAGTTGTAGCAAGAGATGCGTGTCCCAAAATTTCCTGCACCGTGCGCAAATCCGCACCACCTTCTAACAAATGAGTAGCAGCTGAATGTCGCAATGCGTGTGGACCCATTCGTTCAATTCCTTCCACAGCTTGCAATGCGATATATACAACTGTTCTAACTGTACGTTGATCAATACGTTTGCCACGAGCACCAAGGAAAACTGCATTTTCGGATTGAGAATTCTTCAAAGAATCTCGCCCATCTTTCAGCCAAGTTTTTAATGCTTTCATCGCGGGATTGCCCAACGGAATTGTGCGTTCCTTGTTTCCTTTACCTAGCACTCGAATTGTTTGCCGCTCGTAATCAATATCTGACAGATCCAATCCACATAGTTCGGCAACGCGAGCACCGGATGCATACAGGACTTCAACCATTGCAACATCCCTCAAGGAAATTGGCGTCTCTTCTTCTGCAGCTCGCGTCGCTAGCGAATCCATTGCAAGCTTTGCATCAGCAATTTCAAGTACTTCAGGCAGGGTTCGATGACCTTTTGGTGTTGCTAATGATGCGGCTACATCTTTGTCTACGTACTTATTCTTGAGCGCCCACTTTGTAAACAAACGCACAGAAACCGCCCGCCGTGACAATGTTGTGCGGGCTCCCCCTTTGACTTGTTGATTAGCAAGCCACGAGCGCAAATGCGTAAGTTCCAACTGCGAAATATCTTTAACGCCAATGAGTTCAAGATGTGTAATCAAACTTTCAAGATCGCCTAAATATGCGCGGATTGTGTGAACCGATAGGTTTCGTTCGATTTCTAAGTGGCGAGTAAAAGCTGCTACTAGCTTTTCATAATCATCGCTCACGGTACGAGTTTACTCGGGTTTGCGACCTTGCCGTAGTAAGCCATAGGTAACAGCATCTTCAAGTGCCATGGCAGATGCAGCAATAACGTTTTCGTGGACGCCTACAGTGTTCCATTCGCCCTTACCGTCAGTTGTTTCCACCAAAACGCGGGTTATCGCACCCGTGCCTAAGCGACCTTCAAGGATGCGAACTTTGTAATCTGTAAGTTCTAGTGAAGATAGCTCGGGGTACAACTTGAGTAAACCTGAACGCAGCGCGTTATCAAATGCATTCACAGGACCATTACCTTCACCATTGCACGTGATCTCTTGGCCACTTGCAGTCACTGTTACTTCGGCTTTTGTAATAATTGATTCGTCGGCGGCGCGTTCAACAGATGTAACCCAATGATTAATCGTGAAAAATGATGGACGCTTACCTGATATCTCTTCATGAACAAGTAGTTCAAATGAGGCATCTGCTGCTTCGAAAGTAAATCCGCGTGCTTCCATTTCTTTGACGCGATCAACGATGCGACCAATGAGTTCCTTGTCTCCCCCAAGATCTACGCCAAGCTCTTGTGATTTTAATTCGATTGATGCGCGTCCTGCCATGTCAGATACCAACATACGCATGTCATTTCCGACTGATGATGGATCTTCATGCTGATATAGGGATGGATCAACCTTAATTGCGCTGGCATGTAGTCCTGCTTTATGAGCAAATGCAGAAACTCCTACGTATGGTTGACGAGAGCTAGGTGCCACATTTGTAATTTCTGCGACTGCATGTGAAATTCTAAAAGCTTCGTGAAGTGCGTTCGTTGGTAACACTAGCTGCTGCTTCTTTAATTCGAGGTTTGCAATAATTGTGACTAAGTCAGCATTGCCTGTGCGCTCACCGTAACCATTTAAAGTTCCTTGCACATGAGTAGCACCCGCAGCAACTGCTGCCATTGAATTTGCTACCGCACAACCTGTGTCGTTGTGGCAGTGAATACCAAGTCGAGCACTGCTCGCAGTTAATACATCATGAACAATCTGTGAGAGTTCATCGGGCAACATGCCACCATTGGTGTCACACAATGCAATTACATCTGCGCCTGCTTCAGCCGCCACTCGAACAACTTCTAGCGCGTAGGCACGATTACTGCGGTAGCCATCAAAGAAGTGCTCTGCATCAAGAAAAACGCGTTGGCCTTCTTGGATTAAGTGTGTGACTGAATCTCGAATCATGGCAAGGTTTTCATCCAGCGTTGTTTTTAGTGCTAGATCAACATGGCGATCAAAAGCCTTGGCAACGAGAGTTACGGCAGGTGCTCCACTGTCGCGCAATGCGCCCAGCAAAACATCATCAGCAGCATTTGAATTAGGACGGCGCGTTGCACCGAATGCCACAAAGGTTGCATTCTTTAGCTTCAGCTCTTTCTTAGCCAGTGCAAAGAATTCGGTGTCTTTTGGATTTGCTCCGGGCCAGCCACCTTCGATAAATCCAACACCTAGATCATCTAAATGACGGGCAATATTAAGTTTGTCATGAACCGAAAGATTTAAACCCTCTTGCTGCGCGCCATCACGCAAAGTTGTGTCATAGATATGAAATGAATCGTTAACTGCCATTACTTAACCGCGCTCATCCAGTTATGTGCATCATTGATCGTGCCGTGTTGAATTGCAAGTAAGTGATTGCGAATTTGCATTGTTATTGTTCCGGGTTGTCCGTCACCTGTTACCCACGTACCCATGGCACTTTTAGCCTGACCAACTGGAGAAACAACTGCAGCGGTTCCACAGGCGAAAATTTCAGAAATTTCACCTGAAGTAACACCATCTCGCCAATCATCGATTGACAACATAACTTCATCAACTTTATAACCAAGATCTGCGGCAACTGACAAAATCGAATCACGAGTAATTCCCGGAAGCAGTGTTCCAGTTAGCTTTGGTGTAATAACAGTTGCATCGGCACCTTTACCCTTTACAAAGTAAAGATTCATTCCGCCCATCTCTTCAACCCATTTGCGCTCTTTTGCATCAATCCACACCACTTGATCGCAGCCTTCTTTGGCCGCTGCCTTTTGTGCAATCAGAGATGCCGCGTAGTTTCCGCCGCACTTTGCCTCTCCTGTACCACCTTGTGCAGCTCGGACATATTCAGTTGAGATCCATACAGAAACAGCCTTTGATGGATCAAAGTAAGCGCCAGCTGGTGTTGCAATAAGAATGTATGAAGCCTTATTAGTTGGACGAACACCAAGCCCAACCTCTGTTGCAATCATGAATGGACGAATATAAAGGCTCTCGCCTACTTTGCTTGGAACCCAGCCTGCATCTTGCTTAACAAGTGCTTCAACTGTCTCCATAAATAGTTCAACAGGCATTTCTGGAAGGGCTAATCTTTTTGCTGAGTTAGCAAATCGCTTGGCATTTGCCGTTGGGCGAAACAATGCAATAGATCCATCTGGTTGGCGGTATGCCTTCATACCTTCAAAAATTTCTTGACCATAATGAAAAACTGCAGTTGCAGGATCTAAAGAGATTGGCCCATACGGCATTAGATGTGGCTCGCCCCAGCCATCTTTCTCACTCCATTCGCACATAACCATGTGGTCGGTGTAGTACTTACCGAATCCACCTTCAGCAACTAACGCATCGCGTGTAGCTGCATCTTTGGCATTCGGATTGAGAGTAATTTTCATGAGATTACAGGGCGCTTGCTAGCGCATCTCCGACTTCATTAGTGCTGCGCTTTTTGTCACCACGAGCTAAAAGATCTGCCGCAACAACACGTTCAACATCGCGTGCAGCATCGGCAAAACCTAGGTGATCAAGCATCATTGCTACTGACATAACAGTTGCAGTTGGATCCGCGAGATTTTTTCCAGCGATATCTGGCGCAGAACCATGCACCGGTTCAAACATAGATGGGAACTTGCCCGTTGGGTTGATGTTTCCAGATGCAGCAAGTCCAATGCCACCACAGATAGCTGCAGCGATATCGGTCAAAATGTCTCCAAATAAGTTATCTGTTACAACAACATCAAATCGTTCTGGATTGGTAACAAAGAACATAGAAGCTGCATCAACATGCAAGTAATCAGTCGTGATTGCTGGATACTCTTTCGCAACCTCATTAAATGTTCGGGTCCACAAACCACCAGCACGAGTTAATACATTGTTTTTATGCACCAGAGTTAACTTCTTGCGCTCACGCTTAGCAGCACGCTCAAAAGCATCACGAATTACACGCTCTGCTCCGCGACGGGTATTCAAACTCTCTTCAGTTGCGATTTCGGCATCAGTTCCTTCAGCCAAGACACCACCGGCACCAACGTATGGGCCTTCTGTACCTTCGCGAACAACAACAAAATCAATTAGCGCCTTGGTTGCAAGTGGTCCAGTGACACCTGGCATCAAGCGTGCTGGTCGCAGATTGATGTAATGATCAAAGGCAAAACGCAGCTTTAGCAAAAGCCCACGCTCTAGTACTCCACTTGGAACAGTTGGATCTCCCACTGCACCCAACAAAATTACATCTGCTTGTGCAATCTCTGCCAATGTTGCATCAGGAAGAACTTCTCCTGTGCGATGCCAAAACGCTGCGCCAAGATCATAGGAAGTTTTCTTAAACTCAACTCCATACTTTTTTGCAACAACATCTAGAACCTTGAGGCCTTCTTGTACAACCTCAGGGCCGATTCCATCGCCTGCAATAACTGCCAAATTGATTGTTGTCATAGATAGTTAACTCTGCCCCACCAAAGTTACGGAGCGCACTACATCTGCTCCTGTTTCCTTCTTAACTGATGCGGTGATTTCATCGTTGATCAGTGAATCAACAGTGATTGCCATCAATGCATCCCCACCAGCTGCACTACGTGCAACCTGCATGCCCGCAATATTGATGCCAGCTTTTCCTAAAGCGTTACCTACAGTGCCAACAACACCTGGTTTGTCTGAGTAGCGAAGGAACAAGAGATTTTCCGTTGGTGGAAGATCAAGATCAAATCCATCAATTGCAATGATCTTTTCGACCTTACGGATACCCATCAAGGTTCCATCAACGCTAACAATCTTGCCATCAGCAAGTGCTGCGCGAAGTGAAATCATGCTGCGATATTCAGGGCTTTCAGGATCTGTTGTGACAGAAGATGTAACCCCACGCTCTGCAGCAAGTGCAGGTGCATTTACATAGGTAACATCTGACAGTCCACAAGCAAGCAATGCACCCTTCAGGGCACTTGTTGCAAGGATTGATGAATCATGGCCAGAAATATCGCCTCTAACAGTTAAGTCCATGCTTACTGGAGCTTCGCCTGCGATTGCGGTTGCAATCTGAGCCATCTTTTCAACCAATGGCAAACTTGGACGGATCTCCTCGTGAATTGCTCCACCTTTAACGTTAACCGCATCTGGAACTAGTTCGCCCGCCAATGCTTTGCGCACTGAAACAGCAACAGCGATACCTGCGCGCTCTTGTGCCTCATCAGTTGATGCGCCTAAGTGCGGAGTTGCAACAACTTGGTCCAAAGTAAATAGTGGTGAATCGGTGCATGGTTCAGTTGAGAAAACATCCAGACCTGCTCCTGCAACACGACCTTCAGTGATTGCATCAAATAGCGCTGCCTCATCAAGAACGCCACCGCGAGCAGCGTTGATAATGCGAACAGAAGGTTTGACCTTCTTAAGTGCATCCACACCGATCAGGTTTGCAGTTTCTTTAGTTTTTGGAAGGTGAATTGTGATGAAATCTGAAATCTTCAACAGTTCATCAAGTTCAACTAAGCGAACGCCAAGTTGTGCTGCGCGTGCTGGCTGTAGATATGGATCGTAAGCAACTACATCCATTCCAAATGCCTGCATGCGATGTGCCACTAATTGACCGATGCGACCAAAGCCAACAATTCCAAGCGTCTTTTCAAAAATTTCTGCCCCTGTGTACTTAGAGCGTGCCCACTTTCCATTACGCAACGCTGCGTGTGCTGGGGAAATGAAACGTGCAGATGCCATCAGCAATGAGATTGCTAATTCAGCAGCTGAAACAATGTTTGATGTAGGTGCGTTAACAACCATGACGCCTGCTGCTGTTGCTGCAGGAATATCTACGTTATCAAGACCAACACCGGCACGGGCAATAACCTTGAGCCCCTTAGCAGCGGCGATTGCTTCTGCATCCATTTTGGTTGCAGAGCGAATCAAAACTGCGTCGACACCTTTACCAAGTGCTGCAAGAAGTTCTGCGCGGTTTGCACCATCACAGTTAACTACTTCAAAATCAGGACCTAGTGCTTCAAGTGTTGCTGGGCTGAGTTCTTCAGCGATTAAAACAATAGGTTTAGCCACGCGCTGCGCTTCCTTCTTTGTAATCGTCGCCCTTTGACTGCTTCATCCAGGAAAACATCTTGCGAAGTTCGCGGCCAACAGCCTCGATTGGGTGTGTCTCGCCCTTAGCGCGAAGTGTTTTAAATTCAGTTCCACCAGCTTCTTGATCATCAATAAAGCGCTTTGCAAAGACACCGCTCTGGATATCTGCAAGAACTGCCTTCATGTTTTCCTTAACGTGTGGATCAATAACGCGTGGACCAGAAACATAATCACCAAATTCAGCTGTGTCAGAAACTGACCAGCGCTGCTTTGCAATTCCGCCTTCGTACATAAGGTCAACAATTAGCTTAAGTTCATGCAGGCACTCGAAGTATGCAACCTCTGGCTGGTAACCAGCTTCAGTAAGAACTTCAAAACCATACATAACTAGCTGTGATGCGCCACCACAAAGAACTGATTGCTCACCGAATAGATCTGTTTCTGTCTCTTCAGTAAATGTTGTAAGAATTCCACCTGCACGAAGTCCGCCGATTGCCTTTGCATATGAAAGTGTCAATGGCCATGCGCTACCTGTTGAATCTTGTTCAACAGCAACAATTACTGGAACGCCACGACCTGCTGCATATTCACGACGAACTAAGTGTCCTGGACCCTTCGGCGCAACCATGCACACATCAACAGATGCTGAAGGCTTGATATAACCGAAGCGAATGTTAAATCCATGTCCAAAGAACAAAGCATCGCCATCTTTTAGGTTAGGCAAAATTGAATCTGTATAGATATGGCGCTGCAGGTGATCTGGCGCCAAAATCATGATGACAGTTGATTCCTTCACAGCTTCAGCAACACTGACAACGCGAAGGCCTTCTGCCTCTGCCTTGGCACGTGATGGTGAGCCATCCTTTAATCCAACGCGAACATCTACGCCACTATCGCGCAGGTTAAGTGCGTGTGCATGTCCCTGTGATCCGTAACCGATGATCGCGACTTTGCGACCCTGGATGATTGAAAGATCAGCATCCTCTTCGTGATACATCGTTGCTGCCACGGTATTTCTCCATTCGCCTTTTGTGTTTGGTCGTTTTTAGTTTTGGTAATCAGCCTGACCGCTGTCAGCGGTAGGAATACTTTGAGTGCTAAGGGTACGGTCTGCCAGAGATCCGCTGCCACGTTCGATCGCGACTAAGCCTGATTGAGCCAGTTCACGAATGCCAAATCGCTCTAAAGCGTTAAGTAGGTCACTGATCTTGGCCGCATCTCCTGTGGCCTCGATGGTCACAGAGTCTGAATCCTCATCGACAATTGATGCTCCATATGTGTTAAGCACCGCTTCTACATCAAATTTATTTTTAGCTGTTGCGGAAATCTTCACCAATAGCAGTTCGGCTTGAACAGAATCTTCTAATTTCAGTTCTGCGATGTGGATGACATTTACTAACTTATCCAATTGGCGAATTACTTGCTCGAGTGAGTGGCTTTCCACATTGATAACAATTGTCATTCGTGAAATGTCTGGGTTCTCAGTTGGCCCAACAGCAAGTGAATCAATGTTGTAGGCTCGTCTAGAGAAAAGCCCTGCAACGCGCGCAAGTACACCAGGTGAGTTTTCAACCAAAACTGCGAGTGTATGAGTACTCATTAGAGCTCCTGTGAATCCCAGTCAGGCGCCATTTCGCGCGCGATCTTAATATCATCATTTGAAGTACCAGCAGCAACCATTGGCCACACCATTGCATCACGGAATACTCGGAAATCAACAACGACAGGTTGGTCATTAATCGAGTTAGCCTTCTTGATAATTGCATCAACATCTTCTGGGCGATCACAGGTTAATCCAACGCAACCCATTGCATCTGCGAGTTTTACAAAATCTGGTATTCGTTTAGATTCAAGGTTTGTGTTTGAGTATCGGCCTTCATAGAACAAGGTCTGCCATTGGCGCACCATCCCAAGAGATTCATTATTAATGATCGCAACCTTGATTGGAATATTGTTGAGCGCACATGTAACAAGTTCTTGATTTGTCATCTGGAAACAGCCATCGCCATCAATTGCCCACACTGTTGTATCCGGTGCGCCAACTTTTGCGCCCATGGCAGCAGGAACTGCATACCCCATCGTGCCAAGTCCACCAGAGTTCAACCAGGTACGTGGATTTTCATACTTAACAAATTGCGCAGCCCACATTTGATGCTGACCAACGCCTGCAACATAGATTGCTTCCGGCCCTGTAATTGCACTTAAGCGCTCGATTACATATTGCGGAGACAAAGAACCATCTTTAGGGGTGTCATAGCCCAATGGATATGTTGCACGTAGTTTGTTCATTGCAGCTAGCCAGGGAGCAAGATCTGCGCGCCCCTTTGCAAACTCTGCCTTTATCGCAGGTATCAGAGCAGCGATCGTGTGCTTGAGATCGCCAACTACTGGAACATCCGCAAAACGATTCTTACCGATTTCGGCAGGATCTATATCGGCGTGGATAACCTTTGCATTAACCGCAAAAGTTGAAAGCTTTCCGGTAACGCGGTCATCAAATCGAGCACCCAAAGTAATTAACAAATCTGCTTTTTGAAGCGCAGTAACTGCTCCGACAGTTCCGTGCATGCCTGGCATTCCATAGTGTTGAGGATGACTATCCGGGAAAGATCCAAGTGCCATCAAAGTAGTGACAACAGGTGCACCAACTAATTCAGCAAGTTGCATTAACTCTTTTGAAGCATTCGCCTTCATTACTCCGCCACCAACATAAAAAACTGGTTTTGAAGATTGCGCAATTAAAGCCGCTGCATCTTTGATTGCCTGATTTTCAGGTTCAATTTGCGGGTGGTAACCCGGTAGAGATAAATCCTTGGGCCACACAAAATCAGTTTCCTTTTGCAAGGCGTCCTTTGCAATATCAACGAGAACCGGACCTGGACGACCAGATGAAGCAATATAAAAAGCCTCAGCTATTGCGCGTGGAATATCAAGCGGATCGGTAATTAAATAATTGTGTTTTGTAAAGGGCATTGTTATGCCACGAATGTCTGCCTCTTGAAATGCATCTGTTCCGATGGCGGCCGATGGAACTTGACCAGTGATTGCAACTAGTGGAACAGAGTCCATTGCTGCATCTGCAAGTGGTGTAACAAGATTTGTTGCACCAGGTCCGGATGTTGCAATACAAACGCCAACGCGACCTGTGACTTGCGCATAACCTGTTGCAGCATGGCCAGCGCCTTGTTCGTGACGCACCAAGATGTGACGAATGCTGCTGTCAAAGATTGGATCGTATGCAGGAAGAATTGCACCACCTGGAATTCCAAACATCACATCGACGCCGGCAGACTCCAAAGATTGCACGAGTGATTTAGCTCCACTCATCTTCTTGCTCATATCCATCTCCTTTCCTTCTGGTCTTTCCTTAGGTACGCCCTGTTTGTATGTGAAATGAAAAAACCCCCAGATAACTGAGGGTGGCGCATGATCAAAAACCGATCACGCGCCTTTAAATCACCACCACAAATGTTGTACTCATGGGCTTATTCTCTAATGAACCAGGCTCAACGTCAAGGGATGAGATGCAGATCTCACATTTTGGAATATTGGACCAGATGTGAAAGCACTACTGACAGATCGCGCCCTTAGATGCGGACTGAACCAACTTTGAATATTTAGCTAAAACACCTTGTGTGTACTTATGAGTCAGCGGCGTCCAACCAATTTTGCGGGCTTCAAGTTCTGCAGCATCTACTAATAAATCCAAGGTGCGATTCTTGATGTCGATGCGCACAATGTCGCCATCTTTTATGAATGCGATTGGTCCCCCATCAACAGCTTCTGGTGCAACATGGCCAACGCATAAACCTGTTGAACCACCTGAGAAGCGACCATCAGTTAATAACAATGTTGACTTGCCAAGGCCCGCACCTTTTATGGCACCAGTGATCATTAACATCTCACGCATTCCTGGTCCGCCCTTTGGTCCTTCATAACGAATTACAACAACATCGCCAGCGGTGATTGAACCATTTTCTAACGCTTCCATCGCAGCTTGTTCACGTTCAAAGACGCGAGCAGGGCCTTCAAAACTTTCTATTCCGATGCCAGCTGTTTTACATACTGCACCTTCAGTTGCAAGAGAGCCACCAAGAATTGTGATTCCGACATCTGTAGACATTGGTGCCGATACAGCTTTTAGGATTTGTCCATCTGGATCAGGTGGATTGATCTCCTTTAAGTTTTCAGCCATCGTCTTACCTGTAACCGTTAAAACATCTCCGTGCAATAAACCAGCATCCAATAAGCCCTTAAGAACAACTGGAATTCCGCCGACTTTGTCTACATCGCTCATGACGAATTGGCCGAATGGCTTGAGATCGCCAAGTAATGGAACCTTCGAACCAATCCGATGGAAATCATCTAGTGATAAATCAACATGTGCTTCATTTGCAATCGCTAACAAGTGCAGTACCGCGTTGGTAGAGCCGCCTAATGCCATCAAAATCGTAATTGCATTTTCAAAAGCTGGCTTAGTCAAAATGTCTCGAGTTGTGATTCCCTGGCGAATAAGTTCGACAACTGCCGCCCCTGATGCAATTGCATATGTATCTCGTCGGCGATCAACCGCTGGAGGCGCAGCAGATCCTGGCAAGGAAAGCCCAATTGCTTCACCAATACTTGCCATTGTGTTGGCGGTGTACATACCTCCGCAGGCTCCTTCGCCTGGACAGATTGCCCGTTCAATTTCATCGACCCGCTCTTTTGTTATCAATCCGCGAGCACATGCACCTACCGCTTCAAAGGCATCGATGATTGTTACATCTTTACCATCTACTTGGCCAGGCAATGTCGAGCCTGCATATACAAAAACACTGGCAACATCAATACGTGCTGCCGCCATCATCATGCCTGGCAAAGATTTGTCACAACCTGCAAAGGTAACCATTCCATCTAGACGTTCTGCTTGCATAACGCATTCAACAGAGTCTGCGATTACTTCGCGCGACACTAATGAAAAGTGCATACCTTCATGGCCCATAGATATTCCATCAGAAACAGAAATGGTTCCAAATTGCATTGGGAATCCGCCTGCATCAATAACGCCTTGCTTAGATGCTTTTGCTAAACGATCAAGCGACAAGTTACATGGCGTGATTTCATTCCATGAAGATGCAATACCGATTTGTGGTTTTACCCAATCAGCATCGCCCATTCCAACTGCGCGCAACATTCCACGTGCAGGAGCTCTTTCGAGTCCATCAGTTACTACTCCCGAACGCGGTTTCATGTTAGGCATTTGCTAAGTCTAGCCTTCTGATTGTCCAAGGTAGGTTAAGAGCAGCGAGCGAACTTTGGCAGCGTCTGCTTGGCCCTTTGTCTCTTTCATTACCGCGCCAATTAATGCTCCAGCTGCAGGCAGATGTCCGTTACGTACTTTTTCAGCAGTTTCTGCTTGCTCGGCACAAACTTTTTCAATCGCTGCCATTAGTGCGCCATCATCATTAACAACCTTGATTCCACGCTGTGCAACAACCTGTGAAGGTTTTCCTTCACCAGCGATAACGCCCTCAACAACTTGTCGTGCAAGCTTGTCAGTTAACTCACCTGCGTTAACTAGAGCAACGATTTCTGCAACATCTGCAGGGGTAATTGCAAGATCTGCAATCGCAACATCCTGATCATTTGCAATGCGAGAAATTTCTCCGAGCCACCACGTACGTGCCTTAGTAGGGTCTGCGCCCAGAAGTACTGTTGCTTCAACAATATCTAGAACATCTGCGTTAATCATTGCCGCCATTTCCTTGTCAGGAACGGACCATGCTTCTTGTAGACGCTTGCGTCGAATTGATGAACGCTCTGGCAATGCAGCACGCAATGTTTCAATCCAAGCAGCATCAGGTTCAACAGGTACCAGATCTGGCTCTGGGAAGTAACGGTAATCCTCTGCTTGCTCCTTAGAGCGACCAGAGCGAGTTAGCCCTGTATCTTCTTGAAAGTGACGAGTTTCTTGAACAACACGTCCGCCCGCATTTAATAACTCTGCATGTCGAATCATTTCACCTCGAATGGCGCGTTCAACAGAGCGAAGTGAGTTCACATTCTTGGTTTCACTACGTGTGCCAAGTTTTTCTGCGCCAATTAATCGCAGTGACACATTTGCGTCACAACGTAGTGAGCCTTGCTCCATCTTCACATCGCTAACGCCCAATGAGCGCAAAATGTCACGAAGTTCAGCAACATAAGCTTTCGCTACCTCTGGTGCGTACTTTCCAGTGCCAGGAACAATTTTGGTAACAATTTCGACTAATGGAATTCCGGCACGGTTGTAATCAAGGAGTGAATACTCAGCGCCATGAATTCGACCAGTTGCGCCACCAACGTGTAGTGACTTACCGGTGTCCTCTTCCATGTGTACGCGCTCTACCTCAACACGAAACTTCTTTGGGCCTTCATCGGTTTCGATCTCAACATCAACATAGCCATCAACACAGATTGGCTCGTCGTACTGAGAAATCTGGAAGTTCTTGGGCATGTCTGGATAGAAGTAATTCTTTCGTGCAAAACGTGAAAATGGAGCAATCGCGCAGTTAAGAGCAAGGCCGATCTTGATCGTGGATTCGATTGCCTTTTCATTAACAACAGGCAACGCACCAGGCAAAGCTAAACAAACTGGACAGGTTTGTGTGTTTGGTTCAGCACCAAAAATTGTGCTGCAACCACAAAACATCTTTGAGTTTGTATTTAATTCAACGTGAACTTCGAGACCCAATACTGGTTCGTACTTAGCAACTACATCATCGTATGAAAGAGTCATCGCGCACCTCCCATGATTGGAGCTTTGTCCAGTAACGGAGCACCCCACTTGGAAAGTAGTGCTGCTTCTAAGGCCGCACCAACTGAATACATACGTTCATCCTTCATCACAGGTGACATGATCTGGAATCCAACGGGCAATCCATCTTCCTCAGCCAGACCTGAAGGCAATGACATTCCACCAATACCTGCCATGTTTACTGGGATTGTTGCAATGTCATTGAGATACATGGCCAGAGGATCATTAGCTTTTTCACCAATTTTAAAGGCCGTTGTTGGGCAAGTTGGCGAAACTAAAACATCGGCCTTTTCAAAAGCCTTTGTGAAATCTTGAGTAATAAGGGTGCGAACTTTTTGCGCACTTCCGTAATAAGCATCGTAGTAACCAGATGACAAAGCATATGTTCCCAAGATGATGCGTCGCTTTACCTCTTTGCCGAAGCCAACTTCACGGGTTAAGTTCATAACTGATTCAGCTGATGCTCCATCCACATCGCCCACACGCAAGCCATAACGCATTGCATCAAAGCGAGCCAGGTTAGATGAGCATTCAGACGGTGCAATCAAGTAATACGCAGCAAGGGCGTATTCAAAGTTTGGGGCTGATACTTCTACGATTTCTGCGCCAGCTTTTGCCAATAACTCAAGAGATTCTTCAAATCGTGCGCGAACTCCAGGTTGGTATCCATCACCATTGAGTTCTTTTACAACACCGATTCTCATTCCCTTTACATCACCGGATTTTGCTGCGGCAACTACTTGTGGGACTGGTGCATTAATACTTGTTGCATCCTTTGGATCATGTCCTGCAATTGCTTCATGCAATAGTGCTGCATCTAAAACTGTGCGTGCGCATGGTCCTGCTTGATCAAGAGAAGATGAGAAAGCAATCAAGCCATAACGTGAAACTCCACCGTATGTTGGCTTAACTCCAACAGTTCCGGTAACGGCTGCAGGTTGGCGAATAGATCCACCAGTATCTGTACCAATTGCAAGCGGAGCTTCAAATGCTGCAAGGGCAGCGGATGATCCACCACCCGAACCACCAGGAATGCGAGTTAAATCCCATGGGTTATGGGTTGGACCATATGCTGAGTTTTCAGTTGATGAACCCATTGCAAACTCATCCATATTTGTTTTGCCCAAAATAACAATGTCATTCTTCTTCAGGTTTGCAACAACCGTTGAGTCATACGGTGGACGCCAGCCTTCAAGAATCTTTGAGCCACACGTTGTTGGAATACCTTTTTGCGTCATTACATCTTTAAGTGCAAGTGGGACACCTGCAAGTGGTGGCAACTTTTCACCCTTCGCACGCTTTGCATCAACTGCTGCAGCTTGTGCTAAAGCACCTTCGGTATCGACGTACAAAAACGCATGAACATCGGTATCAACCGCGGCAATACGATCTAAGTGTGCTTGAGTTAATGCAACAGAAGTTGTTTCACCAGCAGCCAACTTCGCTGCCATTTCAGATGCTGAGTTGCGAATCATTCTTCACCCAAAATCTGAGGAACGCGGAAGCGCTGATCTTCTTGTGCTGGTGCACCTGACAGAGCTTCTTCAGGAGTAAGACTTGGCACCACTACATCTGGACGAAATACATTGCGAAGTGGCAATGGGTGCGATGTTGCTTCAACATCTGCTCCGGCTACTTCCTGCACACGGGCAACGGCATCCAAAATGACGGTGAACTCATTAGAGAGATTGACTAACTCTTCTTCGCTCATTTCGATGCGGGCTAGGCCTGCAAGCTTGGCGACATCATCGCGTGAAAGGCTACTCATGGGGTTGAGTCTAATTAAATTGCTGCCTAACTGCGAATTTGCCCATTTCCAGTAACTATCCAAGTCGTGGTGGTCATCGCCTCAAGTCCCATTGGGCCGCGGGCATGCAATTTCTGATTTGAGATACCTATTTCCGCACCGAAGCCCATTTGTTCGCCATCGGTAAAGCGTGTGGATGTGTTGACCATAACTGCTGCGCAATCTGCAAGAGCAATAAACCTCTTCACATTCTCTTTGCTTTCAGAAATTATCGCCTCTGTGTGCTGCGTGCCAAACTTTGCGATGTGAGCACTTGCTGCGTCGACGGATTCAACAATTGCAACATTGATTTCAAGGGTGCCGTATTCGGTGCAGAAATTCTCATCAGTTGCCAGGGTCGCTGGAATATCAGCGCTCTTAGCAATCGCAAGAGAAGCTTCATCGCAGTGCAGAATAACGCCAGCTTCGTGCAATGCCTTAAGTGCAACTGGTCCAAACTCATTTGCTACTGCAGTGTGAAGAAGAACTGTTTCTGCGGCATTACAGACGCTTGGGCGCTGCACCTTTGAATTGATGATGATCGGTAATGCCTTTGAAAGATCTGCGAATTCATCTATGTACACATGGCAAACGCCCGCGCCTGTTTCAATAGTTGGAACAGTTGATTCATCAACAACCATGCGGATCAAAGCAGCGCTACCTCGTGGAATCACTAAATCCACTTTACCTCTGGCATTTAGTAGAGCTTTAACCGTGTCACGGTCTTCAGATGGAACTAGCTGGATCACATCTGGTGAAATTGAAGATGTTACTAGAGCATCACGCATAACACGAACCAAAATCTCATTACTGTGAGCAGCGCTAGATGAGCCACGAAGAAGCGCAGCATTTCCTGACATCAGCAAAATTACTGCAGCATCAACAGTCACATTTGGACGGGCTTCGTACACCATCCCGATTACACCAAATGGAACAGAGATTTGTTCTAACTCAATTCCGTTTGGCAAAGTTGACTTGCGCAATGTTTTGCCAAGCGGATCTTCAAGTTCACTTACTTGGCGTGCTCCCCCAGCAATTCCCTTGATGCGTTCAGGGGTTAACAAGAGTCGATCAAGAAGAGAGGAATTCAATCCTGAAGTTCGCCCAGCTTCCATATCCTTTTCATTAGCCGCCAGGATTTCGGTGCTGCGAGATTCAATAGCAGCAGCAATTGTTTGTAGTGCAGCTTTGCGCTGGACTCCGGTGGAAACACTCAAAGTTCTTCCGGCAAGGCGCGCAGAATCTGCGAGTTGCGAAATTAAACCTTTGGCGTCCATAGGTTTAAGCCTATCGGGAGTTACCCTGATGCCGTGTTCACATTTATCCGTAGATTTGTAATCGCCTTAGCCGTAATTTATGCAGCCCTTTTTGGGCTAACCAAAATCATTCATTATCCAGAGCCCATTGCTGCGATTCGACTTGGGTTGGCACCAGCATCCAAGACCCCAGATTTAATGCCTGCGCACACTATTAAAGCCACTCCAGGATCACCATGGATTCAAGGTACTGCTGAAGAGATTGAAACAGTCACTTGGAACGGAAAGGCAGTGCCTTTTGAACAATTTTTAAATGAGACAGATACCAATGTGTTTTTAGTTATTCGTAAAGGAAAGATCACATACGAAAAGTACTTGAATGGCAAGACCCAATCGACGGTTCTGCCTTCATACTCAGTTGCAAAAACTATGACAGCGCTAGTTATAGGACAGTTGATTGATGAAGGAAAAATTAAAGAAAGCGATACTTTCATCAGTTTGCTTCCAGAATTTACCGCTGGCACCTCATTCGATAAGGTCACTGTTGAAGAATTGCTCGATATGAATTCAGGTATCGGTGTTTCAGATAATTACCCAATCGGTCCATCTGGTTGGGGTGTTGCAATTGCACAAATGTACGCATCAACAGATGTCAACTGGTTTTTGAAAAACAACCGGAAAATGAGAGAAGAGCCAGGAACTTTCCCTGAATATCGTTCGGTCAACACTCAAATGCTTGGCTTAATTGTTCAAAAAATAACTGGCCAAAAGTTAGCGGATGCTTTTAGTGAGCGCATATGGAAAAAAGTTGGTGCAGATTTCAATGCAACATGGAATGTAGATCGAGTAGGAGGCCATGAAAAAGCTTTTTGCTGTTTCAATGCGACTGCCAGAGACTATGCGCGCGTAGGTCAGGCGTTAATGAGTGGTGAGCCTAAAATCGCAAGCACCTCATGGAAGGCACGCCTTTCAACCTCTGCTGTGAATCTGGATTACGGCTGGGGCTATGGCGCGCAAATGTGGCACCCATATCCAGGAATTAATTTAATGATGGGTCTACATGGTCAATACATCTACCAAGATGCACTTCATGACACTGTCATTGTAAAACTTTCGGATATCCCAACAAGTGCTGATGGAATAAGCGTGAAGATTGCAGCTGTACTAAAGGAGATCTCAGAGAAGAACTAGATCATCGCGGTGCACTAATTCACGTTCGAATTCTGCACCTAATGCTGCTGCAAGCTCTTTTGTAGATCGGCCCAGCATCTGAGGCAGATCCACAGAATCAAATGCAACTAGACCACGAGCAATTACTTTACGATCTGGTCCTACTAATTCAACGGCATCTCCTGCGATGAATTCACCTTCAACAGCAGTTACTCCAGCTGGCAACAAGGAAACACCTCGTTCTAAAATTGCAGTTACAGCCCCGGCATCAAGAACCAATTTTCCTTGTGGTGTTGTGGCATGTGCAAGCCACAGCAGACGTGATGTCGTTTTGCTTGCTTGTGCGTGAAAATAAGTTCCGAATTCTTTGCCAACTAAAGATTGATCTGCATCAGCTAATGACGTTAGTAGCATCGGGATTCCTGCTGATGTTGTAATACGTGCAGCTTCTACTTTAGTAACCATGCCGCCGCTACCAACACCAGCAGATCCTGCGCCACCAAGAGTTGCGGCTTCAATCTCTGCAATGTTCTTAACTTCGTGAATTCTTGTTGCTCCTGCTTGAGATGGTGGCGCGTCATAAAGCGCATCAATATCTGAAACCAACACCAATAGATCTGCGCCAATTAGCAAGGCAACAAGTGCGGCAAGTCGATCATTATCACCGAAGCGAATTTCCCCGGTGCCAACAGAATCGTTTTCATTGATGATTGGCACTACCCCTAATTGCAACAAGCGAAACAATGTCCGTTGTGCATTTTGATAGTGCGAACGGCGAACAACATCTTCGGTAGTCAGAAGTACTTGTGAAGCTGTTATCAAGTGTCGGCTAAAACTTTGTGTGTATTGTGCAATAAGTAAGCCTTGTCCAACTGATGCAGCCGCTTGTTGCGTTGCAAGATCCTTAGGACGTGTTGTTAACCCAAGAGGTGCAAGCCCTGCAGCAATTGCACCAGAAGAGACAACTATTACTTCGGCCCCACGTGCTTTGCAGGCTGCAACAACATCTACAAGTTTGTTGACGGCATCTGCATCAAGTGCGGATCCGGCTTTACCGGTTAGAGAGGACGAGCCAATCTTGATGACGATACGCTGTGCAGAGGTGATCTGCTCTCGGCTCACTTGTCATCTCCATCCTCTGGTTCTTTAACGATTATGGCTGAAAGTTTAGGTGTGTGAGGGTCAACAACGTTGTATTCCCACTGCTTGGCGATTTCATCTTCATTCAAAATATCCTCAATGCGCTCAGGCATATTCCATGTTGATTCAAGACGTGAATCTTCGCCGCGACGATGCAAGTGGCCAGCTAACTGTTCTGCACCAGCTTCAATTGTTGGCTCCCAGTCAAAGACAACTTCTGTGTCTCCATCGCCAATTCGAACTTCACTTCCTGCAACTGCGCCCTTTTTAAACAACTCTTTTTCAACTCCAAGCTGTGCAAGGCGATCAGCCAGATAGCCAATTGCTTCGGCATTCTTGAAGTTAGTTTGACGAACCCAACGTTCTACCTTTTTACCGCGAATCGTAAAAGTTCCGTCTGCATTGGCGTTAACTAGGAATCCAGAATCATCGACTGCCACTGGACGCAAGATAATACGAGTTCGCTCTTCAATGCCTGCATCGGCGCGATTCTTTGCAACTAATCGACCCATTGCATAGATCAAATCTTGCAAGCCTGCGCGAGATGCTGCAGATACTGGGTAAACGTCGTAACCTTTATCGCGCAACTCTTGCTCGACCATATCTGACATTGCTTGTCCGTCAGGTAAATCAATCTTGTTAAGCGCAACGATACGAACTCGATCTTCAAGTCCGCCGTACAGTGCTAATTCTTTTTCAATTGCTTCAAGGTCTGCCACAGGGTTGCGATCAGTTTCTAAAGTTCCACAATCAAGTACATGAACTAGCGCAACACAACGCTCAACGTGACGTAGGAATTCAAGTCCTAAGCCTTTACCCTGCGATGCTCCTGGAATAAGTCCTGGAACATCTGCAACGGTAAATCGAGTTTCGCCAGCTTGGACTACACCAAGGTTAGGAACCAATGTTGTAAATGGATAATCTGCAATCTTTGGACGTGCCGCAGAAACAGCTGCGATTAATGATGATTTTCCGGCACTTGGAAATCCAACCAAGGCAATATCTGCAACGCTCTTTAACTCAAGAATTAATGTGCGTTCTTCGCCAGGCTCGCCAAGTAATGCAAATCCCGGCGCACGACGCTTTGATGAGGACAGCGCCATGTTTCCTAGTCCGCCAAAGCCTGCTTGTGCAGCAATGAATGTTGTACCAGTTCCAATTAAATCTGCGATCTGTTCGCCATTGCTATCGTAAATAACAGTGCCATTAGGAACTCCAAGAATTAAATCTTCACCCTGGTGTCCATCTTTGCGATCGCCATATCCCTGATGACCTGAAGTTGCTCGTCGGTGAGGTGAATGGTGAAAATCAAGCAAGGTCGTAACGCTTGGATCAACAATTAAAATTACATCGCCACCGCGTCCACCGTTACCACCATCTGGTCCACCAAGTGGCTTGAACTTTTCGCGCTTTACAGAAACACAACCATCGCCACCTTTTCCTGCAATGGCATAGAGAGTTACGCGATCAACAAATGTTGTCACTTCTTAACTCCCTTCCTTGTCCGTATAAAAACCTTGATGAATGAAAAAAGCGAGCCGCATGATTACGGCTCGCTCTTTTACAAGAAACCTAAAATTAAGCTACCGGAGCCACATTCACAAC
>JBIKPC010000046.1:0-6620 GCA_044357675.1 Candidatus Planktophila sp. | reverse complement strand
TTATTGCCGCACAATCTCCATCTGGCGTACTTATTGCATCACATGCTTTTGGTAAGGAAGTTGCTGCCCGAACAGCGGTTAAGACTGGTTCTGGAATCATTACCGATGCCGTTGATGTTTCAGCTGACATCACTGCAACTCAGTTGGTATTTGGTGGCTCAACAACAGTTCACTCAAAGGTTTCACATGGCACACCGATTATTACTGTGCGCCCTAATTCTGTAGATGCAGATATAACAGAATCAACACCAAATGTTGAAACACTCTCATTGTCAGTTTCTGATGCTTCTAAGAAAGCTACAGTTACATCTTCACAACCTCCAGTACAAGGTGGTCGTCCAGAACTAACTGAAGCAAACATTGTTGTCTCAGGTGGACGTGGCACAAATGGAGATTTCAGTGCTGTAGAAAACTTTGCTGATGTATTGGGTGCAGCAGTTGGTGCATCTCGCGCAGCAACTGATGCAGGTTGGTATCCACATTCATATCAAGTTGGTCAGACTGGCAAGACCGTTAGTCCGCAGCTGTATGTTGCAAATGGAATTTCAGGTGCGATCCAACACCGTGCGGGTATGCAGACAAGTAAGACCATTGTTGTTGTAAATAAAGACCCAGAAGCGCCATTGTTTGAAATTGCAGATTTTGGCGTAGTTGGAGATCTATTTGCTGTGCTGCCAAAGGCAACGGAAGGCATTAAAGCCCACAAGTCATAGACTTAGGCCCGTGCCTTCGATCTACGTAGACCATGCCGCAACGACTCCAATGTCGCCTGCCGCATTTTCGGCTATGTCTGATCAATTACAACAACTCGGAAATCCTTCAAGCCTGCACACACATGGTCGTGCAACTCGTAAAACACTAGAAGATGCCCGCGAAGTTATTGCACAAAAGATTGACTGCCTTGCATCCGAAGTCATCTTTACCGCCTCGGGAACAGAAGCAAATAACATTGCTTTAAAGGGATTGTTTTGGAACGGCAAGAAGAATGGCAAAAATGTTGTTGTAATTTCAGCAATCGAACATCATGCAATTTTAGATCCAGCACAATGGTTAAAAACTCATGAAGGCGCAGAAGTTATAGAAGTTCCAATCACAGCAAATGGTGTTGTTGATTTAGATTTCCTACGCATGCTTGTCGCTGAACGCGGATCTGAAATTGCAGTTATCTCTATTATGCATTCCAATAATGAAACAGGCGTGCTGCAACCAATTGAGGAGATTGTGGCTATCGCAGCAGATATCCCTGTTCATACAGATGCGGTACAAAGTTTTACAAAAACATCACTTTCTTACAAAAAATCTGGCACAACAGCTTTGACTCTTAGTGCTCATAAAGTTGGTGGACCGCTTGGTATCGGTGCGCTGATTTTGCGTCGTGCATTTGAAATTCCAGCGTTGCTACATGGTGGGGGACAAGAGCGAGAAATCCGCAGTGGAACATTAAACGCCCCCAGCATTGTTGCCTTTGCAACAGCTGTTAAGGATTCATATGATGCAAACAAAGTGTCAGTTTTAAGAGACTCATTTATTTCTGGTGTTAAACGGATGATCCCAGATGCTTATATAAATGGTGAAAACAGTGCTCGATTGCCCGGAATCGTGAATGTGACATTTCCCGGAACTCAGAGCGATACCTTGTTATTGCTATTAGATAGCGCCCATGTGTCAGCATCGACTGGATCAGCGTGCAGTGCGGGTGTGCATGAGGCCAGCCATGTACTTCTTGCCATGGGTCATACGGAAGAAACAGCCCAGTCATCACTTCGATTCTCTTTTGGGGCCACATCTACGCAGGCAGATGTTGATTTCGTTTTGTCAGTATTGCCCGATGTAATTAGCCGAGGACGGGCGGCGCACCTATGAAATTGATTGCAGCAATGAGCGGTGGAGTTGATTCGGCGGTAGCTGCTGCCCGCGCAGTAGAAGCTGGACACGATGTCATTGGCGTGCACCTGGCTCTTGCTGCGAATCCACAAAAGTATCGTTCTGGCGCACGAGGTTGTTGCACAATCGAAGACTCACATGATGCCCGACGAGCAGCCGATGTAATTGGAATCCCTTTTTATATCTGGGATATGGCAGAAGAGTTTCATGATGGCGTGGTGGAAGATTTCTTAGCAGAGTACGCCGCTGGCAGAACCCCAAACCCATGCTTGCGTTGTAATGAAAAAATTAAATTCGCAGCAGTCTTAGATCGTGCGCGCGCTATGGGATTTGATGGCGTTGTAACAGGGCACTATGCACGAACACAAATTAACGAAACTGGAAAGACATTGCATCGTGCGGTAGATCATTCCAAAGATCAGTCCTATGTTTTATCTGTACTAACCGTCGAACAAATTGAAGGTGCGATATTTCCTTTGGGGGATACCACCAAAGTTGATATTCGGATTGAAGCAGAAAAGCGTGGCTTGGCTGTTGCGCAAAAACCAGATAGCCATGACATTTGCTTTGTTCCATCTGGTGACAATGCAGGGTGGTTACGTGATCGCCTAGGTAGTGAAGTAGGACCAATTGTTGATCAAGATGGAAACAAGATCGGCGAACACAAAGGTGCCTACACATACACAATCGGACAACGCAAAGGATTAGGACTAACTGTTCCGACAGCGGATGGATCTCCACGGTTTGTGCTAAAGATTGAACCAGTAAGTAACACTGTGGTCGTTGGCGCGCGCGAAGATCTAGCGATCACCATTATGCGTGGAGAGCGTCCGGTCTGGTGTGGTCCGGCAGTAACTGAACAAGTTCAGCAAGGATTTGTGCAGATACGCGCCCATGGCGCAGCATTGCCATGTACTTATTATTTCGATGGCACCTTGCTTATTGCCACGTTAGAAGAGCCATTATTGGGATTAGCAACAGGGCAAGCAATGGTTATTTATGATGGTGATCGCGTCGTTGGATCAGCAACAATTAGTGAGACTGAATGAGCACTAACCCGCGTCATGCAATGACCGAACTAATCAATGAGATTCGGGATCATCAATTTAAGTATTACGTTTTAGATCAGCCAACGATTACTGACGCCCAGTTTGACGAGCTATTGCGCAAATTACAGGTGCTGGAAGATAAAAACCCCGAACTTCGCGAACCAGATTCACCAACACAACATGTTGGCGGAGGGTTCGCTACTCAGTTTGAGCAACGTGACCACATTGAAAAGATGATGAGTCTTGATAACGTCTTTGATCTTCAGGAGTTAGCTACCTGGTTTGATCGCGTTGAAAAAGAAGTCTCGGATCCAATGTATTTGTGCGAAGTCAAAGTCGATGGTCTAGCAATCAACTTAACCTATGAGAACGGTCAGTTAGTACGTGGTTTAACGCGAGGCAACGGTGTTACCGGCGAAGATGTGACCCTCAATGTTAAAACGATTAAGAATTTGCCGCACACCTTAAATGGTAAAAATCTTCCATCATTGATTGAAGTGCGTGGAGAAGTTTTCTTTCCTATTGCAGCTTTTAATGAGCTCAATGATTCCCTCGAAGAATCAGGTAAACAATTATTTGCTAATCCCAGAAATGGGGCGGCCGGATCATTACGTCAGAAAGATCCGCGTGTTACAGCGGCACGTCCACTATCTGTTGTGGTGCACGGAGTCGGAGCAAAGGAAGGAATCACTTTTGATTCCCAAAGTGGGGCATATGGCGATTTGAAAACACTGGGTTTGCCAACGAGTGATCGATTTAAAGTGTGTGGCACACGAAAAGAGGTTGAAAAGTTTATTCAGCACTATGCAGAACATCGCCATGATGTTGAGCATGAAATTGATGGCGTTGTAATCAAAGTAGATTCTTTAGCACAACAGCAACAGTTGGGTTTTACATCTCGTGCGCCTAAGTGGGCCATTGCTTTTAAGTACCCACCTGAAGAGGTGACAACTAGGTTATTGGATATCAAGGTAAGCGTTGGTCGCACAGGGCGTGTAACACCTTTTGCATTTATGGAGCCAGTCAAGGTTGCAGGTTCAACAGTTACTAATGCAACTTTGCATAATGCCGAAGAGATTGTTCGCAAAGGTGTCTTGATTGGAGACATCGTTGTAATACGAAAAGCTGGCGATGTGATTCCAGAAGTTTTGGGCCCCGTAATTGATAAGCGAACCGGAAATGAAACAGTTTTCGTAATGCCAACTCAGTGTCCTGAATGCGGATCAGATCTTCGCGCCATGACCGAAGGTGATGTAGATATTCGATGCCCAAACACACAAAGTTGCCCAGCACAGTTACGTGAGCGAATTTATTACATCGGCTCGCGTGCAGCATTAGATATAGATGTACTGGGTTACGAAGCCGCAGTTGCATTATTGGATTCAAAGATCATTACAGATGAGTCAGATCTCTTTGACTTAACCGCTGAAAAACTTGTTACATCTGAATTCTTTACCAAGAAAGATGGATCACCAGCAGCAAATGTTGACAAGTTGCTTGCAGCGTTGGAAGAGGCAAAGACCAGACCTTTGTGGCGAACGTTGGTTGCACTTTCTATTCGCCATGTTGGACCAACTGCCGCGCAAGGTTTGGCAGCGGCACTTGGTTCGGTTGATGGGATTTCAAAGGCATCAGCAGCACAACTCGCAGATGTTGATGGAGTCGGCCAGATCATCGCTGATTCAATCGTGGAATGGTTCTCAATAGATTGGCACCAAGAAATTATTTCCAAGTGGGATGCAGCAGGGGTTCGCATGATTAATGAACCGACACAAACATTGCCACAGACTTTGGCTGGATTAACCTTTGTCGTTACTGGAGGGCTCGAGTCATTTTCTCGAGACGGCATTAGCGAAACAATTACCGGACATGGCGGGAAAGCCGCATCTGCTGTATCTAAGAAAACAGATTACGTTTTAGTGGGTTCAGACCCAGGTTCAAAGTTAGCTAAGGCACAAGAACTAGGCGTGCCCGTTATTGATGAGGCGAAGTTCAAAGAGCTTCTAGCTGGCAAGTAGTAGTATTTCATCCATGATTAATCTTGCAGAAGAGATGCACCGAGAACTTCCAGCTTCACCACTTGCTTTTGGCATTTTTGCATTTGTGGTTTTCACAGTACTTCTTTATTTAGTACTTCGCCTAGACCGAGACTAATTTGTCCCGAGTAGGTATTTACGGTGGAACATTTGACCCAATTCATGTGGGTCATTTGCATGTAATTACCCAAATCATTGAAAAGAAAATTGTTGATCAACTTTTAGTTGTGCCCGCGGGACAACCCTTGCTGCGTGACCAAGCACCACACGCGTCGGCCCAACAACGACGAACAATGTGTCAACTGGCGCTTTTAGATTTACCAACAGAGGTAGCTAGCAAAGTTCAAGTCAATCCCATTGAAGTTTTGCGAACTGGTCCAAGCTTTGCCATTGATACCGTTGAAGCTGTTGTTCAGAATTATCCAGATGATCAAATTGTTCTAATCGTGGGACAGGATGCAGCTGACAAGTTAGATCAGTGGCACCGCATTGATGAACTTCGCGCCATGGTCGAATTTGTAGTTATTTCACGTCCCGGATTTCAAGGAAATGGAATTGATATTGGGGCTTTGCCAGTGGCAGCGACCACAATTCGAGAAGGTTTGAGCGCGGATGTTTCGTCATCAGTGGCTGCATTTATACGAGAGAATAACCTCTATGACAATTAGCAAAAGAACCCACGAGATTACTCAGATTGCTGCACATGCTGCCATCGATAAGATCGCAGTAGATGTTGTAGCCCTTGATCTTTCAGATCAATTGGTTCTCAGCGAAGTTTTTCTGATCGTAACCGGTCAAAATGAAGCGCAGGTTGACTCGATTGCCGATGAAGTTGAACGCAAACTTGCAGCAGCAGGAGACAAGCCAATTCGCCGCGAACATGGCGCTGAATGGATTCTTCTTGATTACTCAGATTTAGTTGTACACGTCCAAAGCGCCGAGCTACGTAAGTACTACATGCTTGATCGTCTATGGAATGACTGCCCAACAATCGAGTTGGAGGCTGTGAAAGAGGCTGCAGTTAATGGCCGCTAACAGAGTTGTTTTATGGCGACACGGCCAAACAGATTGGAATGTCGTTAACCGATTCCAAGGTCATTCAGATATTGATTTAAATGAAGTAGGAATCTTCCAAGCAAAGCATGCTGCTCAGATTTTGGCAGGGATGAATCCAACTGCAGTTATTTCAAGTGACCTAGGACGTGCTCGAAATACTGCGCAAGCACTTGCTGATTTAACTGGACTAACAGTTGATATTGATGCAGATCTGCGCGAAACAGATGGCGGGTTATGGGAAGGAAAAACTGGCGCAGAAAATCGCGCAGAGGATTTCGATAACTTTATTCGTTGGATAGATGGTGAAGATAATCCAGCGGGCACAACCGGTGAACGTCGCAGTCAAGTTGCAGATCGTGCAATACGTGCAATTAAGAAAGCGCTAGGCGATAAAACTGATCAGGTATTAGTTGTTACGACGCATGGTGGCACGGCCAGGTGCATTCTTGGATCTTTGCTTCAGCTTCCGATGTCGCATTGGGGTGTAATCGGCGGTCTCTCAAATGCATCGTGGTCCATTCTCGAACGTAATCCCCGTCAGTGGAGTTTGGTTGAACATAACGCGGGCTCTATTCCAGAACCGGTATACGGCGAA
>JBIKPC010000009.1:0-22100 GCA_044357675.1 Candidatus Planktophila sp. | reverse complement strand
CTGTCAGGTTTACGAAGAAGTCTGTTGTAAGTGCTCCAACATTCTTTGTAAACACTCCATGAGATGTACCGCCATGGTTAGTACCAAGAACGCGCATTCCACCAATAAGAACTGTCATTTCAGGGGCTGTTAAACCCATCAACTGAGTTCTATCTAGCAATAACTCTTCAGGTGTAACGGCGTAATCTTTTTTGACCCAGTTGCGGAAACCATCATGAATTGGTTCAAGGACTGCGTAGCTTGCAGCATCTGTTTGTGCTTGTGTTGCATCGCCGCGGCCTGGTGCAAAGGGAACTGAAATCGTCACACCTGCTGCAGCTGCAGCCTTTTCAACACCGATGTTTCCAGCTAAAACAATTACATCTGCAATGCTTGCGCCAGCTTCCTTTGCAATTGGTTCTAGAACGGCAAGAACCTTGTTTAGACGTGCAGGCTCATTACCTTCCCAATTACGAGCTGGTTCTAAACGAATGCGAGATCCGTTAGCTCCTCCACGTAGATCAGAGCCACGGAATGTGCGTGCACTGTCCCATGCTGTTGCTACTAACTCTGAAACTGATAGTCCCGAAGCATTGATCTTTGCTGTCACTGCGGCAACATCATAAGAAGTTGTTCCTGCAGGAATTGGATCCTGCCAAATCAAATCCTCTGTTGGAACATCTGGACCGATGTAGCGAACCTTTGGTCCCATGTCGCGGTGGGTTAACTTAAACCAGGCGCGTGCGAATGCATCATCTAGGTGAGCAGGTTCTTCATGGAACTTCTTTGAAATCTCTAGATAGATCGGATCAATAATCATGGCCATATCCGCATCAGTCATCATTGGGTTGTAGCGAATTGATGAGTCCTCAACATCTACCGGCTTATCTGCTTCTAGAATATTTGTTGGCTCCCATTGGTGTGCACCTGCTGGAGATTTAACAAGTGCCCATTCATGCTTAAACAACATTTCAAAGTAACCGGCATCCCACTTAGTTGGCTCTGTTGTCCACGCGCCTTCGATACCGCTTGTCACAGTGTTGCGACCAACGCCGCGCTTTGTGTGATTGTTCCAGCCCAAGCCTTGCTCAAAAATATCTGCAGCTTCTGGTGCTGGTCCCAATAGTGATGCATCACCATTTCCGTGTGCCTTACCAACTGTGTGACCACCGGCAGTAAGTGCAACGGTTTCTTCATCATTCATCGCCATGCGTGCAAATGTTTCACGGATATGTTGGGCAGTTAGCAATGGATTTGAAACACCATTGATACCTTCAGGGTTTACATAAATAAGGCCCATCTGCACTGCAGCTAGTGGATTCTCCAAAGAGCTTGCATCAGTAGTGTCTGCATATCGCTCATCACTTGGCATCATTAATTCAGACTCTGAACCCCAGTAGATATCTTTTTCTGGGTGCCATACATCTTCTCGACCAAAGGCAAAACCAAAAGTCTTTAAGCCCATGCTCTCGTATGCAATTGTTCCGGCCAAGATAAACAAATCAGCCCAGCTCAGTTTGTTTCCGTACTTTTGCTTGATCGGCCATAACAAACGTCGTGCTTTATCAAGGTTGCCGTTATCTGGCCATGAATTAAGTGGAGCAAATCTAAAACTTCCGGTACCAGCACCGCCACGTCCATCGGCAACGCGATAAGTGCCCGCAGAGTGCCATGCCATACGAATCATTAATCCGCCGTAATGACCCCAATCAGCTGGCCACCACTCTTGGGTTTGGGTCATGAATTGATGTAGATCGTTTTTAACGGATGCAAAATCTAAAGTTTTAACTTCTTCGCGATAATCAAAATCTTCACCAAGAGGATTTGTCTTACGGTCATGTTGATGCAAAATATCTAGTTTGAGGGTGTTGGGCCATAAGTATGTGTTTGATTCACTTGTTTGAGTGTTTGCACCGTGTGCGACTGGGCACTTTGCGTCCATGATTCCCCCTGTTGTAGCAATTATTGTGCTCAGTATGGTTGCAGCGGTTAGGGCTCGCAAATTATGAGAGATAGGCTGAGCTCATGACCAGAACTTCAAAAAAGTGGACGGCTAGAGACACAGCCAAGTGCATCATCACCCCTTCTGATCTTGACCATAAATACAGTCGCGGAGTTCTTGGTGTAATTACAGGTTCTGCACAGTACCCAGGAGCTGCTGTCTTAACTACTGCGGCGGCTTCTGCCACAGGTATCGGAATGATTCGCTTTCACAGTTCATCGGGTTTGGCGCATCTTGTTCTGCATTCAACTCCATCCGTGGTTGTTCAACCTGGAAAAGTAACGGCATGGTTAATGGGAAGTGGAATTGAAGCCAAGAAGTATTCAGATATCACCACCTGGCTGCGCCATCGCTGGTTTAAATTAGCCACCTTGCAATCTGTCCCAACAGTTTTAGATGCTGGTGCATTGCATTTGGCGGGCTCATTAGAACAACCCACGGTAATTACTCCACACAGCGGTGAACTCTCAAAGCTTTTGATCTCACGTGGGATAAGTGTTTCTGCCGAAGCTATTGAGGGCAACCCAAAAAAGTGGGTGCAAGAAGCTGCTGATACTTTAGGCGTGACTGTTTTACTAAAAGGTTCCACAACATATGTTGCTAATGATTCATTGTTAATCGAATTGCCAACTGCTACCCCATGGCTTGCAACAGCAGGCACGGGTGATGTTTTAGCAGGAATTATCGGTTCATTGGTTGCAACTAACACCGTAGAAATTCTCAATGATTACAACCATTTGGCAGCAGTTGCAGCATCTGCCGCGTTCATTCATGCGCGAGCTGCAGATGCCGCATCAAACGGTGGCCCAATTAACGCTGAATCAATAATTAATTCAATCCCAAGCGTTATCTCGCGCATTATTAAGTAGTACCTAAATAGGGATTCCCCTATGTAATGCCAACTCTCATTTCACTCTTGATTCTGTGTCAATTGCTTGAAACCAGGCGTAACTTTGCACTATGAGTGATCGAGTTTTATTGGTTATGGATGATGCTTTTGAATTATCCACAATCGCTGCCGCACTCAAAATGCATGGAACAAATGTAATTGGTGAAGCTCGAAAGCAATCTTCAGCAATGTTATTAATGCGCAGCATGCAACCCAACGTTTTACTAATAGATATGCACTTAACTAATGAGCGCTCAATCGCTATAGCAGCCATAATCCGCAAGGAGTCCCCAAATATCGGTGTGGTTATTTTGGTTGCATGCGCAGACCTTAGATTGCTCGGAGAAATGAACCGTGAAATTCCCACCGGGAGCAAGGTTGTTATAAAGAAGTCGATGAACAGTGTTGCTTCATTGTGCGATGTTATTTCCGAATCACGAATTTTTGTCTCAGAGTCACCAGTTGCTTGGGTCAATGGAAGCGTTTCCAATCAGGAAAAAGCTATGGAAAATTTGATTTCACATCTAACCGATCTTCAGATTGATACCTTGCGTCTAGTCGCGGATGGATTAACAAATGCTGAGATTGGTCGAATCAGATATGTCAGCGAAAAGGCGATAGAGCAGATCGTTTCTCGCATTGCTTTGGTGCTTGATGTTCAGCCGGACAGAACAAAGAACTTACGGGTGCAATTAGTTGGCGAATACTTCAAGTGGATTGGCGCGCCAACTCACTAATTGTGCTCTTCTCTCAACCGCCAAAGGTAAAGTTCGCGCCTATGGAGCTCCAGCAAATTCGTTTACAGTGGAATCAAGTGCTGGATGCCTTGGAATCTGACAATCGTGTCGCATGGATTGCATACTTTGATGCGCGTTTAAGTTCATTTGAGAATGGGGTGTTGATCTTGGATTTTTCAGATAGTCGCAAATTTGCGACATCTCACGAGTACTCAGAAACTCGTCCAAATTTGAAATCAGCCCTTCAACTGGCAATTAAATCTACTATCGGCATTGATGTAGAGATTGTCGAACAATGAGAGTCAAAATCTATCTATTGGCCATTTCATTGGTGGTTGGAATTGTTGGCGCTCCACAAACGGCAGCAGCTGCATCGACTTTATCTATGTCGATCAAACAGACACCCAGCGCCTCTGAAACATTGCTAACACTTTATGGAAGTCTCAAACCAAACCGCACGGGCACAACTATAAAAATCCAAGTAGACCTAGATGGAAAATGGACTACAACTCGCTTTACGACGAAGGTCACCAAAGTTGGAACCTGGAAAGTAACTGCCCTGGCAACTGCACTGAACGCAAATGTTCGCTATCGCGCTGTTTCGGTTATTGGTGGCAAAAGTTTGTATTCGCCGATACGGTCAATCTCTGTCAAGCAACAACCTGAAATCACCAACACAGACCCCGCGCAATTTATTGATTTAACTGGCCCTGGTGGTCGCATCCATGGCGCGGATATAAGTCGTTGGCAGCATCCCAACGATAAGCAAATTGATTTTGTAAAGATGTATGAGGCTGGAATGCGATTTGTATTCATTAAGGCATCTGATACCCGAGAGTCTGCCGATCTGCTGGCGGTTAAATATGCTGCGATGGATCACCATGCTGCGCAAGCTGCCGGGATCTACACAGGTTTTTATCACTATGCAGTCTTGCCTGATGTGACAGATCCTGAAGGAATTAAGAAAGATGCTTTAGCGCAAGCACAAAAAGTTGTGTGGCGTCTTGCATCGCTGGGTGGTTACAGTGAAAGAGATTTGCCATACGCCTTAGATCTTGAGAATAAGTGTGTGCGCTACTCATCAACTGGTGCGTGTCAAAAGTATGCAACACGTAGCGCTGTAACCTTGTGGGCTACAACTTTCCTGGCATCTGTTAAAGAGAAAACAGGCAAAACACCGATACTTTATTCATATGCAAGCTTTTTAGAAGGTTCGATGACTCGCACACCTGAGCTTGCCCAATATCCGTTGTGGCTGGCTCAATATGCAATCGACCCAGCAAACCCAATTAATCAACCAGGAATGAAAACTGGTGGCTGTTACGTCCACTCATGGACTGGTGCAAATTGCGACTCTCAATGGACGGTATGGCAATACTCCTCCTGTGGAATTGCGCCTAAGTACGGCGTGCCTGGAAATAGATTAGATCTCAATGTATTTCGAGGAACACCCTCATCATTTTTAGAATTAGTGACAGGAATCTGGACACCTACTCTTGTAGATCTCATGCCTAAACTCGAGTCGACGGTGTTAACTGTTGTCGGCCAATCAGCAAGCACAACTAACAAGCTTGTAACTTTCAAAGTAAATGTTGTTCGACCAAGTGGTTCTCCAGTTGTCACTGGATCCGTAAAATTGGTCTTTGACAAAGCAACGATGCCTGCAATTAGACCAACTCAAACAATTATGCGTGAAACCAGCGGTGTCTGGACTCTTGCCCTTAAAGGCGTGCCAGCCGGTACATATAGTGGAAAAGTTTTGTTCCAAGATGTTTCAGGAACTCATGCGGAATCAACATTTCCAGTATTTTTTGAAGTTACCCAAGGGCCAACACCAACACCTAAGCCAACTCCATCAACGACTGCGACGAAAAAACCGACTACTGATGGTTGCCGAGGACAGATTAAGAATTAACTGTAAGTAGCTGGCCCAGAGCTGCTATTTCACGCTCGACTAATTCTGTGTATTGAGCAACTGACTCTTTTCGTTCCTTGGCGGTCCAGCCAAGAACCGGAGCAATTAGTGTTGCAATCTCATCTGCAAGATGGACCCCGTGATTGACCGCCTCAAAAGATAAACGTGTGCGGCGAGAAATGACATCATCGACAGAGCGTGCACCTTCGTGCGAAGCTGCATAAACAATTTCAGCCTTGATATACGGTAAATCTGAATCTAATTTGCCGGCCAGTTTTGGTTGCGATTTCAGCAAATCAAGAATCTCGCTAATCAACGATCCATGGCGATTGAGCAAATGTGTAACTGTTGCTACATCAACTCCAGACTCTTGGGCAATGCGCTCTTTCTGTTGCTCTAGCGCAAAGTAGCCATCGGCACCTACTAAGGGCAGTTTTTCTGTGACAGATTCTTGTGTCAATCTACGAAGTTCGATGACTGCGCGATCTACTACATCCTTAGCCATGACTCGATAGGTCGTGTACTTACCGCCAGCAATAGAAACAAATCCGGCAGCTGGTCGATCTACTGTGTGTTCGCGTGAAAGTTTTGTGGTTGTTGCACTCTTATTGTTTGCAACTAGTGGACGCAATCCCGCATAGACGCCAATGATGTCTTCGGCGCGTAATTTTGGTTCAAGAACTCTGTTGGCCTGATCCAAAATATATTGAACATCTTCTTTGGTCGCACACGGTTCTGCTCGGTCACCTTCATATGGTGTATCTGTTGTACCGACAATCCATTTGTCTCCCCATGGAATCAAGAACAAGACAGAGACTGGGGTTTTCACAATGATTCCGGCGTCAGATTTGATTGCAGAGCCAGGGACAACAATGTGAGCGCCTTTGCTCATGGTGACGTTGTATCCGGGGGTTAAATCAAAGCGCTCGTGTAATTGATCGCTCCACACGCCGGCGCACATAATTGTGGCACTTGCTTTGATGGCGATCTTCTTACCAGATGCTAAATCAAGGGCATTAACACCCACTACTCGCTTTCCTTGGCGGATTAAAGATTCTGCAGAAACTTGGGTCGCGATGATTGCGCCATGTCGAACGGCGGTACGTGCAACAGACATTGTGTGGCGGGCATCATCAACTTGAGCATCAAAGTATTTGATCGCACCAGTTACAAGGTCATGGCGCAAAGATGGTGCAATCTCATTGATTTGTGTTTGGCTCAAGTGCTTGTGCCATGGCATTGCTCGCTGAAATCCACGTAGTGCGTCATAGAGCGCAAGTCCTGCTCCGACATATGTGCGCTCTTTAAACTTTTCTGTTAGCGGAAATAAAAATCCAACTGGCTTAACAAGGTGCGGACACAAAGTCGAAACCATTAACTCTCGCTCGTGTAAGGCTTCACGTACTAATTTGAAATCGTATTGTTCAAGATATCTAAGGCCACCATGAATTAACTTGCTGGATCTACTTGATGTTCCAGCAGCAATATCTTGCGACTCAATAAGGGCGACTTTTAATCCCCGAGCTGCAGCATCTAGGGCGGCTCCTACGCCGTTTACTCCCCCACCAATTACAAGAATGTCGAATTGTTCGGTGCCTAATTGGGTAATGGCAGAGTCACGCTGGTCTGGGCCAAGTTGTGACAAGAACATATACGTTGCTTCTCCGTATTCAGTGGGTACGCTAAGCCTAACTTACGGCGAGGGGTTATGCGCAGTGGCAAACATCGGGACATATATCGGCAGTTTGGATCAAGGCACTAGTAGTACTCGATTCATGATCTTTGACCACGCAGGCCAAGTTGTTGGACAACATCAATTAGAGCATCGCCAAATCCTTCCGCAGGCGGGGTGGGTAGAACATGACGCAGCTGAAATATGGGAACGTGTTCAAGAGGTTATTACTGGTGCTCTGAAGCAAGCAAACATATTGGGCTCAGATTTAGCAGCAATTGGGCTTACCAACCAGCGTGAAACCACCGTGGTGTGGGATGTGCGCACAGGTCAACCACTGTCAAATGCGATCGTCTGGCAAGACACCAGAACAACTGAATTTTTAGCAACTCTGTCTGATGCTCAACAACAAAAGATCCGCCACACAACAGGCTTAACAATTGCTCCTTATTTTGCGGGCAGCAAGATGAATTGGTTTCTAAAAAATGTTCCGGCTGCAAATAGCGCTGATGCCCGCTTTGGAACAATTGATTCTTGGATCCTATGGAATTTATCTGGTGGGGTCCGCACAGGTGTGCATGCGACTGATGTAACTAATGCCAGTCGGACCTTATTAATGAACCTTGAAACGTTAGATTGGGATGAAGAACTTCTATCTATCTTTGGAATTTCTCGTGCTGCTCTGCCGGTAATCAAATCTTCTTCTGAAGTGTATGCAATGACGGATCCTCACGGTCCACTCGGAACAGCAATTCCAATCGCTGGAATTTTGGGAGATCAACAAGCTGCAATGGTTGGACAGGTCTGCTTTGAGCGCGGTGAATCAAAGACAACATATGGCACCGGAAACTTTGCTCTTCTCAATACTGGTACTGAAATCGTGCGCTCAAAAAATGGCTTACTGACAACTGTATGTTTCAAACTTGGAGATGCGCCAGCGCATTACGCACTTGAAGGTTCAGTTGCTGTTACTGGTTCTGCAATTCAGTGGCTACGGGATCAATTGGGAATTATTTCCAATGCTGCAGAAACTGAAGGTTTGGCATCATCTGTTGCAGACACTGCTGGTGTCTATTTTGTCCCTGCCTTCTCTGGTTTGTTTGCTCCGTATTGGCGCAGTGATGCACGTGGAGTAATTGTTGGATTAACTCGCGCCGCAACCAAAGCGCACCTCGCCCGCGCGGCTCTTGAAGCTATTTGCTATCAAACACGTGACGTCATGGACGCAATGGTTGCCGATAGTGGCGTTCCGATGAAAGAAATGCGGGTTGATGGAGGAATTACTGCGAACTCTTTCTGTATGCAAATGCAGGCAGATGTCATGGGCATCGATATCACTCGCCCATTAATCGGTGAGACAACAGCACTTGGTGCAGCATATGCAGCTGGTTTAGCGGTTGGTTTTTGGTCCTCAACTGAAGAGGTGCGAAAGCAATGGCAACAATCTCGACGGTGGAATTCAACAAGCACAGCAGAACAAAGAGCACAAGGTTATGCAGGGTGGAAGAAGGCAGTAGAGCGAACCTTGAATTGGGTTGATTAAGCCTTACTAATTTCAATCAAGAATGCATTTGCAGGAGCAAGAATTGGCGCTGTTACTCCGATTGCAGCTAGCGCAGATCCCGACATTGTTATCCCCGCCATCCATTCAGGTGGAGTGATTAACATAAATCGTGGTGTGCCTGCAGGAAACACCGCTTTGATTACATAGTTTGCTGATTCATCGAGACAAGGAAATTTCAATGGTGATGGATGAATAGCAACAGTTGGAGTTAATTGCACGTAAGCAAAAATTGCACGGGTGGCATCAGGTGCGACAACCCCATGTAGATATGCGTGTGGTTCTGGATAATCAACACGAATCATTTTTCCTGAATGCAAAAGCGCACGATTATTCTTGTAGTACTGCGCCCAGGTTGCTAAATGCTTTCGCTCTTCTGGTGTGGCTTCGGTGATATTCCATTCAATACCTGCGTGACCAAAAAGAGCTGTTGTTGCACGCATAGAAAGTTCTAATGTGCGTCCTGTCTGGTGACCATGTGTAGGTCCAATATGAGTTCCCAGGAGTTCGGGAGCAATAACCTGAGCGGTCCATCGCTGAATAGTTTGGCGCTCTAGTGCATCGTTGTTATCGCTGGTCCAGAACCGATCCACTAGATCAATTACACCCAAGTCAATCCGTGCTCCGCCTGATGCGCATGATTCAATTTCAAGTCCAGGATGGCGCTTCTTAAGTTCGGCAAATAAGCGATAGATCGCTTGTGTTTGGCGATGAACACCAGCAGCACCGAGGTGGCCAGCATCAACTAACACACGGTTGTGATCCCATTTAATGTAGCCAATGTTGTGAGCTGCAAGAACAGCTGATGTTTGCTCAAGTACGTGATTAAAAGCCCCTTCATGGCCAATATCCAAAACTAACTGGTGGCGCCACAGTGGTGGTACGCGATCGGCTTCATGCAAAATCCATTCGGGGTGCGCGCGATACAAATCTGAATCTGGATTAATCATTTCGCCTTCAAACCACAGGCCAAATTCAATTCCCTTGTCATTGATGTAGTTAATGATTGGCGACAAGCCATTAGGCCAGACAGCAGGATCGATAACCCAATCACCTAACCCGGCGCGATCATTGCGTCTGGAATGAAACCAGCCATCATCCAGAACTACGCGCTCGATACCTATTTCGGCAGCAACATCAACTAAAGCTTTGATCTTTTCTTCGTTGTGATCAAAGTACAAGGCTTCCCACATGTTCAGGGTAAGAGGACGAGCACGCTTTGGATGAACATCGCGTGCTCGAAGATATGCGTGATACGCCGCGCTTACTCCATCTAAACCTTGCGCTGAAAAAACAGAAACTAGCGCTGGGGCTTCGTAGCTTTGTCCTGAGGTCAAGATTAATTCGCCTGGCAACAATAATTCGCCAGCACCAATTGATTGCGAACCATCAAATAGTTTTTCAACTAGATAATGCGAATTACCGCTCCAAGCAATGCTTGTAGCCCAAGCGTTTCCAACTTGGAAAGAAGTCTGTGCAGTTAAAGCAATATCTGCAACAGAAAAATTATGTCCGCTACGACCTTCGCGGGATTCGCGAACCCAGGTACCGGTAGCAATTTCCTTGCGTTGTGGATTGCGTTCATTAGACCAACGACCTGCAAAATCTAATGTTTGTGTGGCTTCTTTAGGAAGCGGCAACCAATGAATAAATTCATTCAGACAATATTCGGTATCAGCTAAATTCTTAACTGTTGCTCTTTGAAATAAAACTCCGTGGCTATCTAGATCAAAGGTAATAACGACTTCAAGTTCTGCATGAAAATCGCGCAATGTGACCGCGGCATGATTTCCTTGATGATGAAAATCTGTTACCTCAAACTTAGTTGACCACGCTTTTCCATTTCGATGTCCAGATAATGTTGGGCGACCTAAAAAGCCGCGGGCACTCTCGCGCATGATTCCGGGAAACTGCGGCTGGTCCCACGAGCTATTTGCAATTGATGGTCGAATAGCGGTTTGCACAGCTGCGAGATCTCCACGAACAGGTGCACCCCAATGTTGGATTACAAGGGCCCCGTCTACTACTTCCAGCAGAAGTGATGACGATGTCGCGCTCAATAGTGCAGATTGCTTACTCACAAAGGTAGAGTAACGACACTATGGTCGAGAGTAAAAAACTAAAAGCGGGCGTCATCAGAAATGATCGCCACATGGCCGATGGTCGAACAATCCGGTACTACGACACCACTGGCCAAGCGCGAATTGTTGAAGATGCCAGGCCACAGGAGGAACAACCAGGAATTGGTGAGCTTCGCCTAGATCCATTGGTCAATGAATGGGTTGCAATGGCAGCTCATCGTCAGGGACGAATCTTCTTGCCACCAAAAGAGCTATGTCCTTTGTGTCCCACCACGGGTGATTTACTGACTGAAATTCCTGAAGCGGATTTCGAAGTAGTTGTCTTTGATAATCGCTCCCCATCATTGCGCCCACCAGTTGGTGATTGGGCGCTTCCAGACATGGTTGGTCCAGATACTGATTTAGGGACTGCCGCTGGTAAGTGTGAAGTTATTTGTTTTACCGCAGAACATGGCAACGCCTTTAAAGATTTAACACCACAACGTGTTCGTACACTGCTTGAAGCGTGGATTGATCGCACAGGTGAGCTTTCACAAGAACCATTTATTGAACACATTGCGCCTTTTGAAAATCGCGGTGAAGAGATTGGCGTAACCCTGTCCCACCCACATGGGCAGATTTATGCTTATTCATATATTCCCCCACGTGTTGAAAAGATGTTGGCTGCTGCCAATAAATACAAGGAGCAAACTGGCAAGGTTTTATTTGATGAAGTTGTTGCCCGTGAAATTAGAGACAATGAGCGAATCATTGCCCGCAATGATCGTTGGATCGCATATGTTCCATACGCCGCACGCTACCCATTTGAAATTCACATAACTCCACTCAATCCTGTTGCAGATCTGACTGGTTTAACAGATGCCGATCGAGATGCGTTTCCAGAGATTGCCTTAGAAATCACGCGCAGACTCGATGGTGTCTTTGGAATTGAAATGGCGTATATCGCTGCGTGGCATCAAGCACCTGTTCGAGTTGGCCGCGATGTATTGCGCCTGCATTGGCAAATCACCAGTGTGCGACGTGCTCCTGGAAAATTGAAGTATTTGGCTGGCTCGGAATCTGCAATGGGTGCATTCATTATGGACATGCGTCCAGAACAATCTGCAGCGCAGTTGCGAGAAGTAGCTCTGTAATGCGAGTTTTAGTAACAGGTGGAACTGGATACATTGGTTCTACTGCCGTTGAAGTATTAATGAACCAGGGTTTTGAGGTCTCGATACTTGATGATTGCAGCATGGGTCATGCCGATACGGTCCCTGCTGGCGTGCATTTTGTTCAGGGTTCACTTCTTCATAATGCTGAAGTTGCAGATGCCCTAACAGGGTGTGATGCGGTAATGCATTTTGCAGGTAAATCTCTAGTCGGAGAATCGGTGGAAAAACCTGATCTCTATCATTCAGTCAATGTTGACGGAACCCGCATCCTGCTGGATGAAATGCGCAAACAGTCGATTAACACAATTGTTTTCTCATCCTCTGCCGCCACCTACGGCGAGCCAAAGGTTGTTCCAATTCTTGAAACCTCCGAGACTAATCCGACCAATCCATATGGTGCAACGAAGCTAGCAATTGATCACATGATCACAGCTGAAGCTGCCGAACATGGAATCTCTGCTGCTTCGCTGCGCTATTTCAATGTTGCAGGCGCACTAAAAGCACAGCGTGGATGGTTGGCTGAACGACATAACCCTGAAACACATTTAATCCCTAATGTTTTGCGCAGTACAACTGACAATCCAGTAAAGATTTTTGGTACAGATTGGCCCACACCTGATGGAACCTGCATACGTGACTATGTTCATGTGATCGATTTAATTGATGCACACCTAAAGGCGCTTCATTCGTTAGGCAAGCCCGGGCACCACATTTATAACCTAGGTAGTGGTTCTGGATACTCAGTGCGCCAAGTTGTGGCAGCGGCAAGTACTGCTGCAGGCCACCAGATTCCATTTCTTGATTCCCCTCGCCGAGCGGGTGATCCTGCGGTTCTGATTGCAGATATTTCTAAAGCAAAGTCACAACTGGGCTGGGAGCCAACTAGAGATTTGAATGTAATGGTTTCAGACACTTTGAAATCTATGGCCTAACAATGAGTTTGATCGACAAGAAATTTCTTGAAACATTTGGCGAAGAGCCAGATTTGGTAGCCGCTGCTCCTGGTCGCGTTAATTTAATTGGTGAGCACATTGATTACAGCGAGGGTTTTGTTCTTCCCTTTGCGATCAAAGATAGAACTTATGCCGCTGTACGAAAGCGAGATGACTCCATGGTTCGGATTGCATCTGCTCAGCGTCGCAACAAAATAGTCACAGTAGACATCACCGATGTTAAGCCAGGATTAAAGGGTGAATGGGAGCGCTACGCACTAGGCGTGCTGTGGTCCATGGGTGTGACAAGCGGTGTCGACATAATGATCGATGGACATGTTCCACTTGGTGCCGGTTTATCATCATCTGCTGCGCTGGAATGTTCTGTAGCAACTGCAATGAATCACTTATTTGATATGGGATTTAGCCTAGAAGAACTTGCCCGGCTAACCCAAAGGGCTGAAAACCAATATGTGGGTGTCCCTTGCGGCATCATGGATCAATCTGTTTCTCTGATGGCAACACAAGGATTCGCGCTTTTGCTTGACTGCCGCGATCTTTCAACTCGCAACATTTCATTTGATGTTGCCTCACACGGGCTGGAGTTATTAATAATTGATACTCAGGCACACCATGCTTTGACCGATGGTGGCTATGCAGAACGACGAGCATCCTGTGAATCTGTTGCCACTAAATTAGCTGTTAAATCGATGCGTGAATTAACGATGGCACAGTTAGATGCTGCTCGAGATCAAATTACACATACCGAATACATCAGAGCACGGCATGCGGTTGGTGAAATGATGCGCGTTCTAGAGTGTGTAGAGGCTTTGAGTATTGGTGATTTTGTGCAAGTAGGGAAATTAATTAATGAATCCCACATTTCCTTGCGCGATGATTACACCGTTTCTTGTCCCGAGTTAGACACAGCGGTAGAAGCATCACTGGCCACAGGTGCGCTGGGTTCACGTATGGTTGGTGGAGGTTTTGGTGGCAGTGCTATCGCCTTGATTGATGCTTCAAAAACAGCACAAACAATTCGCGCAGTGGAAAGTGCATTTGCAGCTAAGAAATTTAAGGCTCCGCGCTTTTTTACTTCACTTCCAAGTCAGGGAGCAGAGATACTTTCTAGAGGTTAAATCAAGAGTTACAGCGGAATGATTGATAAGACTTCTACTCCACCAATTGCACCCAAAACATTAAGCAGATCAGTTGGATCGCTCCCCGGAATAGCAACGGTGATGTCATCAAAACCTTTGCCATCTTCAGCCTTTACAACTGCGAGCGCACGGATGTCTCCACCTGCCGCGCCAATTGCAGATGCAAGTAGTCCTAATGAACCCGGGCGATCAGGGATTGCGACGTTGAGTTGAAATAGTGCCATGGGCAAACAATACCCTGACACTATTTCAACCACGCTCCATTAATTTGACGGCGCAGTACCCAAGATGACTTTGAAACTCTTAGAACCACCTGTAGGAAGTTCAACAGTTACGGTAACTGTGCTGCCGGGCGCATAGGAACGAATCTTTACAATCGCTCCAACTTGATCGGCAATCTTTACCCCATCAATAGCGGTGATTATCGATCCTGCTGGAATCCCAGCCTTCTCGGCACCTTCACCAGGGCTCAGACGCAGGATCTTTGCTCCAGTACCTGTATACGTTGTATCAAAGAAGACCCCTAGAACAGGTCGAGTCGATTTGCCTGTAGCAATTAGCTCATCAATTATTCGCTTTGCTTCATTAATCGGAATCGAAAACCCAAGTCCAATACTTCCACTTGTGCCACCAGATGAAAGTGTTGCAATTGCAGAGTTAACTCCGATGATTCGACCTTGTGAATCCAAAAGTGCTCCACCAGAGTTACCTGGATTAATTGCTGCATCTGTCTGGATTGCATTAACAAAGGATTCCGCACCCACGGTGCCTGTTGTCACTGGTCGATTTAACGCTGAAATAATGCCACTGGTCACTGTGCTTGCAAGACCAAGTGGCGAACCAATTGCAACTACTGACTCACCGACGCTGATTCGAGATGAATCTCCAACAGTGACTGTAGGCAAGTTGCCCTTATTAATTTTAATGACCGCAATATCGTAGGCGGCATCTCGACCAACGATTTGAGCTGAAATAGTGTCACCGTTTAATAATTCAACCAAAATTGTTCCGGTAGTAACAGCAGTTTCAATTACATGGTTATTTGTGATGATGTAGGAAGTGGTTTTATCTGACTTGTAGATCACGCCGCTTCCTGTGCCGCTACCCGCGGTTGAAGTGACCTTTATTGAAACAACTGATGGGGTAACAAGTGAGGCGATGCTCTTTACATCAATTGTTGGAGCTCCCAAAGTAAGTGAGGTTCTGGAAGTTGGACAGCCATTTGAGCCGGCTAAGAAAATTGCTTGGCTTCTTTTATCGACGCATACTTTTACACCAAGTGGCTCCGATGTGGCAGCGGTTGCGACACCTCCGACCAATGTTGCTCCCAATAGGAATCCCGCAATGACCTTTGTCGATGTTCTCTTCATCTCAACCTCTTTCATAGTTAAAGACAAGTTTTCACTTTAACCTGAGAGATAGTTTAGAAACGCCTTACTTATTGGTGCAACTTTTACAGAAGGACAACCCAGCCGCTCTTAACGCCAACTTTCACAGTTGGTAGTGGGCTAGTTGCAGGACCCGAAACCACTTTTCCTTTTTTGAATGGATCAAAGCTTGCGTTATGAACGTCACACACCATTAACTTTCGTGGAGCAAAAAACTTAGCTAGTCCACCTTCATGGGTACAAATTGTTTGGTATGCAAAGACACCCGTCTTGGTGCGAAAGAGAAGTGCAGGAGCACCATTTTTCAGTTGAAAAGAATGCGTGCCACCAACTTTGATCTTGCTCAATTTAACGATCTGCTGATTGGCAGCAAGGGCGGGGCTTCCAAACAGAGTTGTACTTGCCCCGATTAGGGCCATGCGAAGCGCGGATCTACGCGTGAACTTCATGCTCCCTGACTTGGATTCGAACCAAGAACCTGTCGATTAACAGTCGACTGCTCTGCCGTTGAGCTATCAGGGATTAACGGTGCAAGCGCAAACTCTAGCGCACACACGGGTTTGGGCAAAAACTAGAGGCTACCCAGACTAGAGGCTACCCAGCGCCAAATCATGCAAGGACCGGCGGGCGCTTTCTAGTGCAACCAATTGGGCAAAAGCGGCGGTGTATTCGATCTCGTTTTCTACTGGATTTAAGCGCTGAAGCGATGATTTCAATTCGGCGATAGATCGTGAAATTGCCACTTCTCGTAAACGCGCCACGATGCTTGCAACGTATACAGCGGTTGGCTTTCCATCAGCACGTATCGGTTCGACCGTTAACTCTGTAAACAACGCCTTTACATTCTCATCTGCAATGTTATCTGGTGCAATTTTATCTACCGAATCAATAACCGCTCGCAGTGCAACATAGGCAGGGTGAGTAAAAGCTCCCGCTTCTATTGAACTCCATAGTTCACCGACAAATAGTGAGGGCTCTTGCAACTTTGCCTTTAAAACTTCGCGTTCAAGAATTAATCGTGCTTCATTGGGATCAGGCCTGAAATTAGGTTGTGCAGTTGTTTCTTCTGCTGCGCTTTGATTGACCGGTGCAGCCTTAACACCGCGCGAAACAGCGCGAGTAACAACTTCAACTTCAACGCCAAGCCAGCCTGCAAGCAGTCGGGTGTATTCGGGACGCAATGATTTATCTCTGATTTGGGCTACTAAAGGTGCTGCATTATTTAATGCGTTAACCCGACCTTCAGCAGAATCTAATTTGTGATGTTTTAATTCTGCGCGGATTGCAAACTCAAAGAGTGGAACTCGACGAGCAATCAAATCGCGCAATGCAAGGTCACCCTTTTCCTGTCGAAGCTCGCAGGGATCCAAGCCATCTGGTTCTACAGCAACAAATGTTTGCGTCACAAACTTTTGATCTTCACTAAATGCACGTAGAGCCGCTTTTTGCCCAGCTGCATCACCATCAAAGGTAAAGATGACTTCACCGCGGAAAGCATCATCATCCATTAGCAATCTGCGCAAAATGCGAATATGGTCCGCACCAAATGCAGTACCGCAGGTTGCAACCGCTGTTGTTATCCCTGCAAGGTGGGCCGCCATTACATCTGTATAGCCTTCAACGATGACTGCTTGACGCTTTTTTGCGATCTCTTTCTTGGCAACATCTAAACCGTATAGAACTTGGCTTTTCTTATAAATCGGAGTTTCAGATGTATTTAAGTACTTTGGCCCCTGATCTTCCTCATCACTAGCTAATTTTCTGGCACCGAAACCAACAATGTCTCCTGAAATATCTTTAATTGGCCACATCAAACGATTGCGGAACTTATCAATTGGTCCGCGTTGACCCATTTTTGAAAGACCTGCTAACTCAAGCTCATCGATTGTGTATCCCAATGCACGCAAGTATTTTGTCAGGCCATCCCATTCATCGGGTGAATAACCAACACCAAACTGTTCACAGGCTGCCTTATCAAAGCCTCGCTTGGTGAGTAGTTCGCGGCCGTGTGCAGCCGTTGGAGAAGAGTTAAGTTGTTCTTGATAAAACTTTGCTGCCTCTGCGTGTGCTGCGATTAACCGATTGCGGGTTCCTGATGTAACAACCGGTCCAGTGCCAGATCCCTCGTCATATCGAAGTGTGTACCCAATGCGATCTGCAAGTCTTTCGATAGTTTCTGTAAAGGTCAGGTGATCAATCTTCATTAAGAATGCGATGGCATCTCCGCCTGTTTGGCAACCAAAACAATGGAAATATCCCTTGCTTGGTGTCACATGAAAGGAAGGCGACTTTTCATCATGAAATGGGCACAAACCTTTTTTCTGACCGCCGCCCGCATTTTTTAGCTGAACATAATCTGCAACGACTTCATCGATGGGTGCACGATCTCGGATATATGCAACATCCTCATCTCTAATGCGACCACTCATGTTCGTACCCTACCGATTAGCAAGTAGACGCGCATGCAAGGCATAGGCACCCGGGTCAGTCAGGGCGGCAACTTGGTCAATAATCACGCGCATTTTGGCGATCTCATCTGCCGCCTCGTTCCAGGGCTTCTGGAAGTACGAATCAAGTTCGTTGGGATATTTCAAAAGCATCTGGACTAGTTCGCCAATGATCACTTGCTGTTTTGCATACCGATCTTGTGAATGTGCGGCATTAATCAAGTAGTGCCCAGCAATCGCCTTTAAGAAATCTACTTCTAGTTTTTGTTCGCGTGGGATTTCTAAATCAGCGCTATAGCGTGAAAGAGGTCCATCTCCATGTACTTTCCGAGTTTGCACTTCAGCAGCTAAAACGAAGCGGCCAATCAATTGGCTTGTTGAATCCTTCATGCGGGCAAGGCTGCGATGGCTTCCGTCGTAATAATGTGGCCAAGCAGAAAGGGCCGATAAACGTGCGTGGGCATCTACTGCCTCTTGTTCCGTTGCATCGCTTTTGTAATCAATCGTCATAACTTTGTACAGCTCTGCAAAATCTTGTTCAAAATTCTTTACCGATACTTGCCCTGCAAAGATTGCATCCTCTAAATCATGCACTGAATATGCACAATCATCAGACCAATCCATAATTTGGGCCTCAATACATTTTTTGCCAACAGGTGCATTTGTACGCATCCAAGTAAAGATTTCAACATCATCATCGTAAACACCAAATTTACGAGGATTTTCAGATCGTGGCCATGGGTATTTTGTGGCACCATCTAACGATGCACGCGTTAAATTCAGTCCGATGCTCTTTCCATTCGCATCAACTGTTTTAGCCTCTAAGCGCACGAGCAATCTAAAACTTTGGGCATTTCCTTCGAAACCACCAAACTCTTGTGCGATCTCTGCCAATGCTTCTTCGCCATTGTGCCCAAAGGGAGGGTGGCCTAAGTCATGAGACAAGCAGGCGGTATCTTGAAGATCAGGATCTGCGCCTAATGATTCACCGAGTTCGCGACCTATCTGTGCGCACTCCAATGAGTGCGAAAGTCGTGTGCGTTGAAAATCATTTTCCCATGGCACTGCAACTTGAGTCTTTGCAGCTAATCGCCGTAGTGATGCTGAATGAATTACGCGCGCACGATCGCGCATGAATTCAGTTCGGCCCGCGCGCTTTGCTGGTTCATCTAAAAACCGTTCTTGGTCAAATGCGCTGTAACTCATGGAAATACCTTAGTGACAATATCTGCTTCAGGTAAGTGATCACTTATCTGTATCCCCCGCTTGCCTACAGTTATATAGACCAAATACGCACCTGCTTCGCGTATTAAATATTTATAGCCGCTATTTGCAATCGTATTGGGGCCAGTTTGTACAGGTGAACATGTACTAATGATGCCTTGATCATTTGCCATCGCCATCGCACGCTTGCAGTGATATGGATCAGTCACAATGATGACATCGCTGACATAACGCTTCTTCATAACAGCTGCATATGCCTTAGTGCTTACCAAGGTATCGCGGCCTTCTTCGATTGCTGTGATTTTCTTAGCTGGGATTCCGTTAGTACGAAGCCAGTACTTTCCTGATGCCGCTTCAGTTGTTCTGTCCCCTGGTGCGCCAGCACCAACAGTGATTATTGATGGTGCATATCCAAGATCATAAATTCGCTTAGCTTCGACTAAACGTGCCTCTAGTGCATCACCCGGTTTGCCATTTAATTGCGCAGTTCCTAAAACAACAATCACATCTGCTTGTCGGACAATTGGATTCTTAGCAGCGCGCCATACTTGAGCTACACCGTAAGCAGGACCGATTAAAGCAAGAATTAAAATCAAAGAAATTATGCGACGAATCCATCTGAATATAAACATTTATCCGCCTGAAAACGCATCCTCTAGTTCAACATGAACTAGTTCATCGGGATCGTTTAGCCAACCATCTGGCAAGGTTGGAGGGCGACCATGGCTTGTACGACCACGCGGTTTGCCTCCGACCTCAGTTGGATATGGCTGATCTTCTAATTGATCTAAAAGATTTCGCATCTCTTGCAGTGAAGAAACCATTCCAAGATCATGACGAATTTCCCGAGGAACTCGGAAGCCCTTCAAATACCAGGCCATGTGCTTGCGCATATCGCGCATTCCACGATCTTCAGATTCTAAATACTCAACAATCAGATTTGCGTGACGGAACATCACTTCACGCACCTCATGCAAGGTTGGGGTGATCTGTTGCCCATTACCCTTTAGCGCTGACACTAGATCTGTAAACAACCATGGGCGTCCTAGACAACCACGACCAACAACAACGCCTGCGCAACCGCTTTGATCCACCATGTCGATTGCATCGCGCCCAGACCAAATATCTCCATTGCCTAAAACAGGTACTCCTGTTGGTTTTAAATGCTCAACCAGACGCGCAATTGCAGACCAATCTGCTTTTCCTTCATACATCTGTGCCGCTGTACGAGCATGTAATGCAACCCAGGCGACTCCTAAATCTGCTGCAGATTTAGCTGCTTCCAAATATGTTTCATGATCACTATCAATACCAATGCGCATCTTTACAGTCACCGGTATTCCAAATGGTTTTGCTGCTTCAACAGCTGCTCCAACAATGTTACTAAACAGCTTGCGCTTGAAAGGAAGTGCCGCTCCCCCGCCTTTGCGAGTAACTTTTGGAACAGGGCAGCCAAAGTTCATATCAATGTGGTCTGCAAGATTTTCTTTGCCGATCATTGTTACTGCAGCCCGCATTGTTGTTGGATCAACGCTATATAACTGCACAGAACGAGGCCATTCATCTTTGCCAGGAACAATCATTCGCAATGTTTCTGGTCGACGCTCGATTAATGCTCGCGCAGTAACCATTTCAGAAACAAATAATCCTGCACCTTGTTCGCGACATAATGTGCGAAATGGAGCGTTAGTTATTCCAGCCATGGGTGCTAGAACAACCGGTGGATCAATGTAATGATCACCGCTTGCTAATGGAAGTAAAAGTGGCTTTAGCAACCTAGTAAACGAGGTGCTAGCCATGCTTCGACCTGATCTAGGCCGATGCGCTCTTGCGCCATTGTGTCGCGATCACGAATTGTGACTGCATTGTCTTCAAGTGTTTCGAAGTCAACGGTGATGCAATATGGAGTACCAATTTCATCTTGACGACGGTAACGTCGACCGATTGCACCTGCATCATCAAAATCAATGTTCCAGTTCTTACGAAGCTGTGCTGCAAGATCTCTTGCCTTAGGAGAAAGATCGGCATTACGCGATAGTGGAAGTACAGCAGCCTTAATAGGTGCAAGGCGATGATCAAGCTTTAACACTGCGCGCTTTTCCATCTCGCCCTTGCTATTTGGCGCTTCATCCTCGGTAAAGGCATCCATTAAGAATGTAAGTGTGCAGCGATCAACACCTGCTGCAGGCTCGATAACAAATGGAGTCCAACGCTCGCCCTTTTCCTGATCAAAGTATGAAAGATCTTTACCCGATGCAGCAGAGTGCGCCTTTAAGTCAAAGTCGGTGCGGTTTGCAATACCTTCAAGCTCGCCCCATTCGGTACCGGCAAATTCAAACTTGTATTCAATATCTGCTGTGCGCTTTGAATAGTGTGACAACTTCTCTTTTGGATGATCATAAACACGAAGGCGATCTGGGTTGATTCCAAGATCTACATACCAAGCCATGCGTGTATCGATCCAATATTGATGCCACTCTTCATCGCTACCTGGAACAACGAAAAACTCCATCTCCATCTGCTCAAATTCGCGAGTACGGAAAATAAAGTTTCCAGGTGTAATTTCATTACGGAAAGACTTACCAATTTGGCCAATACCAAATGGTGGCTTCTTGCGTGATGTTGTCATTACCTGATCAAAGTTAATGAAGATTCCTTGCGCAGTTTCTGGGCGCAAATATGCAAGCCCAGATTCATCTTCTACCGGTCCAAGAAATGTTTTGAGCAAACCGCTGAACTGCTTTGGAGTTGTGAATTGTCCCTTGTTTCCACAAGCAGGACAATTAATGTCAGTTAAAGATTCTGGCTTCTTCTTATGCTTTGCTTCATACGCTTCTTCAAGATGATCGGCGCGGTAGCGCTTGTGGCAAGAGGTGCACTCGGTTAATGGATCGCTAAATGTTGCAACGTGTCCTGATGCTTCCCACACTTCCTTCGCCAAGATCACACACGAATCAAG